>NZ_JAFKIC010000149.1 GCF_017306585.1 Mesorhizobium sp. | reverse complement strand
AGCCGACCCGCGTAGCCAGTCGTCGGGATGTCCAAATGGACGTCCATTTTGCCGTCTGCTCCCACTTGGACCCTCCGTCTCTAACGATCGGCGGACTCTTGCCACATTAACCTCATGCGCCGCACGAGGGGAGCGGCGTGGCGCTTACTTCTAGGCGGAAGGATACCCGATTAACTTTCAGGACTTTGAGGGTTTGACCGAGCCAATTGACGGAATCGCCCACCTTTGTGTTTTGACGGTGCCATTGGCAAATGCGCTCGTCGTCACGCGCTGCATCGCCCTTGATGCACGCAGGCGTCCGTAGAGAGTCTGCCCGGCGTTCTAAACCATCGGCTTTCGAAAGCAATTGACCGCGCTCGATGAGCGACTTCTGTGCTCGGTCTAGGAGCTTCCGGTGGCGACGTTCTGAGTGATGACCAACCTTAACCGGCTCACCAAGGCTCAGGAAATCGCGCTCGTGAGGTTTTAAATCCCGGCCGGCTGCGTGCTTGCGGGCAGAGCGCGCGCGCTCTTCTAATCGGTCCGCGCGCCGTAAATTGCGCTGGGTGCGATAATTCCTAAGAGCCTCCCCGGTCAATGGCTTGAAAAAATCTGTTTCAACCTGCACCTCTTCCAAGCCGTGCGCTCCCACGATATCTGCGAGAAGGTCGCGGGCATCTGCTGGGATGATATGCCCTCCTAATTCGTGGGAGTACACCCCTCCGGCCTGTCTAATCCGATGCCGTTCCTTGTAAGTGTTTCCAAGGATTCGATAGGCTTGCAGCGTTGTGGTGCAATCAGCCTTTGCCATGCACTCTTCGATGGGAAGGGGCTGCTTCATTGTTCGCCTCCCACCATGAAAATCCAGAACAACGGCCAGACCGCAGCGGTGCCTGCAGCGCAACCGCGTTCGAAGCCATGTTGTCGGGTGTAGGTGTATGTGATGTCAGCGATGGCGCCGTAAGCCACCAAGGCAAGGGCGATGATTGTGATTTTCACGCATTGAGCCCTCCCTTAAACCAGCGCCGCGATTACGCGCATGTCGCGGGCGATTGCGCCGATTGAAGAAGCGATGGTTTCTTCTTCGACCGGCCGCGTGGTGAGGGTGGCGTAGCCTGCAAGTCCGGGCGCAATGTTGAGCCGCAGCGCGGTAGCGCCGGTAATAACGCCAAAGAGGCAGCCCAACGGCTTAAAGGTTTCAGCGAAGGCGGTTTGCGCAGCCAGCGGTGCATTGGCCGGGACATATTCAGCATCGGTCCAGTAAAGCTTGGAGCCTTCTGGTGCACCGGCAACAGCATAGCTTGTCGCCTTGCCTTTCAAATTGAGGGTAGGGCGTTGTCTCCCTTCAGAAGTAAATACTTGTTCGGTCATGGTCTTGTCTCCTTTTGTGATTATATCATGCTCCGCTAATATAATACTGTAAAGCATTTTCTAATATTTATTTATCCACATGCGGCAATACGTATTGCCTAGGGTGTTTACCGCGAAAGACCTTTAATCCCCCGCGTTTTTGACTCTCATAGCCATTAAGCCTACCGTCCGGCTCCACTGGAGAGGATGCATGGCTGGACCCCGCGACCTGCACGGCATGACCGTTGATGAGCTGGAAAAGCTGATTGCCGACGCCACCGCAGTTCGGGACAGGAAGCTGGCCGAACAGATTGCAGAGCTTGAAAAGAACCTGGCTCAACTGAAAGCTAAGCAGGCCGGTCCCGCCGACGACACCCCGGCGAAGGCCCGGCGTGCCGTACCGCAGTTCAAGTACTGGATTGCCAGCAAGCGAAAAGGCTGGACGGGCAGGGGTGGTAAAAAGGCAGAAGAGGCCTTCCGCGCCCATTTCGAGCCGGGTAAGGATCTCAAAGACTACAGGGTGAGGCCGGGGAACGAGGCCCCGGAGCGGACCGACGCGGATCGGTATTGACTCACTGGATGTGAAACCGGTTGGAAATATAGCTAGATGCCACGTTTATGATAATGCCTAGAATAATGGCACCAAAGACCAGGCCGTAAAGTGCCTTGGAGCGTGTGAAACGGCGCTCGCCCACTCCAAAATGATAAACGATTGCCGGAAAAAACAGCCGCGAGAGCAGTGGCACACCAAACATGCCCGCCGCGACGACAACGAGAGCCAAGCTCGGATACCGATTGAAGAGCCCTGGGAAAGCAAAGACGCCCACGGCGATCAAAGCGAGGGTGATTAGGACGATCATTGAGAAGAAGGCTAGCCCAGATCCGTAGCCCATCAAATTTAAGCCGCTGTACCAAGCTTTGGTCGACTGGACTTCGTTGACCAACGTCTCTTCGGCGGCAACGGCTTTGTCGCGGTCGCCGCTTATACGTATGCTGACCGGCCCAGCGTCGTAATTCGACGTACGGAAACTGATTGTGGGTTTTTCAAGCAAATTGCTCGTTATCGATACGCTGACGATAGGGACTGAGGAGACTGTGCTATCGGCAAGGATGGAGTCGAGGCCGTCAGCGGACACGGTTCGCTGGTTGGCGAACGTCACATCGACACTAGGTGGCTTGCCGGTGGCTTTTTCGATGTGGCTGTAGATGCGCTGCAAGGCTGCAGCATTCAAGATGAAGCTGCCGCGCAAAGAGCGATCAATATTCCAAACGTCTGGCACCGCCCCCTCCAAATCTTCTTGCCAAGACTAAAATCCTATAGTTGAATCATATTCAAGGGGTGTGGTTTCTCAGGCGCCACACTCCCGGCAATTTGCCGCCAATGACCTGGGTGCCAAAAACAATGAAAGTCCTGGAATGTGGAATCTCCTTCCTACTACGCGGTAATACCCGCCACCGTCCGATATGCGGACATCGCCCCCAATGCAAAACTTCTCTATGGCGAGATTTCAGCCCTGAGCGACAAGTTTGGCTACTGTTTCGCCACCAACGCTCATTTCGCTACGCTCTACAAGGTACAAGATACTACGGTAAGCGCATGGGTTAAGGCACTGGCCGATAGTGGCTACATAGCCATCGAGCACGTTCGGCTGGAAAGTGGTCGCTGGGAGCGCCGAATTTCGCTTTCCGAACCCTTCGTAAAATCCCGAAGCACTCCTTCGGAAAAAGCCGAAGCACCCCCTTCGGAAAATTCCGAAGAGAATAATACAAGAGATAATACTAAATCTAACAATCCCCCTGTAGCCCCCAAGGCGTCCCAGCTGTTCCTCCAATTCTGGTCGGACTACCCGCTGAAGGTTGGAAAGCCGAAGGCCGCAGCATCATGGCGGAGCCAGAAGCTGGATCAGGAAGCGATCAGCATCTTCGCCGGATTGAACCGCTGGAAAGCGTCCCCGCAATGGAAGCGGGATGGCGGCAAGTTCATCCCGCACCCGACCACCTTCCTGAACCAGCGACGCTGGGAAGACAGCCCGGAACCTGAGCGGGCGGTGAACCCATACGCTCCGCTGCCCGGCGAACCCGTACCGTTCTAACCAATCGAAAGACATGACCGTGGAACCAACCACCGCAGAACAAAAAATCTCCGCCCTCTTCAAAGCCCTAACCGGTCGCTTCGGCGCTTTGGAGTTGAAGGACGGTCAAAACATGAACTTCGTGGAGCGGAGCTGGCAAAACAGCGTCGGCCGCTACTCCTGGTCCGACATTCAGACCGCCATGCGCGTCCTATTCGCGTCATGGAAGTGGCAGAAATGGCCGAGTGAAGGCGAGTTCATGGACCAGCTCCGTGAGCTTGGCTGCCGCCCAGCGGGTACCGGCTCCGGCGATCGGCGGCCCGAACACGTCAAACAGGCCGAGAATGATGCCGATATCTGGTGGCGAGGGTTGATGGGCAAGCCGCTACCGGCAGGAGCGTGGCCATGTAGCTGGGCTGATGTGGTGCTGGAGCTGGTAGGGTCGGGCTTGGCAGAGAACCGGCGCAAGACGTTCGGCCAGCTCCTGACCACTGCGTGGCTGAACGGAGTGATCCCCGGAGGGTTCGAAGGCAAGGCGGCGCTATATTTCGCGACAGCGAACGAGCGCAAGGCTCAATACCTGGCCGCAATCGGTGAACACGGACACGCCGCGGTCAATACAGGCCGTGTAGCGGTACCTGGTCGCTTGCAAACATCTGCAAACTGCCCCGACCATCGGTAAGAAACCCACCACTTCCGCAGAACGGGTCCATCTAAGCAGGGTGGCCGCACTGGAGTGTGTCCTGGGTGACAAGTGGGGACACGAGTGTGCGGGGAGGGTGACTGTCCACCACGCTATTGGAGCACGGTACCGGGGTATGGGGCAGAAGGCGAGTCACTACGACACCATCCCGCTGTGCGAGGCTCACCACCAGACCAGTGGCAACGCTATCCACCTGATGGGGATGCGCCCGTGGGAGGCCAAGTATGGGACGCAGCGTGAGCTGATCGAATCAACCAAGGGAAAGCTGGGGGGATAGCGACCACACCAGAGGGCCGCGTACTCAAGGCCATATGCACCTACCTGGACCTGATGGAGCGCCAAGGGCGCTGCTGGTACAACAGGCAGAACAACGGGGGCGTATACGATGCTCGCAAGGGGATCTACAGGCGACCGGTAGGGACTGGGTATAAGCACGGGGCACCAGACATCCTGGTGTGCATAGGAGGGCGGTACGTAGGTTTGGAGGTGAAATCTGGGGTGGGAGTGCTCTCAGAACACCAGAAAGCCTTTAAACAGGGCTTGGAGCGCACCGGAGGCACGTACGTGGTTGCGAGGTCAGTTGAGGACGTAGTGGCCCTTTTTACGTCCCAATGAGCGTGTACAGGGATAGAGGCTAGCCACTAGGGTGGGGACGTACCGTACAGCGGTCCTTAACCACTTGCGTGTACATGGTGCTTGCCAGGGTACCTGGGAAGTACTATATGCACACCAGCTGCTGACGAGTGAGAAACAGCGAACCTGCCAGCAATGGTTCTGCGGAGCGCAGACGTAAGAGGACTCTCGTACAGGCCTTCGGGCCAGAAGATAGCTCCTGCGGGGGCTATTTTCTTATCCACCCACACCTAACGCCTACGGGGACGCCTGATAGCCTCCCCCCTGACCACCTTGGACACCAGGGTCGGCATGCCGATCGACTGGAGGTTCTTGGGGAGGGCAGGCTTCTCGTAGGCGCTCTGGATGAACATCACCGCATCGTACTGGGTGTTGCGGGCCTTCTTGAGGGAGAAGAAGGCCGTGTAGGGACCGGTGCACCCGGGCACGTTGCGGAACACCAGGTAGTTGTCCTTGAGGGAGAAGTGGGCCTTGCCCTGGGCGGAGGCCTGGATCATCCCGGGCAGGTGGGCGGACAGGCCATGGCGGGTGGTGCAAAAGCACCTGAGGTCCCCGTTCTGCTCCTGCACCCGGTAGTCGGGCGTGTCAGTGACCAACCACTCTCGCGAGAACGTATGGGGACCAAAGGACACATGAACCTTGTACGTCGGCGCACCCGGCGTCGTCGGCGTCACGTCCATCACGAACGGATTGAGGTGCGACAGCGTATACGTCACACCCTGGATGACAATCGGCCGGTACGCCATGTGGGCTCCGTTACGAGAAAACTCCGGGAAGGCTTTGGTCCCCGGATGGAGGTTCATTGTCGGGCGGCCTATACCCCGCCGGTTCGTATTCAAGGTCCCTCGGCCAGTAGCCGAACCCCTTGATGTTGATGAACTTGTCACCCATCCGCCAAAGGATGGTGCCAAGGGCCTTGCTCGGGTCGGCTCCTGCCACCGGGACGCCCTTAAGTTCCAACGCCTCGACCAGCTCGGTGCGGGTCATCGGCCGCTTGTGGGCTTCGGTGATGAGGCTCCTGACTTCCTTCTCCATCACGTCCTTCGGAATATTCCTCTTCCGCTTCGTATCCGTATCGTCATCAAGCTGTAGCATCCTTCGGCTGCCAGTTCCGACGATCCTGAGGTTCCTCAGGGTGCCATGTTCTGCATTCGTCTCGCTTAAAGACGCAAATTTCTCCTCCAGGGCGAGGTAAGTCTCGACCTCGGCCAGTTTAGCCTTCAGTTCCTCTCGCAGCTTAAGGGCGTTTTCGCGGGCCGCGTTCATCGTTGAAACCCTCCGTGAGTTTCATCGGTATATAGCAGCGAACCCGGAATTTACAATGTCATCCAACCCGGTATCTATGGGAAATGGGTCTGATGTTCTTGTTGTGTTCATACAATAGGAAAAACATCCTGTGGAAAATCCCATTTTCTTGTGCATTTACAGGCTTTGTGCACCGCAACGGCGACTCATTTTGAGGTGAGTCGAGTCATCTAGTCAGCCAAGCGGCGTGGCCAGTCGGCGGATTCACGCTGGATATCTTGTGCCATTCGATGCAGCGCGACTTTGACAACCTCGGTGGCAGAGGTCAGTCCGATCGATGTTGCGACGGTCTCCATGTTGGCGGCGATATCAGGGTGTGCGGCCATCTTGATCTGCAGGATCCGGGGCAGCAGCAGCTTACCCTTGGACGGTTTCTTCATGTTGTAGGCTTTCGTTGGTTGATTGGCTGGCGATCCATGCAGCTCTGAACCGCTCTTTCGCCTCCTTCGCCTTTTTGCGGAGATGGCGATGCTCCTTCCAAAGCGGCGTGCGGCTCACCGCGGTCCAGGCATCGTAGGCAGCCTGTTCCGCGGCGATCCACTTGTCTCTGATGTCGTCCAGTTCAGACACTAGAAGCCCGGCTCGTCGTCAAACGGCGCGCTCTCATTGGCCGAAGGCTTGGCGCCGCCCTTAACCCGCAGAGCGAGCGTGCTCTTGCCTTGGAAATCCACCAACTCGGTGCCGAGCAGGATTTCCTTCCCCTTCCACGCATCCAGGTCGGAGCCGTAGAACAGCGCGATACGGTTGGCGTTGGTCTTGTTGCAGACCATGCCCTTGTCCTTGCCCTCGAAGAACAGGACCAGCTTGTCGTCGTCGCCCAGCTTTTCCATTTTGTAGTCGGCAATGGTCACTTTGACCTCGCGGCCTTTCAGGTCGTCGGATTTCAGATAGTTCGACGGGAATGCATCATTCAGGTTCATTTCATTACGTTTCGTTGGTTTGTCTTAGGCGTCCACACCGCGCCGGCGCAAAGTGTCCGGGCAGGCGTCAACATCGTATCCGAGCTGGCGGAGGGCGTCCTTGAGGCCCCATGGCGTCATGATGGCGCTCAGCTCGTCAATCTCTTTCACGAGCGCCTTTATGCGCTCGCCGGTCTGGTACTGGCGGCCCGGCAGCAATGCAGCCGGGACCACCGCGGTCACGTGACCGAAGTTGTTTTGCATGTTCATCTCCTTTTGTTGTGTAATAATATTACTAAATGGCTATACGCCGTCAATATAAAATAGTGTAATAAATGTATTTACAGCTATAAAGTATTGTGAGAGCGTTGACTAAACAAAAGGAGAACAACCATGAATGCGTATTTTACTATGAATGAGCCGCTGGCGCTCAAGCCCACGGCAGCCGACCTGTTGGCGGACTGGTACTGGGAAAACCGCGGCGCCCTCATACGCGCGGCGGTCCTGTTTGTGGCTGGTGCGGTCATCGCCGCGCTGGGCGTGAGTGTCATCTAAGAGAAAGCGAGGGATATGGAGCCAAAGAAATTCGAGATTGAAGCTGGCAACTTTTACAAGACACGTGATGGGAAGAGGGTTTTTGTGGCGTCGGTGACGCCCAGCCCTTTCTACAAAGATAAAAAGCCTATCCTGGTCTACGATGAAGACGGGAACTATCGATGGTATCGTGTTGACGGGTCGATTAACGCGTTTGGAGAGGACGATTACGACCTCGTAGCCGAATGGAAAGAGCCCAAGCGCATAAGATGCTTCGCGCCGGTTTATGATAAGGTCTCCGAGGGAGACTGGTGCCTGGGTTATGGATACCGCACGCACGAGGAAGCACGGGAAGCAGCTCTTGCCGGTGTACGTGCAATTGTCGAAATCGACGTTGAAGAAGGCCACGGCCTCGGGGAGGTCGAGTAATGCATCCCCTTCTAAAACTCTGCTGCGCTCTTTGGATTGTGAGTGCCGCATTGATTGTCGCAAGCATAATCGTAGGGCATTCGCCTAAGGATGAGACCGACCCGAAAAATGGGTTATCTGGCTTGGCGCTACTGACTGATGCCGGGACAGGCTGCCAATACCTGGGCAACGCCTGGAGTGGCATCACGCCCCGGCTCGACGCCAGCGGTACGCAGATTTGTAATGCGGAGGGCAAATAGATGCGCTTCCCCAGCTTCTTCCGCAAACCAGCGCCGCCCTCCGAAACACCTAGTCAAGCCCGTATTCAGGCCCGTGTCATCGACCACCTTGTCAAGCATGGCGTCATCGACGCCTGGACCATCGTGCAGTTGGGCACAACCGATGCCCACAAGCTCATGACCCGGCTGCGCCGCAAGGGTTACTTGTTCGATGCCAATAATCCGCGCGGCCATTTCGAGCAGCGCAACCGCTCTGGTCACGGCACCCACCGTGTCCACTACTGGACCGGCAAATGGCCGAAAGACCGCCGCAAGCGTGCGCGGGGAGGGCGGTGATGGAATTTATCATCTGGTATCTCGGTTGCTACTTCCTACTCGCTCCCGAAGCATTCGGAAAGAAGGTCGCGAGGTTTCATCTTGCCTACCGGCGCGTCATGCATGGTTATCCGGCGCGCTACAAAAAGAACGCGCGGAAGCAGTGAACCACTGGAACCACAAAAGCCCGGAGACCGGCTGGACCAGCGCTGACGGGCCAACCGACAAGGAATGTGTGATTGCGTTCCTGGTGGTGTGGGTGGTTATCGCCGTGGTCTGGTGGCTGACGCACTAGCCAGAAATGGAAACAGGATGCCAATGCGGCATCCTGGCCCATTGTATCGTCTCGCGACGGTTCAGTGACCGAAGTACCAGCGGATCAGAAGCACCGCGACGTAAAGCAACGTCTTAATAGTGCGTTCCGAAAGCTGGACCTCGATCGAAATCCGGAAAGAAACCATCTCTGGCCCCCTGATTCCGGGTCTGTTAGGCGCCTGCAAAACCCTGTTGTTGATGGGGATTGCGATTTCGAAATCTGGCCGTGGGGCGGTGGCCACCGCTGGTCCCGGCCTGCGATGTAGTTCAATTTCTGGAGATTTTTGATTCAGCTACAGAGCGAGATCAGCTTCAGCGACAACAGCAGCTTCAGAGACGATACAGCTTCGAGACAACAACAGCTTCAGGGTCAGAACAGCTTCAGGTCAATCAACAGCGCAAAGATCACATAGCACAACGGGTGGCACGCGGGCCGACCCGCGGTTTGTAGCATTGGCCCCACCGACGAAATAGATCGCCTCTGCCCCGCGTTCAAGCCCAACTCGTTAAAATCGGGGGCTTGTTAATTCCAAACTCCGCGCCTAGATTCGTGCTTCGGGTTCTGCCCGCGCTGTGCTGCCTCCTTCCCCTATCGAGGCGATGCGGCGAGACCATGCTATTCACTGTACAATCATTTCTGGCGCTATTAATTGGACCGGTTTTTTGACCGGCATTATGGCAAGATAGGGGGCGACCAGGAACTTCGAACGACCGTTAAAGCGGTCGGGGAAAGTTCCTGCTCGATCAGGCTTCTCCGACCAGAAAGTGGAGCCTGATGAACGACAATCCCAACCTTATCCGTGCGTGCCTCGTCTTGACGCTGTTTTGCGGCGCCGCCGCGATCGCAATTGCGATGTTCAGTCCTGGTACGGACCCTAATCCTCTCCTCGCGCCGGTGCAGAACGTGCTGGTCACCCTGTTTGGGCTCGGTGTCACCGCGTTCTTTTTCAAGGCGCTGGGCGGCTGACGATCCTGCCGATCGTGCTCTCGCTTACGCCGAACGCGGAAGCAACTTCGCGTGCGCTGTCACCACCGGCAAGCCGGGCGAGGGCAGCCGCCTGCTGAGGAGCGTCAAGCTTCGGCTTCCGGCCGAACTTGACGCCTCTGGCCTTGGCGCGCTCCCGGCCTATCGCGGTGCATCGCAGGATGTTCCGGCGCTGCCACTGTGCAGCCCAGCCGACCACGTACAGGATGAGATCCGCCATCTCGGAGGTGGTGTCGATGAAGGGCTCCTCCAGCAACCGCAGGCCGGCGCCCTTTGCCTTCACGGTTCGCATAATGGTGAGCATGTCGAGAGGGTCGCGTGCAATGCGGTCCGTCACCGTCGCCAGCACGGTATCGCCTGGCTGAAGGGTATCGAGCATCGCCTGAAGCTCCGGCCGGTCGGCGTTCTTCCCGCTGCGTTTCTCGTGGAAGATTCGGCCGCAACCGGCTCTCCCCAGCTTTTCGAGCTGGTCGGCCAAATCCTGGCCCTCGGTAGAAACCCTTGCGTACCCGTAAATCATCGCTCCTGTCCGGCCCGACGATGGCAAGAGTATACGCGCTTTTATGGCAGTGTGTTCCATGTCCGCATAAGTTACGAGTTTTGCAATACGGTGACTATTTCTTTAACGGGGCACAAAGAGGCATAGATGGTGATCAGATCGGCCTTTTTGAGCTTGTTTTGGCTTCCAGCTTTGCGTTTTGGGTGGTGAGCGAGCGCCGTCAAAACTCGTGATTTCTGATAGGCGTTGGTTCGGGGATGCCGGGGTTTCCCGGGGGGCCGTCCCCACCATTCCTCTCACCGGAGAACTCACCAAATGCGAAGGCAGTTAATGACGATTCTCGGGGTGGCCGTACTTGCGCTCCCCACGGCGGCTAGGGCCGACAACCCGCTTTATGGCCGTTGGCAGAGTATGCGCGGGTACATGGTCACGCTGCTTGCCGATAACTACGCCATGTGGACGGAAAGCGGAGGTAGATACGAAGGGCGGTGGAAATCCGTTGGTGACAGCCAGTTCGAGCTGAACGTGCCGCAACTCAACTTTCATCACACCTGCACCTACGCCATCCTGAACAACGGCGCGACGCTCCACATAACGACCTGTGATACGACGGGCGGCCTGTCGCAACAAAACCTTATCCAGGTTAAGTAAGGTCCAGCATAATCATTCTTGCGTGCTTTAACGATCGCAACCGGTTGCCAGTGGGGCGCAATGCGTCGGATATCTCTTTGCGCAGTGGTCGCAATAAGCTGGGCATTCCTGGTCGGGGCTGGCGGCAACGCTGGCCCCAACGACTTCCGGGAAGTCAAAGTGAAGCTGGATAAGGAAACCGGTTGCGGCTCTTACTTTGGCGATGCCACGGTTTTCACGGTTCGCCTCAAGGAAGGCGCCTACCTCGGTGTGCAGATGGTCACCATCGGCCAAGACGGCTTCGCGGAGGCGTTTGACCAAGAGGAGCGGACCCCGTCCCTCGACGTGCCGGAAGTTGACGGTCCTCCCCATCAGTCGTGGTTCGGGCCGCTGCCAGCCACCAAGGATTACAAGGTGATGTACTCGCCGCGGGCATCCTTCGGCTCGAAGGCGCTGGTGACGATCTGCGGGCGGACGACGGCGCCAGAAACCTGAAATTGACATTGACAACCGGGTGAGCGCCAAAGCAAAAGTCGGGCCGGGTTTAAATTGGGGGAAACAAAGTGCGAAATCTGATTTCGATAGTTACTGTTGTGCTGACTTTGGCATCTTTCGGCGCGAAGGCCGCCGACAAAATCAATGTTCAGGTCCCGCTGCAATCATACGCGGCTCTCTCACCCAACGCGTCCAAGCTCCAGTTTTTGGGTGGTCTGAAAGCTGGAATGAAACCCGCTGAAGTGGAACAGTTTCTCACCGGCCAAGGCTACAAGCTGAGCGAATCTGCGCAAAGTCGGATTGTCACTTGTTCGGACGTGGAGCGGGGGGTCAATCTGATCGGCAACGAGTTTCTTGGCTTTCAGATGTATGAAAAGTCAACAGACGCATACAACGAGATGATTAAGATCAATTACACTTCGGAGGTTTTCGGGAACGGGCTGGGATATTTCACAATAAGCCGGGGTTACAGACAAGGTGGCCAGCCTGAATTCAAATCCGTGCTCGACGAATTCGTTTCAAGCTATGGGAAGTATGCAGAAGGTAAGGAGTATGGCTGGGGTGTGTTTACGAAATGGTACTGGAAGCAGAACGAACCGGTCGACAATTCCTCCAAGGAGTCCGCTTATCTCGAAGTGAGGTTCAAAGGGAAGGACGGCAAGCTAAATGGGCTTGAGGCGACCTTTAGTGACAGTAGTGCGACAACCCGTGAGCGTAACGCTCAATACGCGATGCGGGACGCAATCTGCAAATTGGGTGAAAAGGCCATGAAGGACGCCGGACCCAAAGACCTCCAACTGCCACAGTAACTCGAACAGGAAGGCCCTTCGGGGCCTTTTTTGTTGCCAGCCAGCCCGGCTTGAATCATGATTCCAGCATGGCCGGACCTTCCTCCTGGCCCTTCGACAAGACTGTCGCCGATACCATCTGCGACCTGGTTGCTGAAGGCCAGAACCTCCACGTCATAGGCAAGCTCGACGGATATCCGCCTCGTTGGCGCATCTATGAGTGGCTGAAGGAAGACGAAGCCTTCGCCAACAACTACGCCCGCGCACGCGAAGACCGGGCCGACTGGCGATCTGCTCGTATCGACAGCATCGTGTCCAAGCTGCTGAGCGCTGAGATCGACCCCAGTGCTGCCCGTGTGGCGATCGAAGCCGAGAAGTGGCAAGCCGGTAAAGAGAAGCCGAAGGTGTATGGCGACAAAACCACACTGGCCGGCGATGCCGATAACCCGGTGCAGGTGCAGGGTGAGTTGCGGGTCGTTCTGGTCCGGCCGAAGGAAAGCGCCGGTGGCTGATGTGGACTGTCGTTGACCCGTCCGAAGTAGAGCTCGCAATTAGCGATGGGCTATATGTCGTCATTGAGATCGGCGATGTCCGCTATCTCATTCCCAAGGAAAGCTCCAATGCGTGAGCATGGGGTTGGCCAAGCACCGTAAGTCCGGCAAGGCGCCGAAGAGCCCGAAGCTGCGGTATGCCCTGCGGTTACAGGCTGAAGGTCGGACCAACGCCGAAGCTCCTGTCGAGCGAAAGGGCAAGCACGATGCCCGCGCCGCAGCGTGGCGGCGTAAGCGCGCCAAGCGCAACGGAAGTTCCCATGTTTGAACCAGGTGGAGCTACCGGAGAAGTTCGCCGGGCTCTTTGAGCCTCATCGCTTTAAGGTCTTCTATGGCGGGCGTGACGGGGCCAAGTCCTGGTCCTTCGCCGACGCCCTTGTCCACCTCGGCGCCCGCAAGCCGCTCCGTATCGTCTGCGCCCGCGAATTCCAGAACAGCATCGAAGAGAGCGTGCATCACCTGCTGGCGTCACGCATCGACCACTACAAGCTGCCGTACACGGTCGAGAAGTACCGCATCTACAATGCGCTCGGCACCGAGTTCATTTTCAAGGGCCTGTCCAAGCAGGACGCCGCTGCAATCAAGTCTCTGGAAGGCGCCGACATCGTTTGGGTGGAGGAAGCCCAGAACGTTTCGGAAGCCAGCTGGAAGAACCTTACCCCGACTGTCCGTAAGGAAGGCTCGGAAATCTGGGTCAGCTTCAACCCGGACGTTGAAGACGCGCCGACCTACCAGCGCTTCGTGGTCAACCCGCCGCCCGGCGCTCTCGTGGTCAAGGTCAACTTCTCCGATAACCCGTGGCGCTCCAAGGCTCTCGACGCCGAACGGGAGCATATGCGGCTCACTGACCCGGTGGCCTATGACAACGTCTGGGAAGGCAACTGCAGATCCTTTGCTGAAGGCGCGTTCTTCCAAAAGGAGATGCAGGACGCCGCCAAGCTCAGCCGTATCACCATGGTGCCGCATGACCCGGCCAAGCGGGTGTGGACCTTCTGGGACCTCGGCTGGGGTGATCCTGCCTCGATCTGGTTTGTCCAGCCCACCGACACCGACATGTTCAACGTCATCGACTACTGGGAGGGCAGCAACGTCACGCGCTGATTGCCTGCACCGGCTACGTCGTGCCGCACAGCCACCAGGGCTTGGCTTTGTCCGAACTGGTGGCGGAAACACAGAAGATTAAAACCGCCATCCTGCGCCAGACGCTGGACAACCTGTACCTGTCCAACAATCCCGGCCTGGCGGTCGATGTGACCAACGTCTCCAACCCGGAGGTTTTGAGCCAATCCCGTATTGGCATGACGATACTGAAGCGCACCGGCAATCCGGTGACTGAAGCGGTCAGCGTGCCGTTCATGGCGGCACAGAGTCTTGGCGTGCTGGAAGCCATCGATCAGATGGCCGAGCAAAAGACCGGCCTGTCGGGCGAAACCACCGGCCTCGACGCCGAAGCCTTGGCCGGCAGCACCAACATGATCGGCGCCATGACCCTCAACCAAGCCCAACTACGGATGAAGCTGGTCGTCTCTATGCTGTGCGAAACCGGCCTGCGCCCCGCCATGCTGCGTATCCGAGAGCTGGTGATGAAGCATATGACCCGCGAGGAGCTGATCCAGCTTGGTGGCAAATGGGTACCTGGCGCGCTCCGGCCTGGACAACCAGATTGCCGATGCCATCGCCATGTTTGAAGCCCGCTACAACGGTAGCGAGGATAACTATTTTGCCGAGAACGCCGCCACCGTCACCACCGCCCAAGGCGTCGATGCCATCGACCTGCCGGCGGATTTCAAGGAGGTGGTGAGCTTGTATCTGACCGGCGTCGGGCCGGTGCAACTGGTCAGCCTGCAAGCCCTTCGTGATGCCGGTTACTGCGGTCAGGATACGCCATACCTGGCTGCCCTCTATCCCGGCAACAAGCTGAAGCTGGGACCGACCCCGAGCGGGGCCTTTCCGCTCGAGGTGGTCTATGACGCCAAGGTCACGCCGCTTACCCAGCCATCTGACACAAACTGGCTCCTGACGGAATACCCTTTCCTCTACGTCTACGGCTCACTGATGTTCATGCTGAGCTTTCTGCAGGACGCCGACCGCCGCGCTGAGATTGAGGGCAATTACCAGCAGTTCATCGCCGAATTGCAGGGTAAGAAAGCCGCCAAGAAACTCGGCCGGACGCCCCAGATGCGAACCAGGCGGGGGAACCCGTGACTTGGGATTTCAGCTCACGCCGGTACAGAAGTTCGGGGAGTGGCTGCCTGACAAGGGGCCGCTGAACAATCCCGGCGTCTACTCCATCCGCAACGTCGTTCCGATAGGTGACGATTACACGTCGATTGAAGAGATTCACGAGGAGACGAGTGCGCTGCCCGGCGAATGCCTGGGGGTATTCGCTTATATCGACAGCTCCGGGCTGCCTCACACGTTTGCGGGAACGGCTGACAAGCTCTTTCAGCTTGTAGACGGTGATTGGTCGGACGTTACCCGTGAATCCGGTGGGTATTCGACCACTGACGACAACCGCTGGCGCTTCGCCCAGTACGGCAACTTCGTCGTCGCCACCAACTACAACGATGTCATGCAAGTCTTTGACATGGCGTCAAGCACCAACTTTGACGATCTGGCCGGAAGCCCCCCACGGGCGAAATACCTGAGCGTCGTCAATAACTTCCTGATGGCGGTTAGCACCTTCGACGAAGTTGATGGCACCCGGAGCTTCCGGGTGTGGTGGTCGGGGCTGGATGACATCACGACCTGGACGCCCAATGTTTCCACGCAGGCCGATAATCAGGACACTCCCGGATATGGTTCCTGCACTGCTGTGGTGGGATCACAGAACAGCGCGATTCTCTTCCTGACAGGCGGCATCTTCCGGTTGGACTACGTCGGGCCGGCCGCGATCTTCACCTTCACCCTGTCAGAACCCAACAAGGGCACCCGCGTAGCTGGGAGCGTAGCAAGCTACTCCAACCTGGTCTTCTACTGGGGCGAAGACGGGTTCAACATCTACAACGGGGTCAGCTCTCAGCCGATCGGTCATGAAAAGATTGATGAGTGGTTCCGCCAGCGCTGCGACTTTTCCAACATTCACAAGATGCAGACGGTGGTGAATCCCCGGCGCAAGCAGGTGATGTGGGCGTTCCCCTCCGTCGACGGCGCCGGTATCTGCGACAGCATCCTGATTTACAACTGGCAGGCAAATCGGTTCGGCTTTGTCGAGCAATTCGTTGAAGCCATCGGCGCCACCTACACCGAAGCGGCGCTGACCGATGACGACACCGATGAGTTGACCGATGACCCCAGCAACGACTCCCTGACCGATAGCGTGAGTTTCATGGGTGGTCGGACCGTTCTGTCCGTGGTGAATGAAAACCATCGTGCAGGCTCGTTCTCGGGGCCTGCGCGTGATGCCGAGATCATCACCGGCGAAATCCGTCTCAATCCCACGGGTCGGGCTTACATTTCCAGCATCGTGCCTGTGGTCGACTGCGAAAATGTTCAGGTCGAGCTACTGACCCGCGACAACCAGACCGCAGCGCCGGTGTCTTCCGGGTTGGTATCGATGGAAGAAACCGGGGAAGCCGGCATGTATATCGATGCCCGCTACCACCGCGCTCGCATCGTCATTAGCGGTCCCTGGAACCGGGCACAAGGCATCCAACTGGCTTACCGGAATACGGGTAGGTAGCCATGGCAAACCAGACCCTCTTCGTCAGTCCACAGGCCCGGAATGATCCGGCATATATCCAGCTGCTCGCCCAGAGCCTCGCAATGCTCAACAACGCCTTCGCCAATCTGTCTGGCGGTGGCGGTACGGCATCCGGCACGCTCGTCCTCGGCGGTCTCGCCAGTGACGAGCTTGGCGACGACACCATCACCATCCTCGGCATGTTGACGGCCGATGAGTTCGCATAATGTTGGAATTACGCTCCCTGCCGCGCGAACAGGTCATGCCAGCGTGGCCGGACATCGCGCCTATCCTGGCGCGGGTTGTCGGCAAGGATGGCCGGGAAGACCTGCTGGACGTTGCTGGTGGGCTCCTGAAGGGCGAGTATCAGGCCTATATCATCGTAGATGGCCCTCGGCCGGTCGCGGTCGCTGTGACTCAAATACTACAGACCCGTCATGAGAAACTTGGCTGCATCGTCTACGTGGCCGGTGATGGTTTGACGGACTGGCTCGGGTTCATCGATAGTGTCTGTGAATGGTGCAAGGCGCAGGGCTGTACATCCGTGGAGGGCACCGGTCGGAAGGGATGGGAGAGAATCCTGAAATCCCGTGACTTCGACCGAGTCACGTCAACCATACGGAAGCGCCTATGAGTGGGAAGCAAAGCACAAACCCCGTCCACCACCACCACGACGACAACGCCGTGGTCTGGTGTTCAGCCGTATCTCACTGACAGCCTTCAGCAGGCCCAAAATCTCTATCAGTCTGGCGCCGGGTACTATCCCACCAGCACCGTCGCTCCGCTCTCCAGCCAAACCCAGCAAGCACTAGACCTCACCCAGCAGCGGGCGTTGAACGGCAGCCCGCTGCAATCGGCTGCCCAGGGCAACGCCACCAACACGCTGAATGGCGCTTATCTCAATTCCAACCCCGGCCTGCAAGGCGCTATCGACGCCGCGACGCAAGGGTTGGTGCGAAACTACCAGACGGCAACGCTGCCGGGGATTCAGGGCAGTTTCAGCAAATCAGGGCGTTACGGTTCGGGGGCGATGCAAGGCGCTGTCAGCGACGCGCAGAACAATCTCGCCGGTCAGATCGGAAATATCAGCCAGAACCTTGCCTATCAGAACTATGGTGATGAGCGGAATCGGCAGGTGCAGACCTCCGCGTTGGCGCCGCAGCTGGCGGGCATGGACTTCTCGAACTTGCAGGCCCTGACCGGTGTAGGCCAGACCTACGACACCCAGAACCAGGCCCAGCTCACAGACCTTGTGAACCGCTACAATTACCAAAACGGCGGCGCGCTTGACGATTACATCGCCCGCCTGAACGGCACCGGCGCGACCAACTTCAAGAATTCTGCCAGTTCCAGCCTGAACGGCACGCCTGCTTCAAACGGCATAGCTGGCGGCCTTGGCGGGGCATTGGCAGGTGCGCAGGCTGGGTCATTCCTCGGTCCCTGGGGCACACTCGGTGGAGGCGTCCTTGGCGGTCTTGCAGGAGCATTCCTGTAATGTGGCCGTTCTCCGCCTCCAACATCCTTGACCAAAGCGTGATGCAGGCAATGCCTCAGCAGCAGCTTGGGTTTGGCGCATTGACTGGCCAGCAGACACCGCAGTCCGACCCTCAGCAAGCGCAATCGCAACCAAATCGGACGCTCAACAATCCTGCCCTGCTTAACGCGCTTGGCCGCATGGGGAGTGCCATTCTCATTGCCAACAGCAAGGGTGCCGGATTTGATGGCTCGTTTGGATATGGGCTCGATGCCTTCAATGATGAGCAGAACCGTCAACACGACCAAGGTATGGCCGACCAACTCACCCAGGCGAAAATTGCCAAGGCACAGCAGGAAGCCCAATACGGGGTTCAAAGCCAGGGGTTTGAAGGTGATCTTGCCCGTGCCCAGGTAGTCCTGGCCGATCCTAATTCCAGCGCACATGACAAAGCGGTAGCTCAAGGGGTTGTCGCTACCGCCCAGCGTTTGCAGGGGTCATGGGACCCTGTAAGTGGTCAGTACGCGTGGAATCCGAAGAGCCGGCTGGTGGGGCAGGGAGCTTCCCCGCCTCCGGCCGCTCAGGCGCTTTCCAATTCGCTTCCGACGCCAACCATGAGCCAATCTGCCGCCAATCAACAAAATGGCGATCTTATGCCACCTCCGGCCGTCGGGCAGACACCTGACGCTTCTCTGTTCCAATCCACCGGCAACCGCAAGGTTGACGCTGCCCTGCAACAGCAAGCCGCAGAGGTTCCGTTGGCTGGCCGCAAGACCGTGGCTGAAGGTGTTGCCTCGGCCGATACCGCCACCTTTGGCGCTCTCGCTGACCAGACCCGCAAGCTTGCCGCAATCGAGCCGCAGGTGCAGCAAATCAAGGCACTTGCCGCCAACACCAAGACGGGCGGCTTGGGTGTTGCGCGGATGAAATTCGGGCAGCTGTTCGGCGTTGACCTCGATGGGGTACCGGAAGCCCAGCAAATCACCGCCATCACCTCCGCGCTCGCCCCTGCCATGCGCGCGCCCGGCAGCGGCTCCAGCTCTGACCGCGACGTGAACATGTTCCTCGCGGCGTTGCCGAGCCTTTGGAACACGCCGGGCGGTATCGACCGGATTGCAGACAGCTACAGCAAGCTTCTCGATCGCCGGAAGGAAGAGGAGAAGATCGCCCGCCGTATGCTGAAGGACCAAGGCAGCTTGGACGGGTTTTATGATGAGACGGCCAAACTCAAGCCGCTGTTTGATGAGAAGTTCTTCGGCTCCGTGGTTTCGAATCCCGGCGCTCAGCAAACCGGCACAGCTCAAGCCAAAACTTGGAAGTTCAACCCGACTACCGGGAGGCTGGAATAATGCAGGTCCAGCTCCCCAACGGCGATGTGGCCGAGTTCCCGGACAACATGAAGCAGGCCGACATTGAAGCGGTTCTGCAAAAGCAGTTTGCCGCGCCCTCGGTTGGTACGGATGTCGCTAAAAGTGCCGCCAGCGGTGTTGGTATCGGCGCCGGGAACATCGCTGACGCCCTGAACCCGGTCAACTGGGGCCATGACCTGATGGCCAATGTGAGCGACCTCGGCCAGTTGTTCAAAGGACAGGTTCCCAATGCCCGTCAACCGTCGGCGCCTGCTACACAGTTCATGGCCGATCTTTATCAGCCGAAGACAGAAGCCGGCCGGCTCACCCAAGGGGGCGCCGCAGGGGCAACCACGGGGATTATTGGCGGGCTGCCGGGGGTACTGACGGGCTTTACAGGAGGAGTTGGGAGCGAAGCTGGTGGTGACCTGTCTTCTGCGACCTTCGGTGAAGGCGCTCGTCCGATCGGTTCTCTGTTTGGAGCGCTGGCGGGCGGCAAGGTTGGTAATGCCGCCCTGAACGGAATCCGTGGCTTCACCAATCCTGCGCCGTCGCCGGAATCGCTCCGCGCCGACTACGTCTTGGCAAAAAATCAGACCAAGAACATCGACTTCAGCCCTGAACAGGTTTCTCAAGGCCTTACCCAGCCGACGATCGATGCCGTTCAGCCTTCGGTGTTCAATATCAGCGACCGGATTGCGCCTGCCGCATTGCAGGACCTCCAAGATTTCGGTCGGAAGGGCACGAATGCCTACCAGCTAGATGAGTTTCGCAGCCAGCTTGGCGGAGATCCCCTTAGCTCGCGCATCCGGGACAATATCGACACCTTCACCGACAGCGCAGACGTTCCAACCGATTACCGAGACCTCTACCGACGCTCCAAGCTTGCGCGGAACATCACCAACGCAATGGATGCCGGCGGTTCTAGCGTAACCCAGGCTCGCACCCGTCTTCGCAACGTGGCCACCTCGGCGCGCGGCAGCACTCCGGCCGAACAAGCTGCCCTCCGCCGCGCCGGTAGCATTGGCATTGGCGAATCTGCTGCCCGTGTTGGCCGCGTCCCTGCTGCCATCCTGTCGGCGGTGACCGGTTCGGGGTACAGCCCCTCTGCCGGGCTCGGCGTATATGCGGGCGGGCGCATTCTCGACAATGTCGCTGACGCCATTGCCCGGCGCCGCATGAACGATGCCCTGCAGATTGTCCTGCGTGGCGGGAAACTACCGCCTCAATATTCAGGTTTTGGAGCGCTGACAGGTTTCGGCGCAAACAGCAACAATAGGGGGCTTTGATGCGTGACAAGCCACATTCGCAACTGGTCCAGCTCGCCTGCCGGTAACAGCGCAACGCCTCCTTACGGTGCGCCTGAAGGTGGGACTTATCGGTCTCAAATCTCGGACATTTTCCGTCAAATCATGGCGGACGTGCGGGCCTGGTGGGAAGCGCCGGGCTGGATCGATCTCGGCCACACGCCGACCTACGTCAGCTCGACCCAATTCACGGTAACCGGCAATCAGACCGCGATTTATGAAGTCGGCCGGCGTCTCCGCGCGACCGACGGCATCGGCGGCATGGTGTACGGCACCATCACCGCCTCCAGCTATTCCACCACCACCTCGGTAACTGTCGATTGGGATGGCACCGGCATCGACAATACCGTTGCGCAAGTGGCGGTGGGGGCTGCGGGGATTGCCAACCCGTGGGCTTCTTTCAGCACCCTTTCCGGCACCCTCAACCTAAGCCAGATTCCGACTTTGGCGCTTGTACCTGCGGGAGTGGTTGTGCCGTTCGCAGGAATGACGCCACCGGATGGTTGGCTGCTGTGCGATGGTTCCGCACAAAGCCGGACTGATTACGCGAACCTGTTCACAGCAATCTCAACGACATATGGCGCCGGTGATGGGAGCACGACATTCAATCTTCCAGATTTACGAGGCCGCAGTGTGTTCGGATTGGACAACATGGGTGGCACGACGGCCAGCCGGGTTACGAACGGGGTCTCAGGTATTACGGGGACAACCTTAGGTGCGGTCGGAGGTAGCGAAGCGATGCATGGGCATACCCACACCGCGTCCGTGACTGATCCAGGCCATACCCACGACGCAAACGCCGTCTTTGGAGCTGCCAGCAATAACCCCAGTGGGGCGGCGGTGACGCGTGACACCGGCACCACCGGCAGCCGGCTGGTGACCAAGACCGCGACGACGGGGATTACGGTGAGCAATTCCAGCGCCGGGGACGGCTCAAGCCAAAATATGCCGCCCGCCATGATGCTGAACATGATGATTAAAACCTAACGATTGCTCCCGATGTGAATGTCGTTAAAACCCGCCTCGTCCCCGCCCAGGATACTGCCGCTAACTGGACCTCCAATAACCCCGTCCTGCTCATTGGGGAGCTGGTATATGAGACTGACACCACCAAGCTGAAGAAGGGTGATGGCACCACCGCCTGGAATGACCTGGATTACTGGGAAGGACCACAGGGCGAAACTGGTGCTACAGGTCCGGCTGGCGCCAAGGGTGACAAGGGCGATACAGGTGACACTGGAGCTACTGGACCGACAGGTGCTGCCGGTTCCCAAGGTGCAAAGGGTGATAAAGGAGATAAAGGCGATACCGGCGCGCCTGGAGCTGATGGGACGGACGGCACTGATGGAGCCGACGGGCTTGGAGTACCCGCAGGCGGCACAACCGGCCAATTCCTGGCCAAGGCCTCCGATGCCGATAATGATACCCTCTGGGCCGATGGGTCCTACACCCTGCCAACGGCTACTGGCAGCGTACTTGGCGGCATCAAAATCGGGGATGGTCTAGCCATCGATGGAAGCGGCGTTGTCAGCGTAGACGCAGTGGGCGGCGTTTCCAGCGTGTTTACTCGCACCGGCGATGTGGTCGCCACAACCTCCGACTATGATGCCTCACAGGTCGACAACGATAGCGGCGTAGCCGGTAGTAGCGTGGCGGACGCGCTTGACACTCTCGATGCCGATAAGGCCGACATTTCTAGCCTGGCCACGGTCGCTACCACTGGCGCTTATTCCGATTTGAGCGGCAAGCCTTCACTTGCAACAGTGGCGACAACTGGAGCGTATTCAGACCTGTCGGGTACTCCCAGCCTCGCAACCGTTGCGACTACGGGCGCCTATTCTGACCTGACTGGAAAACCAACGCTTGGCACCATATCCAGTCAGGATGCCAGTTTGGTCGCGATTACTGGTGGAACGATCAATGGAACTACGGTCGGAGCAACGACCAAGGCCGCGGGTGGCTTTACGACCCTAACAGCTACCAGCACCACCACACTGTCAACTGGCCTGTCAGGCCCACTCAAAGCCGCATCCGGGGTCGTGAGCGCCGCTGCCATAGACCTTTCCGGCTCTGAGGTTACGGGTAACCTCGGGGTGTCACACCTCAACAGCGGCAACGACGCCAGTGCCAGCACCTTCTGGAGCGGCGACGGCACCTGGAAGCCTGCAACTGGCGGGCTGATCGACGACAACCCAGCCGGGGATATGTCGCATAACGTCAACGACTACAGCCCTACTGGCCTCGCCAATGCTGCCGTCGTCAACATGAAGCTGACGGAAGACTTCAACCTGACAGGGATCGCAACTGGGGTGCTGGGGCGGGTCATCAAGCTGGTCGTGAATAACGACGGCACTGCCTACAAATGCACGCTAAAAAACGAGAACGCGAATTCCTCGGCCGCCAACCGTATCAAGACGCCGGGTGGTGGCGATTATGTGATCAACGCCAGCAGCGGTGTTGACCTGGTCTACGCTCAAGATGCCAGCAGCAACCAGCGATGGGTGGTGGCCAACAGCGCCTCCATAACCACGCCGCTCGGGGCAACGAGTGGTGGTACAAACCAGTCCTCGGTTGCTCAAGGCGACCTGTTGTACGGTTCCGCGACCAACACCTATAGCCTCCTCGGTAAGTCAACCAGCAGCACGCGCTACCTGTCCAACCAGGGCACAAGCAACAGCCCTTCCTGGAACCAGGTCAACCTTGCCAACGGCGTAACCGGCAACCTGCCTGTCGGTAATCTGAACAGCGGGGCCAGCGCGGATGCCACGACCTACTGGCGGGGCGATGGCGCATGGGTCTCTCCGCCGTCTCCGGCGCCGGACGTGATCATCGAGGACCAAAGGACGCAAAACACCAACGGCGGGACCGCCACTACCGGCGCCTATACAACGCGGACACTCAACACCACAGTTCGGAACAATGGCTCGATTGCCTCCCTGTCCTCAAACCAGATTACTCTGGGCGCTGGAACCTATTATTTCGAGACCGAAGGCATGCAATTCTACAATGCCAGCACAGGATTCCTGGTGAAGGAGCGTATCAGGAATATCACTGACAGCACCACGGTGGCAGAGAGCGTCAACGCCAACGGCGCCAACTTCCCGTGCGTCTACCCGAGAGTATCGGGAATTGTAACGATTTCAGGCTCCAAGGCCTTTGCGCTCCAATACTACCGGACGCAAACCAATGGTGCGACAGACTTGGGAAATCCGATGAATATTGGGACCGAGACTTACGCCAGGGTAAAAATATGGAAGGTGGCGTAATGGACCGTGACGCCCTAATCACCGATACCGCAGCCGTCATCACACCGACATGGCTTGCCAAGGTAACCGGGAACACAACGCTGGGCGTGGTCACCTACCTCATCACCTGGAACAACATCATTTCAGTGATGACCGTCGTCTATCTGGGCATTAACATCGCCCTTAAGGTTCGGGAATGGCGCCGGAAATGACCTACGCTTTCGGTCCTATCAGCGAAGCCAGATTGAAAGATCTGCATCCCGACCTCGTGCGCGTTTATCGTCGCGCCATGAGCTGGCAACTGCTGGACTTCATGATCCTGGAGACTGTGCGAACCCAAGCCGCCGCCAACGACAACGCAGCCAAGGGCACCGGGATTAAAAGCAGCAAGCACTTGCGCCAGCCTGACGGGTTCGCCCACGCCTGTGATGCGGTTCCGTATCCCGTTGACTGGAAGGACACCAAGCGGTTCGACTTTCTGGCCGGCGTCATCGCCGCCGCCGCCAAGGTCGAGGACGTAGCGGTGCGCTGGGGCGGGAATTGGGATGGCGACAACGACTTCCACGACAACTCGCTTGAAGACCTGCCGCACTTTGAGCTTGTCGCCTAAGCAGCGCTGTGTCAGATTCATGAGGCGTGGAAAGACCTCTCCGGTATGACTACGCAGTTGTTCAAATTTCCTTTTGTGCAACACAGGGGTGGAGGCTTCGGCCTCCATTTTCATTTTACAGCCAAGCTGGTTCGTGTTCTGATTCCTGCATAAGGAAAGACAAGAACATGGGGATCATCAATTTCATCAAAGAGAACTGGAAGCTTCTGGTGGTCATTTTCGGCCTCGGCGGCACCGTTACGGTCCTGGGCGTAGTGCCGGGCATGAACAGCATCACCGCGCCGGTTCAATCCAGCCTCGATAGCGTGAAAGCCAAGCTGGTCGATCCTTCGACTGTGAGCCCGACAGCTGGACAGTAAATGGGCTGGCCCGATGTCGTCGGCCTCGTCGTCCAGCTGTTTGAAAACATCGTGGCCTTTTTCGCCGGCCGGAAGTCGGTCCAGTCAGCCCAAACTCTCAACGCGTTGCGTAAAGCCCAAAGGGCTGACGATGCTGCCCGCGCTGTTGATGCTGCCGATGATGCCGGGTTGCAGCGCCTCTCCGACAAGTGGAAATGACTGCACCTGGGTGGCCGCCGAGCTTCCATTCCATTCAACTCAGTTTTTTGCCGACGGGGTGAGGCACGGCAGCAACACCCACAAGCAGATGATCCGGCTGAATGAGCGGTGGGAGGCCGCTTGTCGGTGATCTGGTTCGCGCTCGCCATCGGCATCGTGTTCGGCATGGCGGTCCTATCCGCCTTCGCCTGGCTGATTTTGTATCTGGCTTGGATCGGCGCATGGCTTGTAGCAATTGCCGCGCTACTGGGAGTGTTTTGGGTGGGGTTCAAGGCATGGCATCACACGCAACCCTGAAACTTGCGCAGACGTTTGCTGGTGAAGCCGACCGGCTCCAGGTCGATTGGGAATGGGTGGATTGCATTGCCGCAGGAACAAATCCCGCGCTGGCTAGTTCGACTCGCCAGAGTTGTGGGGTGGTGAGTATGCGTGACGAAGACTTCGACGTTCCCGTTACAATCGAGACAAGCCAGACCGGCCGCTATATGACCGTCACCCGGACGGCTCAAGCGGCTTCGTTGTTGCTCGGAAAATGGCCAACTACGTCCGGGCCGAAGTACCGCGCGGCGCTGAGAGCCATTAAGCAGGTACTTGAACAGGAAAAGACCGTCAGCGTCGGCCGCAAAGCCTTCACCGCAGCCGCCAAGGAAGCGGATGTGTTTGTGCGGGAAGGCCGGGATTTCGGCTGAAAACCGGTTTGGCCAAAAAATAATTTGCGATCGAGAGGCTGAAGTCAGGCTCTGAAAAAGGATCTTGGGGCGGAAGTAAAATCGCCACCCGGCGAAACCGCTTTGGAGATACGAAAATGGCTTCAGGTCAGACCAACGTCCAGATCATCGACGAAGTGAGCATTCAGTACAAACACGGGGGACACCTTTGCCTCCAGGCAGTGCGCTACCACCACGCAGACGGGACAACCGAAGATGGTTTCCGGTTCTGCTGGCGGGAGGCGACAGGGAACCTCAAGGTTCTGCGCGGCCAAACTCGCTTACCCGACCTGCGCGCTGCTTACGTCCTCATGGCGATGGCTGGAGGCCGACCAGCGTTTCTAAACCACTGCGGCGCCGACGCTTACGATCTGCCGGGCTCGGTCAATCTATAGGCATAAAAATGACCCCGGCTCATCACCGGGGTCATCGCCTTAATATGAGGCTTCGATCTCCCGCGCCGCAGGACAGTCGATCGCCTTGGCAGCCTGTTCCCGCACCCAGTCCGCCGCTTTTGAAGCGTGGCTTGCTGCGGTGAAGATGGCCCGCTTATCCTGCTTCAGCACCTTCAGCCATCCGGCGATGTAGGATGCATCGCTGGAGTTGCCTGGCTGGATGTCGTGATGGGCACACAGGAAAGCGCTGCCCAACTCCGCCACCAGCTCCTCGAACGCATAGCGCTCGTCGCCGAATCGCTTGCCGAACTCTCGGTCCAGCCGGCTTTTGTGGCCGGTGGCGTGGGTCAGTTCGTGGAAGGCAGTATGGAAGAACGCCTCCTCGGACTTAAACGCGCCGGCTGATGGCATCACGATGATGTCGCGTGACGGCACGTAACAGGCCTGAGAGCCCCGATATTCCACCTTAACCCCGCTACCGTCCAAGGTCTTTAAAGCCTCTTGATAGCTGGATTCTACCGGCACTTCGGCAGGTGTTTCGGAGAACTCAGGCGGCAGGCTTTCGATTTGGGCGAGGTTGAACACATAGAACGTCCGCATGATGGGGCGCCTCCGCGTTTCTTCCTCTCCCTCCTCGGGCTCAAGCCAGGTTGTGTAGACGACAGTGGTGGCCTTTTCGCCCTTGCGGACGGAAGCGCCAAGCTGCCGGGCCTGCTGGAAGGTCATCCAGCCATGGGTTGGATAGCCATGATCGCCCGCCGCAAGCCACAGCAAGGCGATGTTGATGCCCGAATAGGGCCGCCCGGTCGCGGCATTGGTTGGCATGATGCCGATGCCGTTTGACCGAGTGACGGCCCATGGTTTCTGCCATGGCAGGAGACCTCCCTTTTCGATTTCAGAGACAATGCGGTCCGTGACCGCCGAATACAGATTCTCGGTGGTGTGCATGGGTTGCTCGCGATGTTTGGGTGAGGGGGCTGCCAAGCCCGCACTGCGGGCTTGGTGTTCCCAGCGCCTGAAACCGCGCCGTAGTCCGGGTCAACGCCCCGCAGCCGACAGGAGCCGAAGGCTGGGCTTTACCCGGCGTAGGTGGGGTTTATCGGCCGTTGCTTCGGGTCTGGTAGTCGGACTGGCCGTAGCGAGGGTCGTCGCGCGGGTCAGGCCGGTCGTCTTCCTTCGCCGTGGGTACCTTCATCACCATCCGGCCATCGAGCGGCAGCGCTTGCAGCACGAGGCTGTAGCCGCTCCCGTCGGGCAGCGACCATGCCGCGCCGATCTTGGTCCAGAAGGGCTTTACGCCCTGCTCCTTCTCCTTCTCGGTCAGCGGTGTGGCGACCAGAATGTCATGCGTAGGCATTTTCTTCGCAGGTTGCATTTTGCTCTCCGAAAGGGCGCGCAAAGGTGTTCAGCCGGGTTTGCGCCCGGTTGAGAAAACAGTTTAGATGTAGCTGAACAGGGAAATACTATGCCGGTTATTCGGTTATTTCTAGGCATTTTGAAACTAATCAATTGGGTTGATTGGTTTCTGGGTACTATTGTCTTCGGAATAATTGCAATAATAAAGGGCATATACCGTAGCATGACGGCTCAGAAGGAGGAGCCGACGCACGGAGATGCCGCTTTTGCAACCGATAAGGAACTGAAGGAGCAGGGGATGCTGAAGCCGGGCGGCTTCTTCGCCTGCGTCACCCCAAAACGGCGGAAGGTCTATCTTCCAAAAACATCCAGCCTACTGATTGTAGCCAACAAGAGGCAGGGGAAAACACAGGCCATCAACGCCAACCTGCTGGATCTTCGGAACCGGCCTTGGGTGACCGAGACCGTGGAAGTCGGCGGCAACAGGATCAAACGGCGGCGTCAGGATCTTCCGGACCTGGTCATGTACGACCCGAAGCTCGGCACGTTGAAACGAACGAGGCCGACGCTGGAAAAGCTCGGCTATAAGGTGCTGGTGATCGACATCGATAATCCAGACAATACTGAGGCGTGGATCAATCCGGTTACGTTCCTCGATATCCACGATGTGTACGATTTCGATCGGCAAAACGATGTGTTTGCCGACCTGCTCGCGGCCGATGCGAAGCATGGGAAACACAGCCACTTCGACAACTACCCCAAGATCATGATCGCCGGGGTGATCAAGTACCTGCTGCTCAAACAGCCCAGCAAAGCCACAGTGCCACACGCGGTTGATCTGCTGGTAAGCAGCAACGAGAGCCGGGAAGCGCTGTTCGCCATGATGGCGCTGGTGGAAGATCCGATCATCACCGCCGCGGTGGACGCTTTCCGGTCGGCCGGCGATCGGGAGAAGGGTAGTTTCATCACCACCAACTTCGAGAAAATGAAGGTATGGCTGCGCCCGTCTATTCGCGCCATCACGGAACATCGCGATGCGGAAGGGTTGCTGGTCAACACTTTCACATGGGAGCAAGTGTTTACAGACGACGCTCCGGTGGCGGTCTTCATCCGGTGCGGGCTTGGTACGGGTGAAGGTGCACTGGTACGCCTGCTCATCGGCTGCGCGATCAACTCCGCCAAGAGGATGTTCAACGCCACCGGCGACACCCCGCTAAGGAAGGGTCTGTGGGTGATCGTGGACGAGGCAAAGACCATTGAACGATGCAACGCGCTCTTGGACGTGAACCGAGAGCTTGGTGAGGCCGGCGTAAACCTGCTGGTGGCTTACCTCTCGGAATCGGACATCAAGGAAGCGTTTCAGCAAGACGCCGAAGCGCTGATTGGCGGGTGCAGCCTGCTGGTTTATGGCGGCTCGAACGAGATCGGTTGGCTGGAGCGGATATCCAAGCTGCTGGGCAAGCGGACCTCTTACGGCCGGTCTGAGAGCGCCAGCCAGCACGGTACCAGTCAGGGCCGGAGCGAGACGCCCACCAACCTCCGGAACCTGGACCAGATCGCCGCCATGGGCTTTATGCAGTGCATCCTCATCGTGCCCGGCAGGGCAAAGGTTGACGGCTTAAAGCCCTTTAAGCTGGTCAAGCGACTGTGGCGTAAAACGGTGGTAGAGTTTTATCAGTAGCCCTCGCTCCGGTCCTTCTCCGCCTTCTCCGCGTCGAGGTCGTCCAGCTCGTGCATGGCGCCGACGATGTGGAGGATCTGGCGGTATTTGGCTTCCGAAAGTTCGCCCTGCTCGTAGAGGTCGCGAAGCTCCTCAAGGGACAGCTTCTCCATGTTCTTGCGAATGGCGTCCTTGAACAGCTTCTCCGCATAGTCCTGGTTCTTGCCGCTGCTGTAACGGGCGAGCTGATTGTTCAGCATCTCCTCCTGGCGCCGGTAATCGGCCTTGGCGTTCTCCCAGCGCTTCACCTGGTCCTCGTGTTCGCGGAGGGACCTGGCGGTCTCTTCCTGTCTGGAGCGGAGACCACGAAGGCTTAGGGCGGCTTCCTCAGCCTGCCGGCGCGTCTTCGACTTCCACGTCCAGCGGCCAATGCCAATCGCCAGACCCTTTAGCCGGCCGTTGTCCTTCAGATAGTTCTGATATTCCTGATAGGCCGGCCCGATTGCCTGCTTGGCCATCTCGTTGACCCGGTGAGCGTATCCGGCTTCGACCGCGGCGGTCTCGAACTCGCGGACCGCCCGGGAGAAGTCCTGCTGGACCCGCTTCAGCTCAGCCTGGGCATTCTGAAGGGTCTCAAGTTCACGGTGGGCCTCAAGCACGTTCTCAAGCGGCGTGCCCGGCAATTCCAGTATGGCCATATCCTCGTCGCCGTCATCGGCGTCCTCTGTTTCCAGAGGTTCTTCCTCGACGGATTCAAGAGTCGGCTCCACTTCAGTATCGGTGCTTAGCGGTGCAGGCTCCTGATCGGCCTCAAGGTTGTCGTTGGCAGCCTCTTGCCCCTGTGCCTTCGCCTCGGCGGCATCGAAGTCAATGCGGGCATCGATCCCAAGCGCCGCCATGTCGTCGTTGGCAACGTCCTGCCAAAGGCGCTTGAAGCGGTGGGTGCTATTCCGTTCCCATGCCTTGGCGACGGTCTTGCCTGTCTCCCGGTCCTGGTCGAGCAGGACGAAGTGGACATGGGGATTGTGGGTGTTCCAGTCCTGGATGGAGAAATAGTAGGGCGCCCGGCCACCACGGGTAAGCCGGAAGCCGAACTTGTGGACGGTCCCGATGCTCTGCTCCATCGTCATCTCGCGCGGCAGGGCGATAATGAATTTCTCGATGACACGGCCGTCCTTGCGGATACGGTTTTCCCGCTCCTCCAGCAGTCGACGGATGTGGCCGTAGCTTGGGGTAAGACCGCCGCCAGCGCCGATGTAGGCGGTCGCCTGACGGCGGGTGTTGTAATTCAGATTGGCAACGGCGGTGCCGGGCTCTTTCTGAGCATTCTTCTTGATGAACGTGTGGTTGAAGTACGCGATTGCCACAGGAGTACCCTAGCACGGTGCAGCCCAAGGCACTTCGGGTCGCTTGCGACCCATATTGTGCCCTATAACTGCACCATCCTAGATTTCATCTGTTGCGTCTGCGACACGGCTAACGGGGTTTATCGGCCTTGTACCAGTTCCAAAACAGGTTCGAATCCGTCGCCGACAAGTCGTGAAGCTCTCGTGAGAATGTCAGGTAGCCCGGCCCCTTGCCCGCCTCATAAACGAATGCCGTGCTCGCCTGAATGCTCTCAAAACTGGGCGCAAAGTAACAGGTGTCGTCCGTCATCAAAACGAAGGGCAATTTGCTGTATCGGGGCCTGGCATGTGCCAGAATTCGCAACGGGTAATTGTCGTCCGGATCGAACGCGATGTGTTTTAGGAGACTCTTTGCGGCGTACTCGTTGTCGGCAGACAGTTCAGGTGTAGCGACCAGATCCGAGTCGTGCGTTGGAAGAATGATGTGCGTGGGTAGTTTAAGCTCGCTAAGACGATATTCCAGCGCGCGGTCATGATCATTTGTTCTCAGCCACGGTAAAAAGTCGTCGATCACTAGAAAGATCGTTTCACTTCGCACTAATTGACGGGAAAAACTGTGGTCCAGCGCCATCGGCAAAAGGCCGGTCAGGCCGACCTGTTCAAACGCATCGGATGCCTTTGAGCGGACTTCGCTTCGTCGCCGCCAAAGCTCATCAAGTGCCAGCCTTACGACGCCGGAGAACTTCTTTCCCGGACCATAGCGTTCCGTAGCAATATCTTCAAATTCGTCCAGAAATGCTGCCTTCCGACTCTCGTAGTCAGAAGGCAGTCCGATTGAGAACTGAGCGCGTGGTTCTTTGGGTGTGCTCGGCAGCCTAGCCATTGATCGAACCTGTATTACGGACGAAATACAGCCGTAACATTAACCTCCGACGGTTGGTAGGCAATCGTCCACCCATACCCGGCGCCAAAGCCACTCCGCCCGGAGTGACCGCCGGGGATGGAGGCGAGAATGTCAAAATATAGACTCCCCGCGATCATCAGCGGGCGACGGGTGATGGCAGAAGTCATCATGCCTGGCCAGCACCGGACGGTGCGCATCGAGAACCGCGACGGACCGCCAAAGTGGCTGGCTGATTGCTACAAGGTCTGGCAACCACACTATCGCTACGATACCGGCATCTACGGCGCACGGCTTGAACGGATTGAGCGTTGGGGCAGCGGCATCTACCGCGGCAAGTGGGTCGGCATCTACGTGATGACCGTGCAGTCCCATCTTGGCGTCCACCAAGAGCGCTACGCCTGGTGCTTGTACGAGGGCGTTTTCCAGCAGGTCAAGCAGATGGGAATGCGTAGCGTGGCTCATCGTGAATTCGTGAGGGTCTGATCATGTCCCAGCGAATCTCGAACAGCTCGCATGGTGGGAACTCGTCCTCCCATGCGAGCGCGTCAATCACCCAGGTGTTCTACACCACTGAGCCTGAGTCTGATTGGCTCGATACGATCGGATGTGCATTCTGGATAATCCTGCTGTTGTTCCTGCTCTGGTTCTTCGTCCTTTCCAGGATCACCTTCGATCCGGAGCCGCTGAAGCAATGCACCTACCAGCAGTGGATAGATGCCACCCATTACCGGACTTGGCAGGCCGACTGCCCGGTTGAGTGAACGCCGTGAAACTCATTGAGCTTTTTGCGCAGTTCACGCTGCGATTGGCGGAGCTTTTTATCCGGGCCTACGCACAGCTTTTGGTGATGCTTTTCACCGCGGCGTTTCGTGCGGGCTCCGCCATCGTCAGCCACATCTGGTCAAGCTGGCGCGGTCGTGAAGCGGGGAGGATGCCTCGACGGCGTTCTCCTCGCCCCCGCTGCCGCGCCCAACGGAGGAAACAATGGCAAGGAAGGCACTGATTGGCGACGTGGATATCTGGTTTGCGCTCATCGGATTGGCGTGGTGCATCAACTACGTGACGGCCAAGTGGTGGGGATATCCTTATCTCTATTGCTGGTTCGGCCCCACGGTCCGGCATGCGTATGAGGCATTCGGAAACTTAATGTTCCTGATTACGCTGGCCGGTTTCGCGGTGAACCTCTTTAAAAGGGACTGGCTCGCTTCTATCTTTAGTGCAGGCATTATGATAATGATTCTTAATGTTCCAACCGCAGCCGATACGGTCTTTAGGTTGGGAGGCTCCTGTGGATGAGGAGTACCAGCAAGTGCGACAGGCGATTATGGAAAAGCACGGCATCGACCCGTACCACCGGTACGGGGAGGAGCAGGCTGCTCACTTCGTGGAGGTGGACCTGTCCACCCTCAAGCGCTGGCGGGCGCAAAACCTCGTGCCCGCCATAAAACTCGGACCGCGCAAGGTCCACTACCTCGGCATCCATGTCGCTGACATGATGCTCGGCCGGTATCCCCGGCCGGGCGCTGCCCCGGGTGAATGAACCATGCCGCGTTATCAAAAGCGCGCGTTCCAGGTGGGCGATTACTGGCTGGACAAGCGGCCGGGTAGTGCCGCCTGGCACCGCACCTTTTACGACGAGGTCGCGAAGCAGACCCGCAAGGTGAGCCTTGGCACCTCCGACGAGGAGGAGGCCAAGGCGAAGCTGCTGGAGTTCGTATCGGCGGAGCGCATGAAGACCGGCCGCGACCTGTCTTCCGAAACCGTCACGCTGAAAAGCCTATGGAAAGAGTATCAGGCCAGCCACGTCGAAAAGCTGCGCTCGCGGCAGGCGGTCAAGATCCTGCTGCGCTACTGGCTGGAGTTCTGGGGTGACGCCACGGTGGCCGACCTGCGCGACATACCCAAGCAGGAAGAATTCAGGGAGTGGCTGGCGGCCAAGGGCCTCAGCCACAATTCGGTGGTTCGTGGGCTGGAGGTAGGCCGCGCGGCAATCAACCGCGCGTGGAAGCGCGGTATTGTCCGCGACCGGCCTTACATCGAAGTTCCGGCGATGGAGCAGGGGCCGCCGATGGGCCGGCCCATGGAGGTCGAGGAAATCCGGCGCCTGTATGCCGCCGCTGGCGACCATATCCGGCTGTTCCTGATATTGATGCTCGGGACCGGTGCGCGGAATGAGGCCATAACCACCCTGACGTGGCCGCAGATTGATTTTGAAGCCGGTTTGATAGAGCTGAACCCCAAGGGCCGGAAACAGACCTCAAAACGGCGTCCTACGGTCAAGCTGCTTCCCTTCCTCCGGGAAGTGCTGGAGCCGATGGACAAAACTACGCCCTTCGTCCTGATGTTTCGTGGCCAGAAGGTCGGTCACATCAACAAGGGTCTCCGCGCCGCGCTCCGGCGCGCGCACCTCGATCGGCAGATTACCGCCTACTCCTGCCGCCACACGGTGGCCCGCTGGCTGCGCCGTGAAGGCGTTCAGCCGTGGGAGACGGCGATGCAACTGGGCCACAAGGTGGCGGGGTTCTCCATGACGGAAATCTATGCAGCCTGGTCGCCTGATTATCTGGAGAAGTCGTCGGCGGCACTGGAAAAGCTGCTGCGCGCCGCTATACCTCTGGATGCGCCGCCAATCCCTTACGCCCGCTGAACATAGCAGTTTCGTTGCACGGTTAGCCGCAGCTGTTTGAAATCACACTCTGCCCTGTTTCTGGAACGACACCATCGCCTACCGGATGTAAGGCATTTCTGAATACAAGCCGCGCCGCAGAAGCGTGGCAAAATCAGCGACCTCCAGTCAGGACCGGTGCCGAAAAGCACCGGTCTTTTCTTTTCGGGCTGGCGGCCGAAGCAAATTGCGGGCCAAGGCCACGTTGCCGCCATATTCCAATGGAACCGAGGATGCCGGTGATAACGTGGCGAAAGTCGTGTTTTCGCAGGGAACCCGTATCGAGCCTCGCGCGTTTGTGGCCGACCCGATACGGACATGGTTGGCTAATTGTTAAGATTGCCAATTTTAGAGTGCGGGCAGGATTGCCCCTTGATCGATGCTACAAGAATGTCTGGAACGTCCATGAGAACCAGCCGCCGTTTTTTCCTTTCCGGAGCTTCCGCGCTCGCCGCCGCCATGGTGGCCGGCCATGCGAATGCGCAGGACGTGATCGGCGATATCCTGAAATCATCGGCCCGCGGCAATTGGGACGACCAGTTCGACGCCCGCGCCAGCGAGGGCGGCAAGGTGGCTTCGACGCTGCCGATCTTCAGCCCGCAGACCGTCGCTTTCACCGAACAGGCGGTCGCGCAGTATCAGAACATCGTCGTGCAGGGTGGCTGGCAGCCGGTGCCGGACACCAAGAAGCTGCAGCTCGGCGTCGATGACCCGGATGTCGTGCCGTTGCGCAAGCGCCTGATGATCGCGGGCGACCTGTCGCAGAATGCCGGTATTTCCACGGCCTTCGATTCCTATGTCGATTCCGCCGTCAAGCGCTTCCAGTTGCGCCACGGCCTGCCCGCCGACGGCTCGATGGGCAAGTACACCTATGCCGCGATGAACGTTTCGGCGCAGATCAGGCTTGGCCAGTTGCAGACCAATCTGCAGCGGCTGAAGGAAAAGGCCGGCACGTTGGGCAGCCGCTATGTGCTGGTCGACATTCCGGCCGCGCAGGTAGAGGCGGTCGAGAACGACCGTGTCGTGCTCCGCCACACCGCCATTGTCGGCAAGATCGATCGCCAGACGCCGATCGTCAATTCCAAGATCAACGAGATCATCGTCAATCCGTATTGGAACGCGCCGGTCTCGATCGTACGCAAGGACATCATTCCGCTGATGCGGAAGGATCCCAACTACCTCAAGAACAGTCATATCCGCCTGTTCGCGCCCGATGGCAGCGAAGTCGACCCGATGAACGTCGACTGGTCGACCGACGACGCGGCAAAATACCGTTTCCGTCAGGACCCGGGCTCCGAGAACGCCATGGCGTCGGTCAAGATCAACTTCCCGAGCCCGGACGGCGTCTACATGCACGACACGCCGCAGCAGAGCCTGTTCGGCAAGATGATGCGTTTCGATTCCTCGGGCTGCGTGCGCGTCCAGAACGTGCGTGACCTCGTCACCTGGATCCTGCGCGACACACCCGGCTGGGATCGCCAGCATTTCGAGGCGGCGATCAAGACCGGCCAGAACACGCCGATTCAGGTCACCAACCCGGTGCCGGTGCATTTCCTCTATCTGTCGGCCTGGTCGACCGGACCGGGCGTCGTCCAGTTCCGCGACGACGTCTACGCGCTCGACGGCGCTAGCGAGCTGCAGATCACATCTTCGCTGTAAGAGCCTGATAATTATCGAAAAAAGCCGCCTTTTGAGGCGGCTTTTTTCTTTGCTGAGGACTTCAGATCAGCCGCTGGTTCACCAGCCGTGCCACTGCCTGGGCGCGGTTGACGGCGCCGAGCTTGCGCCTGGCATTGTCGACATGGAAACGCACCGTCGCCTCGGCAATGCCGAGAATGACCGAGATTTCCCAATCCGTCTTGCCTTCGGCGACAAGCGCCAGTGTGTCGCGCTCGCGCGCCGTCAGCCGAATGGTGTCGGCGGGCGGTGGCGTGGTCAGACTCATCAGCCGTTCGGTGATCACGAGCCCCGTCATCTGGATGGCGAAACTTTCCTCGGCGGTGAAATCACGCTCGTCGAAGCCCAGGTGAAGCGAGGCGATCGTGCCGTCGGCGCCATAGGAGGTGGCGCAGAGCGCATCATTGATCCCGGCCTCGCTGAGCGCCTCCCAATAGGCGCCGAACGTCGAACTGTCGCGCGGTGCAAAATCGGAGAAGCGATAGCGCGTGCGGCTTTCGCGGATCGCGCCGAGCAAGGGATTGCACTCGAAACAGACATAGTCGAAGGCCGGGCTGCCCGGCCAGTTCGCCGGCGCCAGCCGCGTGATGAAGCCGCCTGCCGCCCAATGGCTAGATGAGGTCAGCGTCGCCGACGGCCTTCGATAGAGGCGGGTCTGCAGATAGGTTGCCCCGAACGCTTCCATCGCCGCGAAATAGGCGACGCTTGCATCCTCTGCCGTTACCGACGCGAAGGCCGGTTCGGCATGTGCCATGATCCGTGACAGCATCGATCGAACCCCCGTCCGCCAGCCGTGACGCAGCGTGGCACAGCCTACTTTCAGCCGCAAGGCTGGCTGCCGGTGAAAGCCGCCTGTCAACCCCGCGCTATCGGGAGGTTGAGGCGATAGCATCCTCGGATATTCAGGAGGGCAGGGGCTTGCGGACGCAATCGGGACAGACGGGGTTGCGCAAGCCTTTCCTCATTTCCACGCCGATATCCGGGGGGCGTGGGCGTGGAGGCCGGCGACCCGGTGCCCCTAGGCAGCCTCGCGCTGACGCCGGGTGCCGGCCTTTCAATTGTGAAGACTCACCGGCCTCCGCCTCGACGCTGCGCGGGCAGACTGTCTGGACGCGGCGCCGGCGATTGCGCATGGTTCGCCAAACAGCCGGAATCGCGCCATGGAAGCCGCCATCTTTGTCCTCGTCGTGCTCGTCTTCGTCGCTGTCTCCGGCGCCCTGGTCCGGCTCGTACGGGTGCCGTTGCCGGTCCTGCAGATCGCCATAGGTGCTGCCCTTGCCTGGCCGGTGCGCGGCATCCATATCGAGATCGATCCCGAGCTGTTTTTGCTGGTGTTTATCCCGCCGCTGTTGTTCAGCGACGCTTTCAGCGCCCCCAAGCGTGAACTGATCGCATTGCGCAAGCCGATCCTCGACCTCGCCATCGGCCTTGTCTTCTTCACGATCGTCGGCTTTGGCTATGCCTTGCACTGGCTGGTGCCGAGCATCCCGCTGGTCGTCGCCTTCGCGCTCGCCGCGGTGCTGTCGCCGACCGACGCGGTGGCTGTATCCTCGATCGTCGACCGCAGTGTCGTTCCGGCGCGCCTGATGCACATTCTGGAAGGCGAGTCGCTCCTCAACGACGCCTCGGGTCTCGTCATGTTCCGCTTTGCCGTTGCTGCGGCGTTGACAGGCAGTTTTTCCTTCGCGGCCGCCTCGCTGAGCTTTCTCTATGCCGTGGCGGTCGGCATCCTGGCCGGCGTGGCGGCCCTGTTCGTCGCGGCCAAGGCGCTGCAACTCTTGAACCGCATCGGCGGCGTGCCGGCCGAGGCGCAGGTGCTGATCACCATCCTGCTTCCCTTCGTCGCCTATCTCGCCGCCGAGCATTTCGAGGCGTCGGGCATCCTGGCCGCCGTGACCGCCGGCCTGTTGACCGGAAGCACCGGCATATTCCGCTTCCTCGGCGTCTCGGCGCGTATGCAGACAATCTCGTTGTGGACGACGTTTTCCTTTGTCTTCAACGGTGCGCTGTTCATCGTGCTCGGCCTGCAGCTTCCCGAAATCATCCGCAAGGTGCCGCCGGAACTCACCGGCCAGTATCCCATCGTCCAGCCTGTGCTGACTGTGGTGGCGCTGACGCTTTGCCTCATCGCGCTCCGCTTCGTATGGATCTGGATCGGCGACATCACGGCGGGCCTCGCGGCCCGGTTCGGCAAGCGTGAGGCCGAGCCGTTCGGCCTGCGCGTGCGGCTGGCGGGGTCGGTCGCGGGCGTACGCGGCGCCATTACGCTGGCCGGCATATTGTCGCTGCCGCAAGCCCTGCAGGACGGATCGCCATTCCCAGCGCGCGACCTGGTCATCTTCCTCGCCGCCGGCGTCATCATCTGCTCGCTGGTGATTGCCAGCCTTGCCCTGCCGGTGATCGCGCGCGGGTTGGTGGAGCCGGGAGAAGATGCCGGCGATGCCGAGGAACGTATGGCGCGGGTCGGCGCCGCGAAGGCGGCGATCGCCCATCTGGAGAGCCTCGCGCAGACGGACGAGGAGGAGGGCGATATACCCGGCGCAAGGCTTGCCGCTGCCAATGGCATTGTCGCGGCCTATCAGCGGCGCATCGCCGCGTCCGACGAAGCGGATGAGGCGCGTGCGGAAGTGCGTCAGGCGGGAAGGCTGGAGATCGATCTGCGGCTCGCCGGGATCGCAGCCGAGCGCGACGCCGTGCGGGGCATGCTTCGCCGCGGCGAAATCAACGATCACACCGCCAGAGCGCTCTATACCGAGATCACGCTAACGGAAGCTCTTTTGAATGGCAGGCAGACGCGAAGCTAGCGGGATGTTCCGACGCGTGCCGGATTTGCAGGGTCTGGCGCAAACCGGCCAGCAAATTTCGCGCCGCAAACGTGGCGGGGTGAAAACAACTGTGTTAATGGCGCGGCAATGCATGTCGCCCCAAGGCGTGCAGCGGTTTTGGGGCAACGATATGCAGGGATAAATTGCCCCGAACCGGAGGATTTTCAGGCCATGGCAACAGCAGCGGCAGCGTCGAACAAATTCGAATCCTTCTTCGAAACCACGCTGGAAGACGCCGATCCGGAGATTTTCGGCGCCATCCGCAACGAACTTGGTCGCCAGCGCCACGAGATCGAACTGATCGCCTCGGAAAACATCGTCTCGCGCGCCGTGCTCGAGGCGCAGGGCTCGATCATGACCAACAAATATGCCGAGGGCTATCCGGGCAAGCGCTACTATGGCGGCTGCCAGTTCGTCGACGTGGCCGAGGAACTGGCCATCGAGCGGGCGAAAAAGCTGTTCGGCTGCAACTTCGCCAACGTCCAGCCGAACTCCGGCAGCCAGATGAACCAGGCCGTGTTCCTGGCGCTGCTGCAGCCTGGCGACACCTTCATGGGCCTCGACCTCAATTCGGGCGGACACTTGACCCACGGCTCGCCGGTCAACATGAGCGGCAAGTGGTTCAAGGTCGTCTCCTATGGCGTGCGCAAGGACGATCACCTGCTCGACATGGACGCCATCGAGATAGGAATAGCCGACGCTCCCCGCGACAATGAAGTGGTGATCGCAATCGCCTTTGCCTTGGGTGGCCGCCCCCTGAAGCGCATCAAGGGGGCGTGATCATGTTCAAGGCAGCCATACTGCTCAAGCGCAAACCGGAAGTGAGCGCAAAGGAGTTCGCCGATTGATGGCTCGGCCGGCACGCGCCGCTGGCCAGGGACCTGCCCAACGTGCGCCGGGTGGTCTTCAACCTGGCCGAAGGCGGGGCCTACGACG
>NZ_JAFKIC010000148.1 GCF_017306585.1 Mesorhizobium sp. | reverse complement strand
GCTCTTCGAGAACGAGCTGCAATAGATCGTGTTCGCGCCGCCATCGAGTGCGATGAACGGCTTCGGCCGCTCCCGCCCGAAATGGAGATCGCCGTAGACGTCATCCTCGATAAGCGGGATGTCGTACCGCGCGAGCACATCGAGGAGCGCCCGCTTGTCGGCCTCGGCCATCGTCGAGCCGAGCGGATTATTGAAGCCCGACGCAAGCGCGAACGCGGCCACGCGCTCCGTTTCGAGCAGGCGGGCAACCGAGGCGACATCGATGCCGCGAATGGGATCGGTCGGCAGTTCGACCGCCTTCAGACCGAGCATTTCCAGCGTGTGCAGCAATCCCATATAGGTAGGCGCTTCAACCGCGATCGTGTCACCAGGTCTGGCGACAGCAGTCAGCGCCAGCGTCAGTGCCTCCGTGCAGCCGCTCGTGATCACCACGTCGTCCGGCGCCAGCCTATGCCCGACGCGGATTGCGCGTTTCGCGATCTCGCCGCGCAAAGCCGGATCCCCTTGCGGGGTGCCGTAGACGTTGTATCGCGCGCCGTGCCGGCGGGCCGCCCGAGCAAGCAACTGGTCGAGCCGTTTCGCTTCCAGCAGCGCGCCATCTGGCACGGCGCAGCCGAACGGCAGATAGGCCGGATTCGATGAATATTCGAGCAACCCCGCGACGGCGCCGCTGATCGAGACAGCCGACGCCTTCGCGCGGGGGCGCGTGGCCGAGGGGAGCGCAAAAGCACTGTGCTGTTTCGGCGCGACATAGAAGCCTGATCGAGGCCGCGCGACGATGAGCTCGCGATCCTCGAGCATTCGGCAGGCTTGCAAGGCGGTCGAGATGCTGACGCTGTGTTGCTCGCTCAGCGCGCGCACCGAAGGAACGCGGGAACGCGGCGCCAGGGCGCCATTGTCGATCATGGCGATGATCAGCTCGGCCAACTGCTCGTATCGATACATCGTGGGGCTATCTTTGGAAAATCCGCGGTTGACGACGTCACATGATAGCGTCGCTCGCCCGGACCGCCAACAATCTGTTATGCCTCAACAAGCAATTACTGTGTCTGTTATGGCTTTGTCGCGCGCCGTACGATGCGCCCATGACCAACCTCCCTCAAAATTCCGATGGAACGCAAACGTCCGACTTCGGGGCAGGCTCCGGACAATGGCGTGGGCGTTTCCCCTACAACGAGATCATCACGCTTCTGGACGTGAACCGCCTGTACAATCTGGCGGAGAGCACGTCGCAGGATCTGACCGTCGGCGAAGTCCTTGACCTCGCCGGCCCCGATCGCATCCGCGACCTGAAGCTCGGCTACGGAAAATCCGCGGGCTTGCCCGACCTGCACCAGGCCGTCGCCGACGCCTGCAAGGCTCCCGCCGAGCATGTCGTGACGACGCAGGGCACGGCGCTCGGCATCTTTCTTCTCGCGCTCGAACTCTGCCGTGCCGGCGATGAGGCGGTTCTTGTGTCGCCGTGCTTTCCACCAAGCCGGGACAGCCTCATCGGCGCAGGCGCTCGCGTCCGCGAGGTCGCGTTGTCGTTCGACGATGGCTATCGGCTTGATCTGGACCGGATCGAAGCCAGCCTGTCGCCGAAGACGCGGCTGGTCAGCCTGGCGTCGCCGCAGAACCCGAATGGCGTCCAGACACCGCGAGCCGCCATCGAAAATCTGCTGGTGATGATGGAGAGACGATCTCCGCAAGCGCTGCTGTTCCTTGATGAGACCTATCGGGAGGCAACCTATGGCGACACGCCTCCGGCCGACAGCTTTGCGGCGCTCGACCCCCGTATCGTCACCGGAGCGTCGGTTTCGAAGGCGCTCGGCGCTCCCGGGTTGCGGACGGGTTGGCTCACTGTGGCGGACGCCGACCTGCGCACGAGGCTCACCGTCGCCAAGATGAACACCGTCATTTCGGGTTCGGTACTCGATGAAACGCTGGCGGCCGCGCTGCTGCGCAACAGGGAAAAGGTTCTTGCGCCGAGGCGCCGGTTGCTGGCCGGCGCAATCGATGAATTGGCGAGGTGGTGCGAGGCCGAGCGCGAGCGCATCGACTGGGTGCGGCCAGACGCGGGCGCATTGTGTTGCCTGCGCCTTCGCCCCGATGTGCTCGACGCTGCTGGCGTCTCACGCTTCTGGCGGGTTCTGCCCCGCCACGACCTGCAATTGGCCTCCGGACGCTGGTTCGGCGAGAGCGAGCGCGTGTTCCGCCTGGGGTTCGGCTATCTGCCACCAGAACGCCTCGGACCGGCATTGTCGGCGCTTTCCACGGCTCTCGATGCGGCCGTCGCGTGACCGCGCCGAAATACTCAACACCCAACGACCAGCAGGATCATGAAAGTCAGAGTTGCCTATATTGAAGAACCGCCATTCTACTGGACCGGAGATCATCGTCGACCCACCGGCGCGGACATCGAAGTCGCGGAAGTGGTCCTGCGCGCCATCGGCGTGACCGACATCGAATACCACCTCACATCGTTCGGAGAATTCCTGCCGGGCGTTCAGGAGGGGCGCTGGGACATGAACGTGCCGATCTTCGTCACGGCCGAGCGCGCGCGGCAGGTTGCGTTCAGCGTACCGGTCTGGACGATCGGCGATGGCTTCGTCGTCCGGTCGGGCAACCCGAAGGCGCTTACGAGCTATGAAGCCGTTGCCGCGCGCAGCGACGCCCGCCTCGGTCTTATACCGGAGCAGATCCAGTTTGCGGCGGCAAAGGCGGCGGGCGTGAGCGACAGCCAGATCATGGTGCTGAAAGGCCAGCCAGAGGGTGTCGCCGCGCTGATGGCGGGGAAGATCGACGCCTTCCCCGGCACTGCGCTCGGCAGCCGTTCCATCGCCGGCGCCAACTCCGCGCTGGAGGCGGTGGATGTGGGTGCAGGCTCGACGGGCGATGCCCCGATCGGTGCCTTCTCGTTCGCCAAGGGCAATGGTGATCTCCTGGAGGCAGTGAACAGGCAGCTCAGCCAATATCTCGGCTCGACGGACCACCGGGCGCGGATCGCGAAATACGGATTCACGTCAGCGGAGATCGACGGCGTCATCGGACGGCAACAATGACGATCACGCTACACAATCCGGCGACCATCGCGCCGCCATTCTCCTGCTACAGCCATGGCGCGTCGGCGTCGGACAATGCGCGCTGGCTCCATGTTTCCGGCCAGGTCGGCGTGACACCTGACGGCATCGTTCCTGACGAACCGAAGCGTCAGATCGAGCTGGCCTGGGACAATCTGGAGGCCGTGCTGGCCGACGCCGGTATGAGTGTGACCGACCTGGTGAAAGTGGACGGCTTCATCACGCGCCCCGACCTTGTCGCGATCTATCGGCAAGAACGCGAGCGTCGATTTGCCGGGCACGCCGCCGCGACGACCATGGTTATCGTAGCAGGTCTCGCGGAGCCAAATCTGCTCGTGGAGATTCAGGCGATTGCAGCACGTTAACCGGCGCTCCGGCAGCGCTGCTCGAAGGTAGAGAACCCTCGATCGGCGTGGGTCGACATCGACCTGCCACTCGAGTGATCATTCCGCACGGTCAATCACGATTTGACTCGCAAACGGGTTGGCATACAGTCGGTCGGGGAAATCCTGTCTCGTGTTGCCCGCATGCCATCGATTTCGCCGCGTTTTGCCCGTGAGATGGGAAGCCGGAAGAGGAAAAGGGTTGTTGGAAACACGAGGCCAGGAGCCTTGGCGCGATAAGACCTTCGCGGAGGATTTCTCCGGGGGCGTCTATGCCGCGCAACAAGGCTTGCGCGCGCGGCTTCTTGATCGCGCCACGGTCCGTTACACCCGGTCGCGGGACCTGGCGGCCCACATGCTCCTTCAACTTGATGACCTGCCGGGCTGCTGGTCAATCGCCACCAACTGGCTAAGGGCGGAACTCGGATGTCAGCGCGTCGACACCGGGTTCGGAACGCGCGAGGCCAGAGACTATTTTCCCGGCTTCGCGGAAGCAAAGGACATCAATTACGATGTTCCGTCCTTCGGAGATGGCAGGGCGGTCGACAATCGGGATATCGCAATGCAGGCGATGTGGCTGGACCCCCGCCCGCTGATCTTTGCCGATATCAAGCAGGACAGCCGCATCAGGATGCGGCTACGCCAAAGGCTTTCGGGGGCACGGACAAAATCGAAATTCGCCTGGGCGCTTCGAACGGATCGTGGCAGCTACGGACTGATATGCGCCGACTGGACCGAGCATTTCGTTCCATGGGAATCCGGCCTCTACGATTGCTTCGAGCAGACCGTGACCGACGTGCTGTGCCCAATCATCGCGGTCGCCAGGGAGATCGCCGATCGCGATCCATCCATTTTAAATGGCGCGAGCGGCAATTCCCCCACTCTGTCCAAGGGGGGTTCTTTCAAAGCTTCGCTCGCAAGCCTGACGGGCTCGGAAATCGAGGTCGCCAGACTTGTCGCGAAGGGTTTGAGCTACAAGGAAATTGCCAGAATCCGTCGAAGGTCGTTCTCCACCATCGATCATCAGCTCAGAAGCATCCGGCAGAAGACCGGGGTTTCGAGCACATCCGTGCTGGTCAGCCTGCTTGCCAGGGCCGACCTGGCCTGAAGACCGCGCCGCCACCCATGCGGCAATGCCCGCATGCCGGAGACCAATGCGCTGACCGGCATCGCGAACCTTCGCGATAGATGATCCGTGACGTTTCCCGATAACCTCTTTGGCACGCACATCATCGTGTTGCACTGTCTTAGGGGGAGAAGATGACCGAGCAGTTCCTTGCATCGGGGAAGCGCGAAGGCCCTGTCGATTGGCAGGCAGCCCGCTTTCAGCTTCGGAACGCCTGAGCCAATGAGCGGCGCCATGATCCAGAACCCGTTCTACGGGCCCGACATACAGGGCGACTTCCAGCTCTACCATCTCGGCGACCTCGTCCTCGAAAGTGGCGAAACGCTGCGCGGCGCGAAGCTTGCCTATCGAACGTTCGGCGTACTCAACGCGGACAAGTCCAATGCGATCCTGGTGACGACCTGGTTCTCGGGAACAGGCAAGGTGATGCAGGACCTCTATGTCGGCCCGGATCACGCACTTGATCCGAACCGGTACTTCATCGTCATCGTGGATCAGCTTGGCAGCGGCGTATCGTCGTCACCGCAGAACACGCCGGCGCCCCAGGCGATGGCGAAGTTTCCGAAACTTGGCATCGGCGACGATGTCCGCGCGCAGCACCGTATGCTGACGGAGCTGTTCGGGATCGACCGGTTGGCCTTGGTGGTCGGCGGCTCGATGGGCGGGCAGCAGGTCTATGAATGGGCTGTCGCCTATCCGTGGATGGTCGAGAGAGCGGCGCCGATCGCTGCGACGGCGCGCATTTCGCTGCACCAGAAGATCTATGTCGAGACACTGAAGGAGGCGATCACTTCGGACCCGCGCTGGAACGGCGGCTGGTATGAATCGGGATTTGCCGTGCGCGACGGCCTGGACCGAGTGGCGCGGATCATGGCCACGCTCGGCTGGTCGCCGCAATTCTATCAGGAGGAGCGCTGGCGCAGCGTGGTCGGCATGTCGTCGCTGGACGATTTCATCAATGGGGTGATGAAGGCCTATTTCGAGCCGATGGATCCCAACGTGCTGTTGTGCGCCATGAACAAATGGCAGCGGGCAGACGTATCCCGGCACACGGGCGGGGACCTTGCCCTGGCGCTGGCGCGGGTCGCGGCAAGGACGATGGTCATGCCCATCAGCCATGACGGCTTTTTCCCTCCGCATGAATGTGAAGCCGACTGTCGGCTTATCCCGGGCGCCATGTTCCGGGTGATCCAGTCACCAGAGGGGCACATGGGCCTGAACGGGTTCGAGCCGGGATACATGGAACAGGTGGATCGCCACCTGAACGAACTGCTGGCCGCCTGACGACTCGCAAGAACAGTTTGACCGCACCCCGCGCGCTGCCGCCGCGGGGAATGCAGGGGCATGCCCCGAAGACCGCGCCGGAGGACGCGTGCAAGATGCAACGGATAAAAGGCAAGGCGCTCAACATCAGAGGCGCCACCAAGACCTACAGAACGCAATCCGGCGAAGTGCTCGCCCTGAAGGACGTCGATCTGACGGTGCGGCCGGGCGAATTCATCTCGGTCGTCGGGCCTTCCGGTTGTGGCAAGACGACGCTGCTTTGGTCGGTCGCCGGGCTCCATAAATTGACTTCGGGAGCCATCGCCCTTGGCGAGGAATGGATTACCGGTCCCCATCCCAGCATCGGCATGATGTTTCAGGAGGCAAACCTCCTGCCCTGGCGCACGATCCGCAAGAACATCGAGCTTCCGTTCGAAGTCCGGGGACATCGCCCCGATACCGCGCGGATCGACATGTTCCTGCAACGGGTGGGGCTTGGCGGTTTCGGCGACAAGATGCCCCGTGAACTGTCCGGAGGCATGCAGCAGCGCGCATCCATCGTGCGTGCGCTGGCCAGCGACCCCACGGTGCTGCTGATGGATGAACCCTTCGGAGCACTCGACGCCTTCACCCGCGACGAGATGAACAAGCTTGTCGAGGAGATCTGGCTGGAATCCCGCAAGACGGTGATCCTGATCACCCATTCCATCGCCGAGGCGGTGTTTCTGGCCGACAAGGTCTACATCATGAGCGCGCGCCCAGGGCAGATTGCCCGCGTGGTCGACATTCCGTTCGCGCGGCCGAGGCCGCTGGAACTGATGGAAACGCGCGAGTTCTTCGAACTCGTCAACATGATCAAGCACGACATCCAGCACCAGCCGCCGGCCAGGCCTGCGGTCGCCACGGCGTGACGGGGGAACATCACCATGAGCGAGACAGTACAGACCGGCGCCAGTATCGCAGGCGCGACGGGCATCGCCAGCGGGCTTGGCGACCAGGGGGCCAAGGAGGTGGCCGCGATCATTGCGGTGGCCCTGTTTGTTATCGGCGGCGCGGAAGTGCTTCTGCGCCTGTTCGAGGTGCCGCAATTCATCCTGCCCACCCCGTCGGCCATCGCCGGCGTGTTCTTCTCGCGTGAAATCCCAACGATCTGCGAGCATTACGCCTACACCATGATCGAACTCCTGGCCGGCTACGCCATCGGGGCGTCGATCGGTCTGGTCCTGGCGGCCGTCATCACGCAGTTCCCCTTCGTGGAAAAGGTGATCACGCCCTACATCCTGTTGCTGGTGACCACGCCGATGCTGGCCCTGGTGCCGCTCCTGATCCTGAATTTCGGCTTCGGGTTCACGCCAAGGATCATCGCCGTAGCCCTTGCCTCGGGCCCGATGGTGATGATCAACGCAGCCACGGGGTTCCGGCGCGTTGATACGATGAAGATCGCGCTCGCGCGATCCTGCGGTGCCTCGACCCTGCAGACCTTCACCAAGATCCGCATTCCGATGGCCATGCCGATGGTGATCGTGGGCCTGATGATCGGGGCGATATTCGGCATGATCACGGCGGTGGGCGCTGAAATGTCAGGGGGCGGATTCGGGTTAGGAAGCCGGCTAACGACATACTCCTCGACGCTTCGAATGCCGGAGTTCTTTGCCTGCATCGCGATCCTCGCCGTCACCGGGATCACGATCTACGCCTTCTTCTTCTGGCTCGGAAAACGTCTGGCCGGCTGGGAAAGCTGACCGGATCGGGGCGAAACGCCGCGTCGACCCGCCAACACATTGAATGCGGCCCAATCAACAGGGGAGGAACCCTATATGACACATCACATAATGACACGCCGGCGCTTGCTGCAGGTAGGCGCAGGCGGCCTTGTGACCAGCACCATTCTCGACGGTGGCTTCCTGGGTCCACCGGCGGCGGAGGCCAAACCTTATAACTCGCCATTCACCTGGATTTCGCCGCGCGGCACGATCGAGGTGATGGACGACTACCCCTACTGGGTGGCCAAGCAGATGGGCTATTTCGGCGATCTGGGAGTGGATACCGCGATGGAGCCCGGCCCTTCCGACGGAACCGCGGTCGTAAAATTCCTGGCGGTGAAGCAAGCCGATATCGGCTTTCCCTCGCCAGGCGTCCTTTCCTTCGCGGTGAATGCGGGGATGGACCTCGTCTCGGTGTTCGGCAGCGGTTTCCACGATCTCTTCGATATCGCCTTCCGCAAGGGCGAGGCGGTCAAGGATCTGAAAGAGCTGGAGGGCAAAACCGTGCTCCTGGGATCGGCCGCCTGGCAATCGATCTGCGACCCGATGTTCGCGGCGGTCGGCGTGGACCCCAAGAAGATCAGATATGTCGAGGCCGGCTGGCCGACCTGGACGACGGCGCTGGCGGAGGGACAAGGCAATGCCTGCCTTGCCTGGGAAGGCCTGCGCGCCGATCTGGGCGCGAAAGGTCTCGATTTCGACTATTGGCTCGGCATGCGCGGCTCGCCCTTGCCGTCGAATTCACTGGTCGTGCGGCGGGCCGACCTGGAAGATAGCGACCGGCTGGAATTTCTGAAGAAGTACCTCAAGGGCTGGGCCATGGGCAGTGAGTTCGCCGATCGCAACCCGCGCGCGGCCGCCGATATCGTGTTCAAGGCCTTGCCCACGACCAAGGCCAATTATGGCGCGCGGGCGGGCACGGAAAGCCTCATGCAGATTCACCGAACCTTCAGGGGCGATATCGCGGCGCGTGCCGGCTGGGGAGAACACGACATTCCTGCCTGGGACGGGTTCTTCAAAATCCTCAAGACCATAGGCCAGTCCAGCATCGACATCGACGCCGCCCGCTACGTCACCAATGATTTCATCGCGGGAGCGAATGCGTTCGACCGGGCGAAGGTCCACGCCGATGCCGATGCCTATGCGCTGCCAGCCGACCTGGCCGCCCTGGACATGGCCGATGTGGAGGCGAAGTTCTACAAGAACGTGATCAACTGACCGGATCGCGGGCGCGCCACGGGCGCCCAGGTCCTGATCTTAGTCCATGGCGCCGCATCGGTCTCCCAAAGACTCGGACACCGTGACGGCGCCATGCCGTCTCGCCGGGCACGCCCTCCCATAGTGCCCGGCGAGACTTTTCGATCTCATGGCAGCAGTTGCTGCGCCTCCGCCCAAAGCCGCTGCGTCAGTTCCCCCGCGGGCTCGGCGCTTGCCAGTGCCGCCGACTGGCCCGCCCAGGCCTGCATCTTTGCGAGATTGCCTTCGGCCGTGCCGGCCGAGCGCATGGCCGCGGTAAGTCCGCGCTGCACCGGATACGGAGCCGGCTCGGGCGCGTCGGGCCGGAGAGCCTCGAGCACATAGTCGGTGGCGATGCTGCGGCCCGGGCGGCCGCTGAAGACACGGCTGACTGCCGTGTCCTCCGGTCGCGTTCGAGAGATCGCTTCGGCCCAGACGGGATGGATCTCGGCCTCGGGGCAGCGCAGGAAGCCGGTTCCAATCTGAACCGCGCTGGCCCCAAGCGTGAGCGCGGCCGCAACGCCCCTTGCGTCGGCAATGCCGCCGGTCGCCACGACAGGCACGCTCAATGCATCGACCAGCGCCGGCAGCAGTGAGAAGAGCCCGACCATCCTGCGTTCCGCTTCCGCTGGATCGAACGCAGCGCGATGTCCGCCGGCTTCGCTGCCTTGAGCGACGACCACATCCGCCCCGGCGGCTTCGGCGGCGAGAGCCTCGGCCAAGGTCGACACCACGGCAAACCAGGCCGCGCCACGGCGCTTGATTTCCTGGACGAAGCCGGGCGGAAACAGGCCCATCACCGAAGAGAAAACCGGCGCGCCGGTTTCGAGAAGCGCCCGGCACTGCGCGTCAAAGTCAGGTGGCGACGCGTCGCCCGCACTCTCCGGCAAGGGCGGTCCGAACCGTTCCAGGAAGCGGCGAACCGCCGCCTCCTTCTCCATGTCGCGCCGTGGGGCCGGGTCGGGCACCCAGAGATTCAGCATGAACTGCCCGTTGCTGCGACTGCGGACGGTATCGGCCCAGTGCCGGATCTCCTCGGGCTTCATCAACAGCGCACCGCAGGCTCCAAGCCCACCTGCATTCGCAACGGCGGCGGAGAGCTTTGGCGAACTCGCTCCAGCCATCGGCGCAAGCAGGATCGGCAGGCTCAAGCCGAAGCGGTCGCAAAATGCCTGGCTTCGCTTCCTCCAAGTCATCTTCGTATCTCCTTCCGGTCATGATGGCGCGATAGCGTACGCGGTACAAATGATGTATTCCGGGATCGGCTATCTGCAAACCAGATATCGGGTTTTAAGGGATGGACAGTGTCTCGCTCCGGTTTTTCGAAGCCGTCGCCCGCTCCGGGGCGATGAATCGCGCGGCGGAAGCTCTCAACACGGTTCAGTCGAACGTCACCGCGCGCATGAAGGCGCTCGAGGAGGAGTTGGGTGTCGCGCTTTTCCGACGACACAGCCGGGGAGTGGAGCTGACGAGTGCCGGCGAACGTTTGTTGCCCTACGCGCTCAAGTCGGTTCACCTGATGACCGAAGCGCGTCGCTCGGTTCTGGACGAGGGCCTGCCGAAAGGCCGTTTGTCGCTCGGTTCGCTTGAGACGACGGCGGCGCTGCGGCTGTCGCCCCTGCTGTCGCGATACGGTACAAAATATCCCGAGGTCGACCTCAGCCTCAAAGTTGGCGCGAACGACGAACTCATCCGCCGCGTGCTCGATTACGAACTCGACGGCGCATTCGTGTGTGGTCCGGTTCAACACCCGCAGCTCCTGAGCAGCGTGGCGTTCCAGGAAGAGCTCGTGATCGCTTCGCCGGCCAACGTCCCGCTCGAAAGGCACCTTGCCGTGGGATGCAGGGTTCTCGTCAAGGGACAGGGCTGCGCTTACCGCAATCGCCTGGATGTTCTCCTCGCCCAGATGGGGATTCAGGAGGTCGCTCGCCTCGAGTTTGGCACGCTGGACGCGATCATCGGCTGTCTGGAGGGCGGCCTGGGAATAACGCTCCTGCCACGAAGCCTCCTCCAGGCCGCCGCTGACGCCGGGCGCGTGCGGCTGACCGATCTGTCCCCGGAGGCAGCCCGCGTCCAGACGCTCTTCATCCGCCGACGCGACGTCGGGCAATTCAGCGCCTTGAGCGCGCTCCTGGCGGAACTTTCCCCGGAAGTGCCCGCCAGCGAGGCTCTCCCGATGGAGATCGGCGCCGGCCATCGCAGATCGGCGCGGGGATAATCAGCAGTGACCAGCAGACGTGCCTTGATCACCGGCGCCGGAGCCCCCGACGGCATCGGCTTCGCCATCGCCCGACAGCTTGGCCGCGCGGGCCATGCCGTGTTCCTGACCGGCGCCAGCAGCCGCGTGCTGGACCGCGCCGCCGAACTTCGCGGCGACGGTATCGATGCCGGCGGGGCGGTTGCCGATCTCACTTTGGCCGCCGATGTCAGCCGACTACGGACCGAGACCGGCGCCGTCGACATATTGGTCAACAATGCCGGCATGGGCTCGCTGGCGGCGCCGTCGGTCGACAAGGCGTTTCTCGCCATGACCGAAGCCGACTGGGACCGAGGCATCGACGTCAGCCTGAAGACGGCGTTTATGGTCACCCGGGCATTTCTGCCGGCAATGGTCGAAACGGGCTATGGGCGCATCGTCAACGTGGCATCGGTCACCGGGCCGCTGGTGTCCTTCGAAGGCACGTCGGCCTATTCCGCCGCCAAGGCCGGCATGGTCGGCCTGACGCGCACGCTGGCGCTCGAAGTGGCAAGCAGCGGCGTCACGGTCAATGCCGTGGCTCCGGGCTGGATCGAAACGGGCGCGTCGAGCGAGATGGAGCGGAAGGCCGCATTGCACACGCCGCCGGGGCGGGCCGGACGGCCGGACGAAGTGGCGGCCGCGGTGCTGTTCCTGGCTTCCGAAGCGGCCAGCTATGTCAACGGCACCCTTCTGGTGGTCGACGGCGGCAACAGCCTCCAGGAACACAAGGGCTGAGGCCAGGCTCGCGCCGTTCTAGTCCGGCAAATAGGCCTCGCCGCCAACGGCGACGATCTGCTCCTCGCTGAGCGAGCGATGCCAGTGAGAGTAGAAGACCTGACGTTGGCGCGGCAGTCCGACATCGTTTCTGAGGTGGCGATGAATCTGGCGGAACGTCCTGTGTTCACATCCGCCCCAGAAAAACGCTTCCCCAAGATCGGCCGGCCAGATGACCGACCTGACGGCATCGGCGAGAAGCGCTGTCGTGCCGGGCTCGGCGCCCTTGCGGTCCAGCCACCGGACTTCGACATCGGGCGGATGGACGAGAGGCTGTATTTCGTGCGCCCCGTCCATCTCGATGAATGCGACCCCGCGGACATCGGCTCCGAGCCGGCCGAGAATGCGGGCTATGCCGGGCAATCCGGTCTCGTCCCCGGCAAGCACATAGAATTGTGCGGGTTTCGGACCCTCGGCGGCAGGGCCGACAATGCCGACAATGTCGCCCTCGGACGCTTCGACCGCCCAGCGCGTGGCCGGGCCAGCGTGCTCATGCAAGGCGAAATCGATGGTGATCTGGCCTTGCGCGGGGTCGATGGCGCGAATGGTGTAGACGCGCGTGGCGAGCTTGCCATGCTCCGGCCAGACGATGTGGCCGCGATCGTTTAGCGCGGGCCATCGAGGAGACACGACGCCCCTGGGCTGGAAGATCAGCCGGCAATGGAGTTGGTCTTCCCTGTCAAAGCGGAAAAGGTCTTCTCCCGTGAAGACGATCCGGCGCACACGCGGCGTAAGCTGGCTTGCCCGCCTGACGCGCAGGACACGCAGGTCTTCCAGCGGAGTGAGGCCGGTCTCGTCTCCAGTCCATTCGAAGACCAGATCCTCGCTGGCCGCGATGAAGGAGATCGGCCCGACCAGCGCATGCTTGAGCCGGTTGAGCGCGGGACGACTGTCGGTCTCCACGGACAGATGAAGGATGCCGGGCTCCACCTTGAGGTTGGCTGCGCCGTAAGGGGATGCGATCTCGAAACAATCGCCCGAACGGACGATGGTCATGTCGTGCGTCGCGATCGAGCCCACGATCGCGTCGAGGAACGCTTCGACCCTCGGGAAGGCGACAGCGGCGCTTGCCGCGTATCCGCGCTTGTGACCAGGCTGGCGCGGCATGCCTAGTCCTGCAACGATGCCCAGAGCGGACCTGGCACAGGTATGCGCAGGAAGCGCTCGTTGATGCCGGCAAGCGTGTCCGTCGGATCGATCGCTTCGCATTGCTGCGGATGCAACCACTTTGCCGCGAGTTCGACGAACAGGATGTTGAACGCCGGAACGGCAATCAGCCCGGTCCATATGCCGTGGACACGCCCGTCGCGGACGCAGGGCAACCCGCCGAAGCCGGTCCTTTCGGTCAGGCGCTTCAAGCCTTCCCTGCCTTGCGCGGCGCTGAAGCCCGGCCCTATCTGCGGCCGCCCGCCCACCGACCAGCCGCCGCCGGATGCGATGTAGACGTCCGGCGGCGTCGAGACGAGATACTCCAGTTGGAGTTTCTGATACCATGGCGCGGTCACACCGGGCAGCGTCCTGCCCCCGGCGAGTTCCAGCAACTCCCCCCAGACCCTGGTTCCGGCCGCCCAGCAGCAGTCATCGAGGGTGGACTGGACTTCCAGATAGGTGGTGACCGGCGCGGCGCCGGCCACGCATGACTTGACACGCTTCAGACGGGCTTCGAAGAAGGCGATATATTCGGCCGCCTTGTCGCCGGCACCCAGCACCTCGCCCCACATGCGCGTGGCCTCGCGAAAGTCGCCGACCACGCCCTCGGCGCGCGCCGGATCCGGGGAGGCGTTGCTGGACAGGTCGCTGAAGATCACGGGTATGCCCGCAGCCTCCAGGCGCTCGACCAGAATATCCTTGCCGCCCTGGGGCGCCATATAGAGATTGGCCACCACCAGATCGGGCGAGAGGCTGACAAGCCCCTCGAACGAGACGGTATCGGGCGTCTGCTTGCCGACCACGGCGATGCGGCCGTGCTGTTCGAATTGGCCCCGCAGGAGGTCGCTGTCGATGCGGTCCGCCGCTGCCCAGCCGACGACAATCGAGGCGGGGTCGGGGTGCAACAGCGACATGGTGACGATGTCGCGAGCCTCCAGCAGGATGATGCGCTTCGGCGTATCCTTCAGCTGGACAGTGCGGCCTGCCATGTCGGTTACCGCCAATGGCGAGGCGGACCGCGCCGGTAGGGCGGCGGCAAGCCCGCCGGCCACAACAATTCCGCAAAAGCCACGCCGGCTGAGCACCGTGCGACCTACCATTTGAAGCGAAGGCCGGCGAGCACTTCGCGACCGTTGCCGTACTGGCAGTAGATGTTCGAGCTACAGCTCGAGTAATACTGCTTGTTGAAGAGGTTCTTGACGTTCAGCGTGCCCTCCAGCCCCTTCAGCGCGGGGTTCTTCGCGCCGAAATCGTAGCGCATGGCGACATCGACCAGCGTGTAGCCCGCCGCCTTCACCGTGTTTGCGTTGTCCGCGTAGCTGGAGCCGACGAAGCGGATACCGCCGCCCACCGCCAGCCCTTCGGCGACGCCACCATGAAAGGTGTAGTTCGCCCAAAGCGAGCCGAAATAATCAGGCACGGCCTGGGGCCGCTTGTCGAGATTCGCGGGGACAACCGTTTTGGTCACCCTGGTGTCGAGCAAGGTCAGGGCCGCGACCAGTTCAATGTTGTCGGTCACGCTGCCCCTGCCCTCGAATTCGAGGCCGCGGGAATGGATTTCGCCCGCCTGGACGTTGAAGCCGATCGTGTCCGGCACCAGCGCGTTCTGCTGGCGGATGTCGAAGGCGGAGGCGGTGAACAGGGCGTCCATGCCCGGCGGCTGGTACTTCAGGCCGACCTCATACTGGCGCGCCTTGCTGGGCACGAAGGGGGAGCCGGAGGAATCGACGCCGACCGTCGGCTCGAAGGATGTCGAATAGCTCACATAAGGCGCAAGGCCGTTGTCGAAGAGGTAGAGCAGGCCCGCCCGGTAGCTGGTGGCTTCGCTCGACTGATCGGCCGACGTGTTGGCGAGGCGGTTGTCGGTATCCTGCTTCGTCCAGTCGTGGCGGACGCCGAGCAGGGCCCTGAAGCCGCCAAGGCTCATCTGATCCTGCAGATAGGCGCCGGTCTGCCGCAGCTTCTGTCCGCTGTCGATGATTTTGGTGAGCGGGCCGATCGGCTGGCCGTATACGGGATTGGTCACGTCGAGCGGCGGTGCCGCTCCGTAACGATACTCCCAGTCGCTCGTGCTGTTCTGATGGTCGATGCCGGCAAGCACGGTGTGCTGGACCTGCCCGGTCTCGACATGGAACTCCGCCTGATTGTCCAGGGAAACCCCACCGACATCCTCGATCGAGCGCAGTGCCTGGCGCGGGATGAGCCCGTTCTGGTCGAGCGGTCCCGCCATCTGCAAGGATTGGAAATCCGTGGCGACGTGCGAATAGCGCAAGCTGGACCGGATGGTCACGTCTTCGTCGAAGCGATGCTCGAACCGGTAGCCGATCCCGTATTGCTTGCGTTCGAAGGAATCGAAGGACGGATCGCCGATGTTGAGTTTGCTGTTCAGATAAGGCCGGTAGTTGGCGGGCGCTAGAAAATCCGGGTAAAGCGAGTTGAAGTAACCACCTTCGGGATCGTTCTGGTAATAGCCCGAAACCGTGAGCGTGGTGTCGGCGTCGGGCTGCCAGGTGATGACGGGGGCGATGCCGAAGCGCTTCTCGTCGACATCCTCGTAACGGGTTCCCGACAGCCGTCCGATGGCGCTGACGCCGTATTGAAGGCTGCCGTCCTCGGTCAAGGCTCCGGTGGATGTCAGCCCGCTCTGCACGCGGCCATGGCTGCCGCCCTCGATGCGAATTTCGTTCGATGGCTGCGCGGACGGCAGGCGGCTGACCTGGTTGACCAGAGCGCCCGGGCTCACCTGACCATAGAGCAGCGCCGAAGGGCCCTTGAGCACGTCGATGCGATCGAGAAGGTACGGGTCGATGGACGGCTGAGCAAAGGCCTGGCCGCGAGGCAATTTCAGCCCGTCGAGATAATTCACATAGCTGGTGTCGAGGCCGAAGGCGCCGAAGCCGCGCAGGAATATCGAATCATAGCGCGAGTTGGAATCGCGGTCGGCAAGCACGCCGGCCGTGTAACGGAGAGCCTCGCTGACCGTCTGCGGGTTCTGCTCGTCGATCTGCTTGCGGGGAATGGTGGTGACCGACTGCGGCGTCTCGGCTACCGGCGTTTTCGTCTTGGTAGCCGATGTGGTCTGCTTCTGAAGGATGCGGTCGCCCGTGGCTGCCGAGGATCCGCCTTCGCCTTCGACGACGATCTTCTCGAGTTGCGATGCCTGCTCCTGGGCGGCTGCCGGTTGCAGGCAGACCAAGAGCGAGGTCGTCCCCAGAAAAACCGCGCCCCACGCAACACTGGCCATTTCCCGTTTCGTCCTTCCTGAAGCCACTCGAATGGGCAGGCAGATATCAATAACGGGACGTATCCGTCCAGTTTAATTTTATGACTGATTTAGTCCAGTTTATATCTGTTGCATTACGGCAACGGAACGATTGCGTTTGGTTTTCGCGTCGGGATAAAATGTCTGGATCCTGATGAACGTCCGTAGCCCAACCGACCCAGTACAGGCAGGAAGATGGCGTCCGACCCGTCCGAAATGAAACTTGCCGATATGGCCGCGCCGGCCCGCGAAACCGGCGCGCCATTCCCGGACAGATCACGAGCCGGCAAAGCAAAAGGCGGCCGACCGACCAAGGATGGCCTCGAGGCGCTCAACCGGCGGATCCTGGACACGGCGGCGGCATTGTTCGCAACCCAGGGCTTCGCAGCGACCACGATGGAGGAAGTCGCGTCCGCCTGCGGGGCCGGGAAGGATACGATCTATCGCCGCTATCCCTCGAAATCGGCGCTGTTCATGGCCCTCATGGAGGGATTGCAGGCGGGCGTGCTTTCCGAGCTCGATACAAGTATCGCCGTCGAGGCCACCGCCCTCAACCGCTTGAAGCTCTTCGCGCGGGCGTTGCTGTCGATCAATCTGAGACCACAGATGATAGCGCTCAACCGCGTGGCGCTCGGCGAGGCCGTGACCTTCGGGGGCGTGCGGCCCACGCCGGGCATTGAAGACCCGATCATGATCCGATTCACCCGTCTGGTCGAACAGGCGCAGGCGGAAGGCGCCATGAAGCCGGGACCCGCTTTCTTCCTCGCGGAGCAGCTCCTCTACGCCACATCCATCAGGCCGCTTGTTTCAGCCATGCTGGGGGAGGCGCGTTTCGCCGATTCCGCCGAGGAGGAACGCTATTTCACGCAGGCATGGAAACTTTTCCTCGACGGTGCCGGCTGAGGACCGGCAATGGGGTGCGGCACGTCGGGTCAGAAATGCCAGATGTCCCTTTGCTTCCACAGATCGATCGGCGCCCGCCAGAGCCGGTAAGTCGAGGCCTGCTCGACCTGCCGGTCTACATCGAGATGACCGTTGGCCGCGAAGAACGCATCGAGACGCCTGCGGGCGAACAGCTTCCTTCCCCTGGTGTTGTAATTGCGGATGGGCAGCCAGTGGCCGCTGATCGTCCGCCCGTCCTGAGAAAGCGCCACGCCTATGCAGAACTGCTCCGGAGTGTGCGCCTTCACGACGCCGATCATCTGCTCGATGGCGCCATAGGCTTTGCTGAGCGCGGGACTATTGGAGCTGTGGACGCCGAGCACACCACTGTTCCACATCGGTTCGTATCCGGTGAGTTTCCGGCCGCCCAGCAGAAACCCCTTGTGCTTGATGGCGCGATAGGGCGGCTTTGGCGTTCCCTCGCACTTTCTCATGATGGAACAGGACGCAGAAATCTGGCGGAAGCAGCGCGAGATATCGCCAACCGGATACATGTCCGTATCCATGAAGAACAGGCGCTCATAACGCTCCAGCAGATCGATGATGCCAGCGGCCTTGATGCCGAACCGGTAACGGCCGCCAAAGGACATTTCGGTCATCCGGCCGGCCGTAAGCTCGATCGTGCGGATCGGATAGCGATCGAAAATGCCGGGCCTGTCGGTAAGGACGGTGATGTCGGCGCCGGGACAGAAATGCAGGAGCCTCAACGCGCTGAAGAGCGCGCCGCGCGCATACAATTCGTCATTGCCAAAGGCAATGTATCCGAAACCGTCGCCCATTCCCGCCCCTGAGCAATGCCGCGGGTATCACTCTGCCTGATTTGACCGGGAAGTCCATGAGCTTTCCCTTATATAACAGTTCAAAATGTAACGAGATCAACGTGATCGGATGTCGGATTTCCGTGATTGCCGGTATCCGGAATCTAAAGGTGACTTTTTTAATCAACTATTTTATACCCTCGATCCGCGGCCGCTTTTGGATGACGATCACCGATGCCCGGCCGGTATGAGGACCAGGGATGTCGGAATACGACGATGAACTCGTGGCGGCGTTTTCCCGGCATCAGTCGAGGCTGAAGCGCTATTTCACCGGCAAGACCCGGTCGTATCACGACGCGGAAGACCTGGCGCAGGAGGCCTGGATCAAGCTGGCGCGCAACGGCGCCGCGGCACTGGCCGCGCCGGTTCCCTATCTGATGCGGATCGCCAGAACGCTTGCCGTCGATCACAGCCGGGGACGGAAACATCGCCTGACGCCGCATGAGATCGACGACCTGCTCTCGGTTCCCGATCCGCGGCCGGGCCCGGAAAGGCAGATCGAGGACCGCGATCAGATCCACTGTCTCAGGCGGGTCATCGACGAGCTTCCGGAACGGCAGCGCAAGATGCTGATTGCCGCCCGGATCGAGCAGCGCCGCCACGCCGACATCGCCAGGGAGTTCGACGTGTCGGTCCGCACCGTCGAAATGGAAATCCGCAAGGCGATCGATTATTGCTCCAGCCGGCTCGCGACTTTGAACCGGGCGTGAAATTTCCGCTTTTCAATTCTCAATCGTTGATGGCTATAGAGGCGGAGGGCGCGCGGCCTGCCGCGAAGCACCCGCGCATATGAGAGGAGCCGATGCTGGACGAGGACTTCGAAGCTCTCAGGCGAGAAGCGACGGCCTTGATCGTGCGCATCACCTCCGGCGAGGCAACGGCCGAGGATGCCGCCGCTCTCATGAAGTGGCGTGCCCGCAGCGCGCGGCATGAAAGGGCGTTCCAGCAATCGAGCCGGGTCTGGAAAAATCTCGGCCCGGCGCTCGATGCCGGGAGATCCCGGTCCGGTGCCCGCCTGACAAGGCGCTCGTTCCTGGCCGCCGGGGGCATGGCGGCAGGTGGCGCCGGCGTTGCGCTGGGCTTGTCGTCCCTGGGGTTCCTGCCGCCGATCGACGCGCTGCTTTCGGACTTCGCGACGGGCGTGGGAGAACAGCGAACCGTTGGCCTGCCCGATGGTTCGACCATGACCCTTGACGGCGGAACAACAATCTCCCTCGACTATTCGCCGGCTAAGCGCCACCTCATCCTGACCTCCGGCGCCGCCGTCTTCGACGTGGTCCGTGACGAGACAAGGCCGTTCGTGGTGACCGCGGCAAACGGAGACACCACGGCGACCGGCACCTCCTTTTCGGTCAAGCATGGTGTCGACGACATCTCGGTGGACTGCCTGCGAGGGCACATCACGGTGCAATGCCTGGCCGATGCCGAACTCAGCGGCGGCGAGGCGATCCGCTATTCGCTGGCCGGACTCGGCGAAAAAATCATGGCCGACGCCGATGAAGCAGCCGCGTGGCGCCGGGGCCTGCTGATCTTCAGGGACAGGCCGCTTGCCGAAGTGGTGGCCGACCTCAACCGCCATCGCCGGGGCAAGGTGGTGATCGCGGGAAGCGCGCTGCGGTCCCGGCAGGTTTCGGGCGTTTTCCATCTCGACCGGCCCGAGGAAATTCTCGCCCAGCTCGAGGACACATTGCAGGTCCGCCCGATCCACCTGATCGGCGGCATCGTGCTGCTGCGATAGCCTAAAAAAAATCGACCGGAAAATTTTCGGGTCCGGAAAGCCGGATCGTCTCCATCAATAGAGGCCGCGACGATCATTGCGGCGACATTGCTTGGGGACCGGGAATGGGGCATTTTGCATTCGGATCGCGCGCGGCCGGATATCGTCGAAAGATCGCGCTTCTGTCGGCGACGATCGTTTTTCATACCGCGTTGAACGCCGGCGTCGCGCTGGCGCAAGCTGTCACCTATTCCATTCCCGCCGGAGCGCTCGATGGCGCGCTCACCCGGTTTGGGATCGCCAGCGGAGTCCAGGTCCTCTACGACAGCTCGGTCACGCGCGGACTGCGCACATCGGGCGTCCAGGGGCAATTGGCCTCGAACGCCGCCCTTGCCAGGATACTCGCCGGAACGGGGCTGAGCTATCGTTTCACCGGCGCCAACAGCGTCACGATCGGCGGTCCCTCGAAGCCTTTGGCGGCGGGATCAGCTACGGCCGAGGGATCGACCGTGCTGAGCCCGATCAACGTCACAGCCGGGGGCAGCGGCAATCCCCGGGACACGCCCTACGAGACGCCGGGATCGTCCAGCTATATCTCCGCCGAGCAACTGAACCGTATAACAGCCACCACGGCCGGCGACGTGTTCGTGGGAACACCCGGCGTCATTTCGGCGGGCGGCCATGTCGGGACGTCGATCAATCCCAACATCCGCGGTCTGCAAGGCATGGGCCGTGTCACCACGACGGTGGATGGCGCACGTCAGTCGACATCGAGCTATCGCGGCTATATCGGCAATCGCGACGAGGTCTATGTTGACCCCGATATGCTGGGCGGCGTCGACATTTCGAAGGGACCAAGCTCCGGCGTGGGCGTTGGAGGGATCGGCGGAGCGATCAATTTCAGGACGCTGGAGGCAAGGGACATCGTCAGGGAGGGGCATGAATATGGGGTGCGCCTTAAAACGGATATAGGCAGCAACACGATCAGCCCGCCTGCGGCGGACACCAGGAGTAGCGACGACCGGCCGGCCTTTCTCAACGGCGACGCCTGGTCAGGCAATGTGGCGGCGGCGACCACGCAGGAAAACATAGACTTCATCATCGCCTATTCGAAGCGACGGAACGGCAATTATTTCGCCGGCACCAAGGTTCCGGACGGCGTCACGTTCGGGACCACGCCGGGCGTTGCCAACGCCGCACCCGGTCCGGGATCGGAAGTGTTCAACACGTCGCAGGACACAAGTTCGGTCCTGGCCAAGCTGACCTTGCGCTGGGCTGACGACCAATCGCTGGAACTGGGCTTCAACCGCTACAATTCCAGATATGGCGAGATCAACGAACTCCAGTTCCAACCGTGGGCACCGTCCGGGCAAGCTCAGCACGACCTTTCGGAAATCCGGGTCGACACCTACACAGCCAAGTATCGCTATCAGCCGCAGGACAATCCGCTGGTCGATTTCAGGGCGAATGCCTGGCTGACCGACCTCAACGCCGACAGCAACACGGTCAAGGTCAACGGTTTCGGCGGCTATGGGGATCTTTCCGCGGGCGGCGACATCTCCAACACGTCCCGGTTCGACACGCCGATCGGCGCGCTCACCTGGGAGAACGGCCTCGAAATCGTCAACGAGAATGCAAAGTCTTCCACCCTGGTGAGCGGCACCCTCTACACCTCGCCGGCGCCCATCGGCGTGCGCACGATGGAGAGCGGCTATACGAAGGCGACACTCAAGCCGCTCGACTGGGTAAGCCTGAGCGCCGGCGCCCGCTACGATCACTACGATTCAAGGGGCAAGGACTATCTGGCGGCCTATCCAGAAAAGAGCGGCCAGCGCCTCAGCCCCAACATCGGCATCACCCTCGAACCCGCCGTTGGCGTGCAGTTCTATGGGCTGTACACGGAAGGCTATCGCCCGCCATCGCTACGGGAATCGCACTGGAACTATGGCTGGCTGCTGGGCATCAACCCGGATTTGCAGCCGGAGCTGGCCAAGAATACGGAATTCGGTGTGAATATTCTGAAGGACGGGATTTTCCTGCCCGGCGACTCGCTGCGCTTCAAGGCCGCGCTGTTCAGCAACAATTATGAAAACTACATCGTGCGCGGGCCGGCGGATGGCATCAACAACCGCTACAAATGGGACAACATCGCGGCCGCCCACTATCGCGGCGTCGAGCTTTCCGCGAGCTACGACACCGGCACCTATTTCTTCGACGGCAATATCACCAACTACACGCGCATCGAGTATTGCCCGACAAGCTCCACCTGTACGCCTTACGCATCGGGCCTGGATTACGGCGGCAGCTATGTGCCTCCGACCTACGCCGGAAGCATCACGGCGGGCTTCCGCGCCTTTGACGATGCCCTGACAGTCGGAGCCAGGCTGCAGTTCGCCTCCGAGCGTTCGGGCGGAAAGATCGCCACGGGCGGCATCGCGGCGCCGCAGACATGGCCCCGCTATCAGGTCGTCGACCTCTTCGGCAGCTATGATTTCGGCAACGACCTCAAGGCCAATGTCAGCGTCGAGAACCTGTTCGACCGCTACTATATCGGCGCCCTGTCCTCGATCGGGGTCGCCGCGCCCGGCCGTACCTTCAAAGCGAGCCTGACCAAGACATTCTGAGCTTGCCTGCCGCTGGGCGAGGCCCGGTCAGGACGCCTTGGCGAGAAAGCTCTGGTAGTCGGACTTCGCCTGCAGCAGGCGCAGCACGTTTTCGCGTGATCCCCTGACATGGGCGCGCGCCAGGGCGCCGGCCCTGGCAGCGTCGCCGGCGCAGATCGCCTCGACGATCTCGGCATGCTCGTCGCGGGCGATCTTCCATTCGTCGAGCCACAACAATTCGGTCCAGACATAGTGCTGGCACTTGTCGAGGATGCCGCAAAGCATGCCGTGCAACATGATATTGCCACTGATCTCGGCAATGACCCGGTGCAGGTCGATGCCGACCTCCAGCTCCTGGAATTTTTCGCGCGTCGTGCGGTCGGGAATGGCGGCCAGCCGCTCGCATTCGGCCAGCATGGCACGCAGCCGCACCTTGTCTTTTTCCGTCGCGGCGGCCGCCGCCAGTTCCGTCGCATGGCCGTCTAGCAATTCGCGGATGTCGAAGGCCTCGCGGAACATGTTGATGTCGAATTCGGTGACGGCATAGCCTTGGCGTGGCCGGCCGGTGACCAGCCCGTCGCGCTCCAGCCGGTTGAAGGCCTCGCGCACGGGGGTGCGGCTGACATTGAGTTTCGCCGCTATGTCGCTCTCGGTGACGCGCGAGCCCGGCGGGATCTGGCCGGTCACAATCATCGCCTTGAGCGCCGAATAAACGGAGTCGCGCAGCGTGTTTCTGGTTTCCTTGGCCAAGTTCCGTTTCCAATTCTCCGGCGTCCGCGCCGGTAGTCGATATGTTTTGTCGCCTAGCTGTATTCAAAGTCGGCGCGATTTGCCACGCCCCGACCCCGTGCGCTGCTGGTTGCCCTGACCGCTTGAAGCGCTGTTGACAACGCCGATCCCGGAGCTACACTCAAAATTGTATACAAAATCGCATGCGAAATCAAAAACAATGGGAACACCGGTTGGAGAACCGACATGAACAAGACCAAAAGCGTTAGAATTGCCGCGATGGCAGGGCTCATGGCAGCGGCGGCGATCCCCGCTTTTGCCGCCGACACCATCACCGTCGCCTCGTGGGGCGGCACCTATCAAGAGGCCCAGACCAAGGCCTTCTTCGACCCGGCCGCCGCCGCGCTCGGCATCACCATCAAGCAGGACACCACCAACGGCCTCGACGATGTGCGGCTGCAGGTGACCGGCAATGCGGTGAAGTGGGACATCACCGAACTCGGTGCCGACGAATGCGCGCGCGGCTCCAAGGAAGGGCTGTTCGAGAAGCTCGACTACGGCATCATCGACAAGAGCGGCATCAACCCGAAGCTCGTCCATGACGACTGGGTCGGCATTTCCTACACCTCCGTCGTGCTGATCTATCGGACCGATGTGTTCGGCGACAAAGGGCCGAAAACCTGGGCGGACTTCTGGGACGTCAAGAAATTTCCCGGTCGGCGCGCGCTGAGCAGCAGCCAGTCGACGGAAACGTTGAGCGTGGCGGCACTCGCCTCCGGCCTGCCGATCGACAAGGTCTACCCCGTCGATATCGACGGCGCGCTGAAATCGGTCGACAAGATCCGCGGCCATGTCGATGCCTGGTGGACGTCAGGCGCGCAGGCCATGCAGTTGGTCAAGGATGGCGAGGTCGACATGGCGAGCATCTGGAACGGCCGCGCCGGCACGTTGAAGAAGGAAGGCGCGCCGGTCAGCTTCTCCTTCGACCAGGGCGTGCTCACCGCCGACTGCATGGTCATTCCCAAGGGCGCCAAGAACAAGGAAGCGGCAATGAAGGCGCTGGCCATGTTCGTCAGCCCGCAATTGCAGGCCAACCTGCCGCTCTATGTCGACAACGGCCCGGTGAACGAGAAGGCTTTCGAGACCGGCAAGATTCCGCCGGAGCGGATCAAGGACATCAACTCGGCGCCCGAAAACGTCAAGAAGCAGGTGCTGCAGGACGCCGAGTTCTGGCGCGACAATCTGGTCGAGGCGACGGAGAAGTTCAACAATCTGATCCAGCAATAGGCCGCGACCGAAAGCCTGACATGGCGGGGCGATGCAAACCGAAACGATGCGTCGCCCCGCTTTCGCAGCCCTGCCCAGGAGAAAATGATCTTGTCCATTGCGCCTTCCGCGCTGCCGATCAGCATGCGCGCGATCGAGAAACGGTTTGGCAGCGTTCATGTGCTGCGCGACCTCAACCTCGATGTGGAAGCCGGTGAATTCCTGACCCTGCTCGGGCCTTCCGGATCGGGAAAGACGACGCTGCTGATGATCCTGGCCGGATTCACGAGAGCCAATGCCGGCTCGATCAAGGTCGGCGGCGACGAAATCATCGCCACGCCGCCGCACAGGCGCAACATCGGCATGGTGTTCCAGAACTACGCGCTGTTTCCGCACATGAACGTCTCCCACAACATCGCCTTTGCGCTGAAGCAGCGTGGCGTGGCCGCCAAGGAGACCGCCGAGCGGGTGGAGAAAGCGCTGGAGATGGTGAAGCTCGCGGGCCTCGGCGAGCGCCGCGTCGACCAGCTTTCCGGCGGCCAGCGCCAGCGCGTCGCGCTGGCGCGCGCCATCGTCTTCGAGCCGCGCATCGTGCTGATGGACGAGCCACTATCGGCGCTGGACAAGGGCCTGCGCGAGCACATGCAGATCGAGCTGCGCGCGCTGCACCGGCGGCTCGGCATGACGACCGTCTATGTTACGCACGACCAGCGCGAAGCCATCACGATGTCGGACCGCATCGCGGTGATGAACGCCGGACGCATCGAACAGCTCGACAGGCCCGAAACGCTCTATTCCGCGCCGAAGACACAGTTCGTGGCCGGCTTCATCGGCGAATCGAATTTCGTTCCGGTCGAAAGCCGCGACGGATCGGTCTGGTATGAAGACAGGAAAATCCGCACGGCGGCGCCCGCGCCTGCGGCGGGCCGGTACCTGATGGTGGTGCGGCCGGAAACGTTGCGGCTGGTCGAAAATGGCGAAGCGGCGGACAACGTCAATGTGCTCAGCGCCACGGTTGGCGACATCATCTATCAGGGCGACAGTTTCGTCTGCTATGCCTCGCTACGCGACGGTCGCCAGCTGACGCTGCGCGACTATTGCCGCGGCGACGTGCTGGCGAAAATGCCCGCACCGGGCCAGCCGATCAATCTCGGCCTCGACGCGAAGGACACCATACTGGTGGCGGCCGAGGGATGAGCACGCAATCCGCCCTCCCGAACGAGACGGTCGCCGACCGGACTCTCAACACGCGGGCGCTGCGTGCCGACGCACGGCGCGAAGAGCTCAGGCTTCTGGCGCTGCTTTCGCCCAGCCTGCTTCTGGTCTTCGCCATCATCATCGTGCCGGTCGGCTGGCTGTTCTGGCTGTCGCTGTTCGACGAGACCGGTGCGCTCAGCGCGTCCAATTATGCGCGTTTCTTCGAGCAGGCGTCCTATGTGAAAACGTTCGTCACCACCTTCAAGGTCGCCTTCATCGTTACCGGCGCCTGTGTGCTGCTCGGCTATCCCCTTGCCTATATGCTGTCGCAACTGCCGCGCCGCGCGGCCTCGATCTGCCTGATCTTCGTCATCCTGCCGTTCTGGACATCGGTTCTGGTGCGCACCTATGCCTGGCTGGTGATCCTGCAGCGCAAGGGCCTGATCAACAGCTGGCTTATCGACCTCGGCGTGATCAGCCAGCCGCTGTCGCTCGCCAACAATTTCTCGGGCGTCGTCATCGGGATGACGCATATATTGCTGCCCTTCCTGGTGCTGCCGCTCTATGCCTCGATGAAGACCATCGACACCGACTGCCTGCGCGCCGGCATGAATCTCGGCGCCGGCCCGGTCGCGACCTTCCGGCAGATCTTTTTCCCGCTGTCGCTGCCGGGCCTCGCCTCTGGCGTGGTCATCGTCTTCGTGCTGTGCCTCGGCTTCTTCGTCACGCCGGCCCTGATGGGCGGCGGCAAGGTGATCATGTGGGCGATGCGCATGGAGCAGACGACAAGCCTCTATTCCAACTGGGGCGCCGGTGCCGCGCTGGGTGTGGTTCTGCTGGCGGTGACGCTGGCCCTGCTCGGCCTGTTCCAGTGGCTGCTCGGCGCGCGCGCAACCGGCGTTTGGAGTTCGCGATGAGTGGGGATGTTGGACTGCCTATCCTGCACCGGCAACGGCTGTGGCTCTATGCGCTGGGCGGCCTCATCCTGCTGTTCCTGATCGCGCCGTCGGTCATCATCGTCATCATGTCGTTTTCGGATTCAACGCTGCTGCAGTTCCCGCCGCAGCAATGGTCGCTGCGCTGGTACCAGAGCTATTTCCAGTCGCTGGAGTGGCGCGACGCCACCATCGTCTCGGTCAAGGTGGCAATCATGACCGTGCTGGTGGCGACACCACTCGGCACCATGGCCGCCTATGCGATCAACCGGGGTACGCTGCGCTTCAACGGCACCATCAACGCGCTGCTGACGGCATCGCTGATCATCCCCGTGATCCTGATCGGCATCGGCACCTTCTTCCTCTATGCGCGCATCGGGCTCAACAACACGCTGACGGGCCTCGTCATCGCGCATACGGTGCAGGCGCTGCCGCTGGTGGTGCTGACGGTGCTGTCGGGCCTGCGCTCCTACGACATGAACCAGGAGCGGGTGGCGCGCAGCCTCGGCGCCGGGCGCATCGCGGCCTTCTGGCAGGTGACGATGCCGCAGATCCGCTTCTCGATCGTCTCGGGCGCGCTGTTCGCCTTCATCACCTCTTTCGACGAGGTGGTGGTTTCGCTGTTTATCTCGGGCGGCGAGACCACGACGCTGACGCGGCGCATGTTCAACGCGCTGCGCGACCAGATCGACCCGACCATCGCCGCCATCTCGACCTGCCTGATCGTGCTGTCGATCCTTCTCTTGTCGCTCGCGCAGATCTTCGGCCGGCGGCATTGATTTCGTTCAAGTGACCATGGGATATCCAGACGACAATGCGTGATTTCCAGTTTCCCGGCCGCTCGCCGGTTCGTGCCACGGAAGCGGTCGCGGCGACCTCGCATCCGCTTTCGACGCTTGCCGCCATCGACATGCTGCGCGCCGGTGGCAACGCCATGGACGCCGCCGTCTGCGCGGCGGCCGTGCAAGGCGTGGTCGAGCCGCAATCGACCGGCATAGGCGGCGACTGCTTCGTGCTCTATTGCCCCAAGGGGCAGAGCGAGGTGCTGGCCTTCAACGGTTCCGGCCGGGCGCCGGCGGCGGCCACCGTGGACTGGTATCGCGGCAAGGGGTTCGAGGAACTTCCCAAACAGGGCCCGCACGCGGTGACCGTTCCGGGCGCGATCGACGCCTGGTGCCGGCTGTTGGAGGACCATGGCAGCAAGAGCCTTGCCGAGGTGCTGGCCCCGGCGATCCACTATGCCGAGAACGGCTATGTCGTGCATGACCGTGTCGCCTTCGACTGGGCGGAGCCGGAGACGGACCTTTCCGCCGACGAACACTGCGCGCGCATCTTCCTGCCCGGCGGCAAGGCGCCGATGGCCGGCGATGTCCACCGCCAGCCGGAACTGGCCGCCACCTTGCGCATCATCGCAAGACAAGGCCGCGCCGGCTTCTATGAAGGCTCGGTCGCCGACGACATGGTGAGCCGGCTCAGGGAATTGGGCGGCCTGCATTCGCATGAGGATTTCGCGGCGACCAAAGGCGACTATGTCGCGCCTGTCAGCACCTCCTATGGCGGCTACGACATCCACCAGATGCCGCCGAACAACCAGGGCCTGACGGCGCTGTTGATGCTGAATATGCTGTCGGGCTTCAAGCTCGGCGGGCTGGACCCCAACGGCGCCGAGCGGCTGCATCTGGAAATCGAGGCCGGGCGGCTCGCCTACCGCGACCGCGACCGTTTCCTCGGTGACCAGGACCATGTGCCGGTGCCGGTGAAGGAACTCCTGTCGAGCGCCTATGCCGACCGGCTGCGCGCCGAGATCGACCGCGATCGGGCCATGACGCATCTGCCCGATGTCGAGCTGCCGGGCAGCGATACGGTCTACATCACCGTCGTCGACCGCGACCGCAACGCCGTCTCCTTCATCAACTCGACCTATTATTCCTTCGGCAGCGGCGTCGTCAGTCCCAGGACCGGCGTGGTGCTGCAGAACCGGGGATCGAGCTTCCGCCTCGATCCCGCACACCCCAATGCCATCGCGCCCGGCAAGCGGCCGATGCACACGATCATGCCCGGCATGGCCACGAAAAACGGCCGCGTGGTGATGCCGTTCGGCGTCATGGGCGGCGGCTACCAGCCGTTCGGCCATGTCCATCTGCTCACCAACATGATCGATTTCGGCATGGACCCGCAGCAGGCGCTGGACGCGCCGCGCGTGTTCTACAATGACGGCATGGTGGAGGCCGAACGCAGCGTGCCCGCGGAAGCGCTCGAAGGCCTGCGCCGGCGCGGCCATGCCATTATCGAGCCGCATCACCCGCTAGGCGGGGGACAGGCGGTGCTGATCGACTGGGAAAAGGGCACGCTGACCGGCGCCTCGGACCCGCGCAAGGACGGAATGGCGCTTGGGTATTGAGGATGGCGGATCGGCGTGTCGTAGGTGGCCGCAATTGGCTTACAGGCGTTGGCGCTGCCCCTCATTGCCCTGCCGGGCATTTCTCCCCGTATAGGGACGGGGAGAAAGATGCTGTCATCGGCGCCTTCGCCAATCGCCGGCCCGCGCCCGCATCAACAATAGTTCAGCGCCGCAACCGTCCGCCGGACTTTCAAAAGCTGTCGTTTGAACCATAATCGGTGACCATGAGCACGAACCCAAAAGACCTCTCCCATCGCCTCGTCGCGGGCGCCGATGATGCCCCGGCGATCCTGGCGCCTGATAGACCGGCCCTCACCCATGGCGGCCTGCGCGCCCTGATCGCCGCTACCGCAGAACGGCTGCATGCGCTGGGTATCGGCCGGGGCGACCGGGTGGCGATCGTGCTGCCGAACGGGCCGGAGATGGCGACAGCCTTCGTCGCTGTGGCGGCGAGCGCCTCGACGGCGCCGCTCAACCCTGCTTACCGGGCCGACGAGCTCGATTTCTATCTCACCGACATCGGCGCCAGGGCGATCCTGGTGGCTGAGGGTGAGACCGGCCCGGCGGTGACGGTGGCCGAGCGGCTGGGTATCGGCGTGCTCAGGCTCGTCGTGCGGCCCGACAGCCCCGCCGGCAGTTTCACCATCGAAGGCAAGGCGGTCGGTCCGCAGGCAGCGCCCGACATGGCGGGAGAAGACGACATCGCGCTTCTGCTGCACACGTCGGGCACGACGTCGCGCCCCAAGCTGGTGCCGCTCAGCCATGCCAATGTCGCGGCATCCGCCCGCCATATCGGTGCGACGCTGGGCCTGAGCGCTGAGGACCGCTGCCTCAACATCATGCCGCTGTTTCATATCCATGGGCTGATCGCGGCGGTGCTGTCGTCGCTGGCATCGGGCGGAAGCATCTACTGCACGCCGGGCTTCAACGCGCTGCGCTTCTTTCAGTGGCTGAGCGATGCAAAGCCGAGCTGGTACACGGCGGTGCCGACCATGCACCAGGCGATCCTGCCGCGCGCGGCGCGCAATGCGGAAGCGCTGGCGGCGGCGCGCCTGCGTTTCATCCGCTCGTCCTCGGCCTCGCTGCCGGCGCAGGTGATGGCCGAACTCGAAGCGACTTTCGGCTGCCCTGTCATCGAATCCTACGGCATGACCGAGGCGGCGCACCAGATGGCGTCGAACCGGCTGCCGCCGGGCCTGCGCAAGCCGGGCAGCGTCGGCGCCGCCGGCGGACCCGAGGTCGCCGTGATGGCGCCGGACGGCCGGCTGATGCAAGCCGGCGAGACCGGTGAGATCGTCATTCGCGGCCCGAACGTGACATCGGGCTACGAGAAGAACCCGGATGCCAACGCCACCGCCTTCGCGCATGGCTGGTTCCACACCGGCGACCAGGGCGTGCTCGACGAGGACGGCTATCTCAGGGTGACCGGCCGGCTGAAGGAGATCATCAACCGCGGCGGCGAGAAGATTTCGCCGCTGGAGGTCGACGACGTGCTGATGGACCATCCGGCGGTGGCGCAGGTCGTCACCTTCGCCATGCCGCATGACAAGCTGGGCGAAGAGGTTGCCGCCGCCGTGGTGCTGCGAGAGGGCATGAGCGCCACCGAAAGCGACATCCGCGCCCATGCCGCAACGAGGCTGGCGGACTTCAAGGTGCCGCGCAAGGTGCTGATCCTGGACGAGATTCCGAAAGGGGCGACCGGTAAGCTGCAGCGTATCGGCCTTGCCGCCAAGCTCGGACTCTAGTGCATGTCAGCTTGGAAGCGGCCTCGACTCCAAGATGCCGACATGCGTGAAATAAAAGGCCATTGAGATGAAGATCACCATTTTCGGCGCTGGCGCCATCGGCGGATATCTCGCGGCAAAACTCGCGCTCGCCGGCCGCACCGAACTGGCAATCGTCGCGCGCGGCGCCCATCTCGACGAGATCAAGGCCGGCGGCCTGCGCCTGATCGAGGACGGCCAGGAAACCGCCGCTCCCGTGCGCGCCGCCACCAAGGCCGAGGAGCTTGGCGCGCAGGACTATGTCATCCTGGCGCTGAAGGCGCATTCCGTCGCGCCCGCGCTCGACCAGATCGCGCCGCTGCTCGGAGACGACACCGCGGTCGTCACCATGCAGAACGGCGTGCCCTGGTGGTATTTTCACGGGCTCGGCGGGCCGCTCGAAGGCACGAGGCTGGAGACGGTCGACCCCGGCGGCGCCATCTGGCAGCGCATCGGACCTCGCCGCGTCATCGGCTCGGTCGTCTACCCGGCCGTCGAGGTCGATGCGCCGGGCCTGATCCGCCATGTCGAGGGCAAGCGTTTTTCGCTCGGCGAACCTTCCGGAGAAAAGAGCGAACGCGTCACGAGGCTGGCCGAGGAAATGGTCAAGGCCGGGCTGCAGGCGCCTGTGCGCGAGGACATCCGAAGCGAAATCTGGGTGAAGCTGTGGGGCAACCTCTCCTTCAATCCGATCTCGGCGCTGACCGGCAGCACGCTTGCCGCAATCGTCGCCGACGACGGCACCCGCGCGCTCGCCCGCGCCATGATGCTGGAAGCGCAGGCGATCGGCGAGGCGCTGGGCGTGCGTTTCCCCATCGCGGTCGACCGCCGCATCAAGGGCGCCGGCGATGTCGGCGAGCACAAGACCTCGATGCTGCAGGATCTGGAACGCGGCCGGCCGATGGAGATCGACGCGCTGGTGTGCGCCGTGCAGGAGCTCGGCCGGCTTACCGACAAGCCGACGCCGGCGATCGACGCGGTGTCGGCGCTGGTGCGGCGGCTGGCAAGGGAGCGCGGCTGTTATGGATGAGGCCGTGCGCCGAGCCAGGCCTTGACGCAACCGCGACCTAGCCAACATATCGTATCCGGGGCGGGTGCTGGCGTACCGAAACTGACGTGTCGAAGCGTCCAGCTTTGCAATCGAGGAACCGCCCATGCACCGATATGCCTGCCTTTTCGCCATCGCCGCCATTACGGCGGCCTGTCCCGCGATGGCGCAGAGCGATGCCGAGATGAAAGCCTGCATCGACCGGTCCGCCGGCGTGACCTCGGCAATGCTGGATTGCGGCAAGACCGAGATCGACAAGTTCGACGCCAGGCTGAACGCAGCCTACAATACCTTGATGCAGCGCGAACACGGCCCTGAACGCGCCCGGTTGCAGCGCGAGCAACGCGCCTGGCTGAAGCGTCACCTGCGGGAAACGCACCGCCTTGCCGCCGACCCCAACAACGGATCGGCCGCCTTCCTCGACTCGCAAGGGTTCGAACTGGACGATCTCAGCGCACGCACGATCGAACTCGAAAAGCGGGTGCGGGAGAACCTGTAGTCGCTCGACTGGGGTCATGTTGCGGGCATCGGCGCCGCGTGCACGACTCGCTATCGTGCTTTATCGTGAGATTGCGATGCCGGACTTCATCACCCATTATCACCCGGCGGCGGACCCGCCGTTCCGCAACCTCAGCGATGCGCGCGACGACGAATTGCCGGCGATTCTGGAAACGCTGGCGGCGCGCCGTCTGTCCGGATCGAAAAGGGTATTCGGCCGCTCCTATATGAAGTTGCGGCGACAGACCGAAACGAAATTGAGAAACCTGTTCGTGGCTGCCGGCGGCTGCCCCGAACGGAACGCTCCTCATTACTTCATCCTGGGACATTCCAACTGGTTCGCAAACCTCTACGCCGACACGAAGAGTGTCCGGTTGCCACTGAGCGCTTTGGACCCGGCCGCAGCCAGTTTCACCTACCCTGACAGCGTTGTCTCCATGCGGCTCGGACCAGCTTTCGGATTGCCGGTCGACCCCGTTCGCCCCTATCACGAGAAGGTCTTTCGGCTTGGCGAGCTCGAGAGTGTGGTCAGGCGGTTCGGCCTGCCGAAAGATGAGGTGAATGACGGCACCTACGCGAACTATCATCTGAAGGAATTCGAACTATACATCGAGGTTCAGGTCTGGAGCGACAGGCCCGTGGCCGCATGGCTGAATGGTGGTGGCCTGACGTCGGGGCGATAGCCGTGTACCCGTCGGACCACAAAGACATCCGCACATCAGCGCCTGGCGTCACCCTTCGCGCAAAGCCACCTCACGCTTGCTTCAGCGCGCTCATTGCCCCTTTTTTAGTCGTTGATATGGACTCGACCGGCAGAGATGCAATGCTTAAATTGCTGGCCGTATCGTATAGGGATGCCGACTGAGAAGGGTCAGAGTGGCTCACCAAATGAACATATCGATAAGCGTTGTTACCGTAACGCACAACAGCGCACATACAGTGCGCGGCGCGCTCGCCGGCCTGCCTCCAGGCCTGGAGGTCGTATGTGTCGACAATGCAAGTACGGACGATCTTTCCGCCGCTTTATCGGGCCTTGCCGTTCGTCGTATCGACAATGCCGTGAACCTTGGCTTCGGTCGCGCCTGCAATATCGGAGCCGCGGCGGCATCCGGGGAGTATTTGTTGTTCATAAACCCCGACGTGCGCCTTGAGGCGGGCGCCATCGACGCGCTTCTGCAGGCGACCGAACATTACCCAAATTGCAGCGTCTTCGTACCGCGCACAAACACGCTGGACGGGCGGCTGTGGTTTCGCGAGCAGAGCGAAATTGACCGCCTTTCCGGGCTGTCGCTGCCGGCGCGTGTTCGGCAGGTCTGGGGGGATTGCTGCGTCCGCTTCGTCAATGGCGGCGTGTTCATGATCAAACGGACGCTCTTCCTCGATACGGGAGGGTTTGATGAGGATATCTTTCTGTATTTCGAGGATGACGACCTTTCCTATCGCCTGCTGCAGCGTGACGAGCCGATGATCCTTGTCAGCGGCGCGCTTGCCATCCACGACGTCGGCACTTCGGTTGCGCAATCGACACGATCACGGATCTTGCGGTATCGGTCGAAGATGCGGTCGGAGATTCACTTGCGCAGAAAATATGGCATAGCCTATAGTCCGTTCGTGGATATACTGCGTTATTTGTCGAAGATCGGCTTCTATTGCCTGACGCTCAATCGAAATAGACTGATCAATTCACTTGGCCGACTGATCGGTATATTTGACTGCATCCTTGACCGATCGCGAGCGAATCGGAACAGCGGCTATGTCGCCTGACGCTCCACACACGAGAGCTGCCTTGTCCGACCTGCCGCCCCGCCAACCACGAAAAGGCGAGGCGTATGCCATCGAAAGGAACGATATCCGGAGCGAGATCATCCTCGACGCGCCGGGGCGTTTCATTGTGGAGCTTGCACCGACAGACAGGCGGATGCCGTTTCTCAGGGTCAATGTTCGTGTCCGGCGACGCCCCGAGAAGGTCTTCTATGTGCCGGTTACCCAGCGGACATCATATGTCCTTGAAAGCAGCGAAGAGGGCCTAGTCCTGCAATTCGACAGCCGCGATATCGTCGCGTCGAGTATCCGGCCTTTGAAAATCAGTGACCTCGTCGCGGTGCTACGCCACCGGCGGCGCCAAAAGCGATTTGAGCTGCCGCTTGGCCCAGGCGTCGTGCTGCGACCTCTGCTGTATATTGGGGGGCCGGAAGAGCGCGAATTGGCCACGGCCCTCGGCAGTCTCGCTGGCTGGGGCTTTGGGGTGGCAAGTGACAACCTGCAGAAGACACTATCCCGGCACTTTGATGGTCGACCAGCCCAAGCATCGGAACGACGACCGACAGCGGAGCCGAAGATAGCCGTTGTGGTGCATCTGCATTACATCGATCTCTGGCCCGAATTCGAAGCGCTTCTGGAAGCGATCGATCGTCCGTTCCATCTCATCCTGACACTGACCCAGCCAGACAAGGCCTTCGCGGAACGCGTCAGGGCAAGATCCAAGGATGCCGAGATCATTGTCTATGACAATCGCGGGCGCGACATTGGCCCTTTCATGCAATTGCTGAGGGAAGGCAGGCTTGATCCCTTCGATCTCATCTGCAAGCTGCATGGCAAGAAGTCGGGGCTGAGCGGACCGCGGATGATCCTCGGCGATATCTGGCGGCAGGCATGCGCCTTCGACCTGATCGGATCCCGAGACGTCGTCGACCGAATCATCGCCAAGTTCGGGCGCTCGCCGGACACGCTGATGGTAGGATCCAGCCGCTTTCGGTTGCCCAATGCGTGGAAGGACGACGAAGCCGCATGGGGCGAGAACAAGGCAATGATCCTCAATCTGTTGGAGGCAATGGGGCTTGCCTCCGGTTCTCCCCCCAACTTCTTTGCCGGAACGATGTTCTGGGTTCGTCGCGGCGCGCTGGAACCACTTAAGCAGCTCGATCTGCCTCTGACATCATTTCCCAACGAGGCAGGCCAGCAAGACGGCACGTTGCAGCATGCTCTGGAGCGGGTGCTCGGAATGATCTGCGGAAACATCTCGGGAGTTGCCTGGGATGAAGTGGAGCCCGATGCCCGCGAGGCAGACCCGATTGAATAGATCCGATTTCATGATCTTTTTAAAATCGCTCATCAGCAGGAGGCGATGGAAAAGGTTTCAAATCCGCCGCCGCATTCGATCAAGCGGCCTGTTCGACGAGCCGTGGTATCTGGCTCAAAATCCTGACGTGGCCCGAAGCGGGCGCGACCCGATCATGCACTACATCGATCATGGTGCCGCCGAGTTCCGAAACCCAAACCCAGATTTCGACACAGAGTACTATCTGAGCAGATATCACGACGTTACTATCGCCGCGACAAATCCGCTCGATCACTATGTTCGTTTCGGCAGGAATGAAAGGCGCGAAACCCGGCGCGCTCCAGCAACACATGTGCCGCGATCAAACGAGAGACGGCCAGCCGGCTTGAGAGCACGGGTGATCGCATTCTACCTGCCGCAGTTTTATCCGACTCCCGAGAATGACGCCTTTTGGGGAAAGGGCTGCACGGAATGGACGAATGTGACGCGTGCGGTGCCACAATTCGACGGTCACTATCAACCTCGTCTGCCGGGAGACCTTGGCTTCTATGATCTGCGGGTGAAGGACATCCAGAAGGAGCAGATCGAGATCGCCATGCGATATGGCGTTTCGGGATTCTGTTTTCATTTCTACTGGTTCAACGGCAAGCGCATCCTTGAGATGCCGATTACCCAGTTTGTCGAAAATGACGCCCACGAACTGGGTTTCTGCATCAATTGGGCAAACGAGCCCTGGAGCCGGCGCTGGGATGGGCGTGCGCAGGAAGTGTTGATCCCGCAGTCGCATTCACCCGAAGACGACCTGGCTTTCATCGAGAACGTATCCGGTTATTTCCGCGACCGGCGATACATCCGTATCGGTGGCAAGCCCCTTCTCATGATTTACCGGCCCGGATTGTTTCCGTCAGCGGCGGAAACGGCACAGCGCTGGAGGGCTTACTGCCGAGAGGCCGGCATCGGCGAGATTTTTCTTGCCTATCCGCAGGCGTTCGACACGGGCGATCCCGCTGAATTCGGATTTGACGCTGCTGTCGAGTTCCCACCAAATCCTGGAGCGTTTCCCGAGATCAGCATTACGACGCTCAAGAGCGACTTCCCGGGAAAGATCTACGACTGGACGGAGCTCCTCAACCGCAGCCGTGCCTACCCGCAGGTTCCCTACACCCTGTTTCGCGGACTTTGCCCCTCCTGGGACAACACCGCACGAAGAATGGAGGCTGCCTACATTCTGGCGAACGCGACGCCGGCCCGCTACAAGGAATGGCTTACCAACGCGGTCGCCGATACATGCGATCGTTTTGCCGATTTCGACAGCCGGCTTATCTTCATCAACGCCTGGAACGATTGGGCTGAGGGGGCCTATCTGGAACCCGACGCCCGCTACGGCTACGCCTATCTGCAGGCGACGCGGGACGTGCTGTCGGCGCCGCCGGCAGCAGGCATGTTGACCAAGGGCCCATCCTGGCGCGTTCTGTTCGTGTCGCACGATGCCAATGTCGGCGGCGCGCAGGGGTCGTTGCTCGACATCGTCCAATGGCTGCAGGCGCACACGGGCCTGGAGATCAAGGTGCTGTGCCTGTTAGGTGGTCCACGGCTCGAACAGTTTCGACGCATCGCCGATACGGTGCTTCTGGATGACCTGGTTTCGCAGACCGACACGACGGCCGCTAAGCTGGCCCGCATCACCGCCTGGTGCGGTGGCAGACCGGACCTCATCTATTGCAACAGCCTGGCAACCGGCCGTGTGCACGCCCAGCTTGGCGACCTGGGCAGTCCTATCCTGACGCATGCAAGGGAATTGGCAACCAGCATCGCCCGATTCGCCAAGGACGACATGGCGGATGTCGTTTCGAATACGCGGAGATTCGTGGCGTGTTCCGGAAGTGTCCGGGACTACCTGATGGCCGCGTACGGCGTGGATCCGAACGCCATCGATGTCCTTCCAAGCGCGGTCCCGCAATCCAGCGTCGATCATGGCCTTACGGAAATCCAGCGCCTTGGAAGTCGCCGGCTGGCCGGCTGGCCGACAGACAAGACCATCGTCGTGGGGTCCGGCGTCGGAATGTCCTTCCGCAAGGGAGCCGACCTCTTTATCGAGGTGGCCCGAATTCTCCGGGCACGCGGAATTGAGGACTATCATTTCTATTGGCTGGGGTCGTTTCCAGGCTCGGAACGGGACGAAATCCTGGGCACGTGGGCGCAGCAACTCGACAGACTGCGAGCGGACGGATTGGATGAGAGGGTCACAATCCTGGGCAAAGTCGATGATGTGCGCGCCCATCTGCGGGGTGCCGACCTGTTTCTTCTGACATCGCGCGAAGAGCCGTTCGGCCGGGTCGTGCTGGAGGCTGCATTCGCCGAGCTACCCGTGGTCTGCTTCGCCGGCAGCGGCGGAGCACCGGATTTCGTCGAAGAGGATGCCGGCATCATCGTCGACTGGGCCAATGCCGCCGCGATGGCCGACGCGACGCTGAAACTGATCCGGGACAAGCCCTTGCGGATAAAGCTCGGCAAACAGGCGAACACCAAGGCAAGGCGGTTTTATTCCACCGACCGGGTCTTTCCACGTCTGTTGTCGACCATGCGCGAGGTGGCCAACAAGCGCCCCGCCGTATCGATCATCGTGCCGAACTACAACTGTGCCCGCTACCTCGGCGAACGCATGGACAGCATTCTGGACCAGTCTTTTCAGGATTTCGAGCTTATCATCCTGGATGACGCGTCGACGGATGATAGCCAATCGATTCTGGACTATTACGCTCGCGTCCATGGCACCAGGGTCATCGTCAGCGAAAGCAATTCCGGCACGCCCTATCCGCAATGGTTCAAGGGCATGACGCTTGCAACAGCCGATCTGATCTGGATCGCCGAAGCCGACGACGTTTCAGCCCCGAGCTTCCTCGAAACACTCGTGCCATTGTTCCGCGACCCAAGCGTGAAATTTGCTTTCTGCGCATCGAAGATCATCGATGATCGAAGCGAAGTGGTCGGCGACTATGTCTCCAACCGCTATCTTACCGACATCTCCAATTTCAAATGGAAACGCAGCTACCAGGTTTCGGCTGAACAGGAAGTCAACGAGGGGCTGGGCGTAAAGAACACGGTCCCAAACATCAGCGCGGCTGTTTTCCGGAAGTTCGACATCACGCCGAACTTGGCCAAGCAGGTTTTGTCCCTGCCGACGAGCGGCGACTGGTACTTCATTCTCGAGGCAATCCGTAACGGCTCCGTTGCCTATGAGTGCGCACCGCTCAACCGTCACCGGCGGCACGGGAAAAGCGTAAGCAGCGTCATCGCGGCTTCCCAATCAGAGGCGCTGCTGCACACACGGCAGAAAATACACCAGCACGTGCTGCAAACATACAAAACGGATTTGGCCATCAAGCTGAAAATGGCCGAGTACGTTGCGCAGCTGTGGGCCGAGCTGTTCCCCGGGCGCCCCGCCGAAGAGATGGAAAGCCTGTATTCGCTGAAGGCGTTGGGCGAGTTCCCCATGCGACCGGAGAGCGGTTCGACGGCGATGAGCGGCGCCGATTCAGTTGCCTGCGGCGACAAGATGACCACCGCCGACGTCCTGCAGCGATAGTTTCATCGGCGCCTCGCCGATCCTGCGCGTGGCGCTGGGTATCTCCTGGTCCAGCCTTGCGAAGCGGCTTCTTCGCCTGGCCGGATCGGGCACCGGCACGGCTTCGATCAGGCGTCTGGTGTAGGGGTGGCGCGGATTGGAGAAGACCTGGTCGCGGGTGCCCATCTCGACGATCTGGCCGAGATACATGACCGCGACGCGGTCGGAAATGTTCTCGACCACCGCCATGTCATGCGAGATGAAGAGGTAGGCGACGCCGAATTCGCGCTGCAATTCCTTCAGCAGTCCGAGCACGCGCGCCTGCACCGAGACGTCGAGCGCCGACACGCTTTCATCGGCGATGATCAGCTTGGGCCTGAGCGCCAGCGCCCGGGCGATGCAGACGCGCTGGCGCTGGCCGCCGGAGAATTCGTGCGGATAAAGCTCCATCTGCGCGGAGGACAGGCCGACGCGCTCGAACAGGGCCGCGACGCGTGCGTGTCGCTCTTCTTTCGAGGCTATGCCGTGAATAACCAGCGGCTCGGCGACGAGGTCGCCGACGCGCATGCGCGGGTCGAGCGAGGCGAAGGGATCCTGGAAGATCATCTGTATGTCGCGGCGCACAGCCTTGCGGTCCTCACGGCTGAGGCCGGCAAGATTGCGCCCGCCGACGACAATGTCGCCGCTGTAGGGCACCAGCCCGGCCAGTGCCTTGGCGGTGGTGGATTTGCCGCAGCCGGATTCGCCGACCAGCGCCAGCGTTTCGTTTGGCGCGATCGAAAAGCTGACACCCTCGACGGCGTGGACGCGGCGTGTGACCCGGCCGAAGACGCCGCCATGCAAGTCGAAGCGGACATGCAGGTCCTTGACCTCGGCGACATTGGCCGGCGCCGCCGGTTCGGTGTTCCTGGTCGCCTGGCGGCCCGCCCCGGATCCGATGCGCGGCACGGCGGCCAGCAGCTCGCGCGTATAGTCGGCCTGCGGCCTTTCGAAGATATCGGATGCCTTGCCTTCCTCGACCATGCGGCCATGGCGCATGATGATGACGCGGTCGGCCATCTCGGCGACCACACCCATGTCATGGGTGATGAGGATGACGCTGGTGCCGTGCTGCCGCTGCAGGTCGCGCAGCAGTCCCAGCACCTCGCCCTGCACGGTGACATCGAGCGCGGTCGTCGGTTCGTCGGCGATCAGCACG
>NZ_JAFKIC010000371.1 GCF_017306585.1 Mesorhizobium sp. | reverse complement strand
AAAAGAAGACGGTCGGGCCCCAGCTCATCCACGGTATCGGCACCTGAGGGGCGACGGGCTCTCGACCGCCGCCACGGATCAGGCAACCACCTGGTCCGTGGCACCTCAATTATGCACGATTCCAAACACACAAGGGGTGTTCCAGCGGAATGAGGCGTTGGTGTCTTCTGGAGCACTCCTCATCCGTCGCCTTCGGCGACACCTTCTCCCACAAGGGGAGAAGGGAAGAAGTGACGTTTACACCGGCCGGTAAATCCGCTCAGCCGTATTCCAGAAAATATCTGCCTCGGCCTTCGCACCGTGTTTGGCCACTGCCGCGCGGTGCGCCTTGATCAGCTCGGCGTGGCTGGTCCACAGCTTTTCTATCGGGAAGTTCGAGCCGAACATCAGTCTGTCCGAACCCCGTATGTCGATCGCATTGTCGACGATATAGGCGATCAGCGCCGGATCGTTGCGGTGGACGAATGTGCCGAGACCGGAGAGCTTGGCGTAGAAATTCGGTGCCGCTGAAAGCGTGCGCAAACCCGCCTTCCATGCCTCGGTGGTTTCCGGCTCCATGCCCGTCAGCATGCCGGCATGAGTGAGGATGAAATTCGTTTCAGGGTTTTCGCCGACCAGCGTCAGCCCATCCTTCATCTGCGCCGGAAAGAGCTGCAGGTCGAAGGACAGGCCATAGTCTTTCAGCCTGATGACATTGGCGCGCACCTTAGGGTCGATGACCTGGTCGGCAGAGGCGGCGAAGCGGAAGGCCGGCGTCTCGTGCCAGTGGAGTTGCATGCGCACGCCGCGCAGCAGCCTGTATTTCATCAGCCTGTCGATCTGGGGCCTGACATCGTCGACCGTCATGTCGGCATAGCCGACAATGGCGTGCGGCCAACCGGTTTCGTCAGCGGTCTTCTGCAGGAAGGCGACTTCCTTCTCGAAATCCTCCCTGGCCCAGTTGGTCTGGACATAAACGGCCTTCTCGACGCCTGAACCCGCCTGATCTTCCAGGAATTCGGCAATGGGATAGTCGCGGCGGATCGGTTCATAGGGGCCGAAGATGCGCGGCACCATTGGCCCGACCAGCCAGGGCTGGTCCTGCTGGCGCCAGATGTGGAAATGCGCGTCGATGGCTTTCTGCATCACGATACCCTTTTCCAGATGGTCGCGGCCGCGGGCGCGGCGCGGGCGAGCGACAGGATGAAATCGGTGAGGCTCCTCACCGACGAACCGTCGACGAGATCGTCGAGCAAAGGCAGGATGGCGCTGAGCGCCGCCGTCGCCGGGCGGAAGCGGGGATCGCCGGCAAGCGGGGTCGCCAGCGACAGCCGGAAGGCGCGGGCGCCGAGCCGGCGCATGGCGGTCTCCAGTTCGCCATGGCCGCCGCGCTCCAGCGCGTCGGACAGGATGACGACCGCCGCGCCGCGCGCGAAGGCCGAGAAACGCGGCACCGAGAGGAACGCCAGCAGCGTCGGCCCCATGCGGGTGCCGCCGTCCCAGTCGTCGACCTGCGCCGCCGCGCGGGCCAGTGCCTGGTCGCGGTCGCGGATGCGCAATGCCGCGGTGATGCGGGTCAGCCGCGTGCCGAAGGTGAAGATTTCCGTGCGGTCCGCGCCTTGTACGGCGGCATGTGCGAGCTTCAGATAATCCGACGTGTGCAGCTTCATCGAGCCGGAAACATCGATGAGGATGAGGAGCTTGCGCGGCACCGTCTGACGGCGCCGCAACAAAGGCGAGGGGATGTCGCCGTCGGCGCTGACGATCTCGCGCAGCGAGCGGCGCAGGTCGAGCTTGCCGCGCGAATGGGTGCGCACGGTGCGGAACGAGCGGCGCGCGGGCAGGGAGGTTGAAAGGTTCCGGCGGAAGGTTGTCAGCCGATCTTCATCGTTCTGGAACTCGCGGCTGCTCAACTGCTCCAGCGCCGAGGACAGTTCGCCGCCTTCTTCCCGCTGCTCGGCCTCGATCCGTTCTTCATCGGCGCCGCCATCATCCTTGATGCGGGTTTCCTCGTCGGCGTCGCTTTCGACCATCGCCGAAGTGTTGCCGTAGAAATGGCTCTGGAAATGCGCTTCGAATTCGTCGCGGCGGTCGGGCGGCGGCGCGAGAGTTGCAAGGGCCGCCTCGCGGATGTCGTTCATCGAGCGGGGACCGAGTAAGGTCACCGCCTGCATGAAGCTGGTGCCCTGTTCGGGTGCGACAGGGAAGCCGTGGCGACGCAGCAGCCGGCCGAAGCCGAGGAGGGGCGTAGCGGCGCGAGGCAGGCTCTCCTCTCCCCGTTTACGGGGAGAGGATGCCGGCAGGCAGGTGAGGGGCGGCGCCGACCTCTGTCCATTGTCGCGCTGCCCCTC
>NZ_JAFKIC010000147.1 GCF_017306585.1 Mesorhizobium sp. | reverse complement strand
TGAACAGCCTTCCAGCGCCGCCCTGCTGCGCCTGATGGCGTGGCTGTCGCCGGCCTTTCCCGTCGGCGGCTTCGCCTACAGCCATGGTCTCGAACGCGCGATGCATGACGGGCTCGTGAGCGATGCCCGCAGCCTCGCGGCCTGGCTGGAGACGCTGGTCGAGACGGGCTCGGGCTGGAACGATGCCGTGCTGTTTGCCGAAGGCTGGCGCCAGACGCGCGATGGCAGGGATCTCGACGACGTCGCCGCGCTGGCCGAGGCGCTGGTCGGCTCGCGCGAACGGCATACCGAGACGATGCTGCAAGGGGCGGCCTTCCTCAAAGCCGCCGCCGCATGGCCCAATCCGGCGCTGGAGCGCCTGCCGGACGAGTGTGCTTATTGCGTCGCGGTCGGTGCCGTTGCCGGCGCCAATGGCATCGCGCTGCATGATGCCCTGGCCGCCTTCCTGCAGGCTTTCTTCTCCAACCTCGTCCAGGCCGCGATCCGGCTCGGCGTGGTCGGCCAGAGTGAAGCCACGACGCTTCTCGCCGGCTTCGAGCCGCTGGCGCTGGCCACCGCCGCCCGCGCATCCCGCTCGACATCAGACGATCTCGGTGGCTGCGCCTTCGTCTCCGATGTCATGGCGATGAAGCACGAAACCCAGTATTCGCGATTGTTCCGTTCATGATCCTGCTTGCCTTCGTCCTCTCTTTCGTCCTGCTGCTGATCACGGCATTGCATGTCTATTGGGGCATAGGCGGCATCTGGCCGGGCCGGGATGGGGCCTCCTGTGCCCGGGCGGTCGTCGGCTTTCGCGGCGTCGAGGAGATGCCAACGCCTTTCGCCAGTTTCGCCGTCGCCGCCTGCCTTGGCCTGGCAACGCTCTGGCCGCTGGCGCTGATCGGCTTCTTCGCCTCGCCCTTCCCCAGGGAAGGCCTTGCCGCCAGCGCACTGCTGATCGGGCTGGTGTTCATTGGCCGCGGCGTCGCCGGCTTCACGCCGTGGTGGCGTCGGCTGGCGCCCGAACAGCCTTTCGCGCGGCTCGACGCCAGCCTTTATTCACCGCTGTGCCTGCTGATCGGGCTCGGCTTCGCGGTTCTCGCCATCATGGAGTTTCCGACATGACACAAGCCAACGGCCCTCTGCGCATCGGCATTGGCGGTCCCGTCGGTTCCGGCAAGACGACGCTGACCGAAAAGCTCTGCAAGGCGTTGCGCGACGAGTTCTCCATCGCCGTCGTCACCAACGACATCTACACCAGGGAAGACGCCATGATGCTGGCTCGCCTCCAGGCGCTGCCGGAGGAGCGCATCGTCGGCGTCGAGACCGGCGGCTGCCCGCACACCGCCATCCGCGAGGACGCCTCGATCAATCTGCGGGCGATCGCCGAGCTGAACAGGAAGTTCCCCGACCTCGATATCGTTTTCATCGAATCCGGCGGCGACAATCTGGCCGCGACCTTCTCGCCGGACCTCGCCGACCTGACGCTCTATGTCATCTCGGTCTGCCAGGGCGAGGAAATCCCTAGGAAGGGTGGCCCGGCCATTACCCGTTCCGATTTCCTGATCATCAACAAGAGCGACCTCGCGCCCTATGTGAACGTCAATCTCGACGTGATGGAGAGCGATGCAGGCCGCATGCGCGGAAAGCGGCCGTTCGGCTTCACCGACCTGTCGCGCGGCAAAGGGTTGCAAGAGGTGATCGATTTCATCGTCGAGCATGGCGGGCTGAGGGCCGAGGCCGGCGCCAGCACGGCGGCTTGACCGGGGCGATCTTGCCTGCACCAACCGAAACCCGTTGCGGGTGGCCATGGGTCGCGGCATTCTCTCCCAAACCGGAGGATTTTCCATGAGCATCGCCCGCCTGCACAAAGAGCCGCTGAGCAACCTGCCCTTCTACGAGGAACGGGTCGATCTCGCCGCCGCCTTCCGCTGGACGGCGCGGCTCAACATGCATGAGGCCGTCGCCAATCACTTTTCGCTGTCGGTCAACGAGGACGGCACCAAATTCCTGATGAATCCCAACCAGGTGCATTTCTCGCGCATCAAGGCGAGCGATCTTCTGCTCATTGACGCCAACGATCCCGACACGCTGTCCGGCCCCAATGCGCCCGATCCGACGGCGTGGGGCCTGCACGGCGCCATCCATCGCAACGTGCCGCATGCGCGCTGCGCAATGCATGTACATTCGATCCATGCGACCGTGCTCGCCTCGCTCGCCGACTCGACGCTGCCGCCGATCGACCAGAACTCGGCCATGTTCTTCAACCGCCACGTCGTCGACGCGCATTATGGCGGACTGGCCTTCGAGGAAGAGGGTGAGCGCTGCTCGCAGCTGCTGACCGACCCGAAGGTCAAGGTCATGATCATGGGCAATCACGGCGTGATGGTGATCGGCGATACGGTGGCCGACACGTTCAATCGCATGTTCTATTTCGAGCGCGCCGCCGAGACCTACATCAAGGCGCTGTGGACCGGCCGCCCGCTGCGCACGCTGTCCGACGAGATCGCGGAGAAGACCGCCGCCGAAATGGACGACTATCCCGGCCAGGCCGAGCGCCATCTCGAAGAGTTGAAGGCGATCCTGGACGAGGAAGAGCCGGTGTACAGGAGCTGAGGATTACAGCCCAAGTTCCCGGCGCAATTCCCCGGCGCTGTTGATGACGATGGCGCCCGGCGGGCCTTCCATGGGCGCTTCCGGCCAGAAGATCGTCTTCATGCCGGCGGCCAGCCCCGCCATGGCGCCCGGCCAACTGTCGTCGACCGCCACCGCGTGGCTGGGATCGACATCGGCCAGATAGGCGGCGCGCAGGAAAGGCTCGGCGTGCGGCTTGCCTTCGCGCACATCGTTGCGGCTGACCGTCTTCATGCCTGGATAGACGAGGCCCACCATGCGCAGATTGGCATCGACGATCATGCGGTCGGAATTCGAGACCACCGCCTGCTGGACGCCGAGCGCGCGTAGCTCGTTGAAGACCTCGATGGCTCCGGGACGCGGCTTCAGGCCTTCGACCAGCGGCAGATAATGCTCGTATTTGTGGACGATCCAGTCATCGAAAGGCAGGGTCAGGCCGAACTCGTCGCGCATCATTTCGTAGACCGGCCAGGCGGCGACGCCGAGCACGCGCTCATGCAGGTCACCAGGCGGGGTGAGGCCGACATTGCGCATCGCCGCCACCAGGGCCGCCTCGTGCAGCGGCTCGCTGTCGACCAGCGTGCCGTCCATGTCCCAGAAAACCGCCTTCGGTGTCATGCAGCGCTCCTTTTTGCGATCCCTTAAAGGGTTTGCGCCGGGAGATAAACCGCCGCAATCGCGGAACATCGCTCAGACCGACGGCAATGCCGCCCCGTTTTACGCGACTACAGACAGGTGACGCCAAAATCGCAATGCTCGTGCATAGGCATTTGCCCTTGAGATTGACAATTGCGCGGCGAGCCGTTCCCTGCGAAAATAGGGATGGACCGTCGCATGACCGGCGGTTTCGGGAGGCAGGACGTGAATACCCGGCAGGATGGCGGCAGCAACAGGCTGGATGACGCGGCGCGCGCCGGCTGGCTCTATTATGTTGCCGGCAACACACAGGACCAGATCGCCGCCACCCTCGGCATCTCCAGGCAGACGGCGCAGCGGCTGGTGTCGCTGGCGGTGTCGGAAGGCCTGATCAAGGTCCGCGTCGATCATCCCATAGCCAACTGCCTCGACCTCGCGGCCCGGCTCAAATCCCGCTTCGCGCTCGATCTGGTCGAGGTGGTGCCGAGCGACCCGAACTCGTCCTCCACCACCATCGGCATCGCCGAGGCGGCGGCGGCCGAGATTGAGCGGCGGCTGCGGTCGCCGACACCGATCGTCATGGGCATCGGCACGGGGCGCACGCTGAAGGCGGCGATCGAACAGCTGCCGCCGATGGAATGCCCGCAGCACAAGGTGGTGTCCTTGACGGGCAACATTTCGCCCGACGGTTCGGCCGCCTTCTACAACGTCATCTTCACCATGGCCGACAGGGTCAAGGCGCGCTCCTTCCCGATGCCGCTGCCGGTCATCGCCTCCTCGCCGGAAGAGCGCGAGATGCTGCTCAACCAGCCAATGATCCAGCCGACGCTGGCTCTGGCGGCCGAGGCCGATGTCACCTTCATCGGCATCGGCGACCTCGGTCCGAAGGCGCCGCTCTACGAAGACGGGTTCATCTCGGAAAGCGAGCTGAAGGCCCTGCAGAAGGCCGGCGGCGTCGCCGAAATCGTCGGCTGGGTGTTCGACCGCGACGGTCGCATGATCGAAGGCATCACCAATGACCGGGTCTCATCGGCCTCGCTGCCGTCGCGCGAAAGGTCGCTGGTCATTGCGCTGGCCATGGGCGAGCGCAAGCTGCCGGGCATCCTGGCCGCCGTCAACCGGCGGCTGGTCAATGGGCTCATCACCGATGAACGGACGGCCACGGCCCTCCTGGCCGGCATCTGAGCGCGGACCACTTCTTCGCGCCAACTCTCCATAAAGCCAGCAAGGCTATCGGTGCCGTCCGAAAGGGTCGTTGCCATCGAGAAAGCCGAGATCGCGCTGCAGATGCGGCGACAGGTCCCTGATGTCGAGATGGGCTTTCTTCCTGATCGAAAACCAGCCGAATCCGTCCGCGAGCCATGAAATCCAGCGGTGATCCGGTGCGGGTGTGCATTTGTGCTGCGCCATGGTCATGATCGTTAACCTTCGCTATCCTGAGCCCGAATGGCGGGCTGGCACTGAATGTCGGTCCTGCCGGCCGCCTTCGCCAATCGAACGTCGATAAGAACCCATAAGGAGGCCTTATGCCCGACCTCAGCTCGCCACAGGTCTCACAGCTGCCGCCGCTGCAGGCGATCAGGGTGTTCGAAGCGGTGGCGCGGCATCTCTCCTTCACCAAGGCAGCGGTCGAACTCGCCATGACGCAGGCCGCGGTCAGCTACCAGATCAAGGTGCTGGAGGAGCGCGTCGGCGCGCCGCTGTTCCTGCGCCGGCCACGGCAGATCGAACTGACCGAGGCCGGGCAAAGGCTCGCGCCGGCGGTCAGCGAGGCCTTCGCCATTCTTGGCCAGGCCTATGCCGCGGCGCGGGGCGGCGCCGACGGTCTGCTGTGCGTCACCACCGTGCTGACCTTCGCCTCCAACTGGCTGGCGCATCATCTGGGTTCGTTCCAGATGGCGCATCCGGCGCTCGCCGTGCGGCTCGAGACGTCGAGCCGGTTGACGGATTTCGCGCGCGAGGACGTCGACCTCGCCATCCGCTCGGGCGGCGGCAAATGGCCGGGACTGGAGGCCCACAAGCTGCTCGACGCCGACTTCACGCCCATGCTCAGTCCGAAACTGGCGGCGAGCATCGGCGGCGTCAGGGAGCCGGCAGACCTGCTCAAACTACCGATCCTCGATCCGAGCGACATCTGGTGGACGCAATGGTTCGAGGCCGCCGGCGTGCACAGCCACGACCTCGCCAAGCGGCCCGGCAGCAGCATGGGCGCGCAGGCCTACGAAGCCAACGCGGCAATCGCCGGCCATGGCGTGGCGATCCTGACCCGGGCGCTGTTCAAGGCCGAACTCGCCGACGGCCGCCTGATCCAGCCATTCGATCTGGTGGGAGACGACGGCCATGCCTACTGGCTGGTCTATCCCGTGGCGCGCCGCAATGTGCCTAAGATCCGCGCTTTCCGCGACTGGCTGATGGCCGAGATCGCCTGCTGACGGGTCGATCCCCGGCCGCCACCCGAGTTCCCGCATATCCTGCTTGCGCCATGCCCGGCCCGATCGAGGGCCGGGTTCTGTACCCCCATGTCGCCTTCAATGCCTGGCGGAGTCCTTCCCGTGCTGCGCTGCAGCATCGAATCGGGCTTGACATAATTAAGACTTAGTGAGTAATTGCTCACAGCCAAGGCAAATGCTCATCTTGGTCCATGGGAGGAATTTGATGAAACTTCGCACGCTCATCCTGGGCTTGTGCTCGACCAGCGCACTCGCGTTCGCCGCACATGCCGAATCCATCACCATCGCCACCGTCAACAATGGCGATATGGTCCGCATGCAGAAGCTGACCGACGACTTCACCAAGGCTAACCCCGATATCCAACTGAACTGGGTCACGCTCGAGGAAAACGTGCTGCGCGAGCGCGTCACCACCGACATCGCCACCAAGGGCGGCCAGTACGACGTGATGACGATCGGCACCTACGAGGTTCCGATCTGGGCCAAGCAGAGCTGGCTGCTGCCGCTCGACAAGCTCGGCGACGACTACGACGTCAAGGACATCATTCCGGCCATCGCCGGCGGCCTCTCGGTCGACGGCAAGCTCTACGCCGCGCCCTTCTACGGCGAAAGCTCCTTCGTCATGTATCGCAAGGACCTGATGGACAAGGCCGGGCTCAAGATGCCCGACGCGCCGACCTGGGACTTCATCAAGCAGGCCGCCGACAAGATGACCGACCGCGCCAACGGCGTGAACGGCGTCTGCCTGCGCGGCAAGGCCGGCTGGGGCGAGAACATGGCCTTCCTCACCGCCATGTCGAACTCGTTCGGCGCGCGCTGGTTCGACGAGAACTGGAAGCCGCAGTTCGACCAGCCCGAATGGAAGAATACGCTGCAGTTCTACGTCGACCTGATGAAGGCCGACGGTCCGGAAGGCGCGTCCTCCAACGGCTTCAACGAGAACCTGGCGCTGTTCCAGCAGGGCAAGTGCGGCATGTGGATCGACGCCACTGTCGCGGCGTCCTTCGTCTCCGATCCGAAGAACTCGACCGTCGCCGACAAGGTCGGCTATGCACTTGCGCCCGACAATGGCTTGGGCAAGCGCGGCAACTGGCTGTGGGCCTGGTCGCTGGCCATTCCCGCCGGCACCAAGAAGGCTGACGCGGCCGAGAAGTTCGTGTCGTGGGCAACCAGCAAGCACTATGCCGAGCTGGTCGCGTCAAAGGAGGGCTGGGCCAACGTTCCTCCGGGCACGCGCTCTTCGCTCTACGCCAACCCCGAGTACCAGAAGGCGGCTCCGTTCGCCAAGATGACGCTGGACTCCATCAACGCCGCCGACCCGACGCATCCGACCGTCAAGCCGGTGCCCTATGTCGGCGTCCAGTTCGTCGCCATTCCCGAGTTCCAGGGGCTCGGCACTACCGTCGGCCAGCTGTTCTCGGCGGCTCTTGCCGGCCAGTCTAGTGTCGACGATGCACTGAAGCAGGCCCAGGACGCCGCCACCGCGGCGATGACCGAGGGCGGTTACATCAAGTAAGGCTCCTCCCGGTGCCGAATGCCGGCCGACGACCATGACCGGCAACGGCCGCCCGAAACCCAGTTCGGGCGGCCGCCTTCAATACCCCAGATAAATCTGGCACAACTCTGAAAACCTGGCTGACCTTTGGAGGGTGACCGTCATGGCTACTCAGCAGACCCGTTCGCTTGCCCGTTTCATGATGGCGCCGTCCGTCGTGCTGCTGCTGGTCTGGATGGTTGTCCCGCTGGCGCTGACGCTGTGGTTCTCCTTCCAGCAATACAATCCGCTCAACCCGGTTCGTGACGGCTTTGTCGGCCTTTCCAACTACGCACTGTTCTATTCCAATCCGGCCTTCCTGCAGTCGATCCTCAACACTCTGATCCTGGTGATCAGCGTGCTGTTGATCACGGTTATCGGCGGCATCCTGCTGGCGCTTCTTATCGACCAGCCGATGTGGGGACAGGGCATCGTGCGTATCCTCGTCATCTCGCCATTCTTCGTCATGCCGCCGGTCGCCGCGCTGGTCTGGAAGAACATGATTATGCACCCGCAATATGGCGTCTTCGCCGACATAGCGCGGTTCTTCGGGGCACAGCCGATCGACTGGTTCGGGCAACATCCGATGACGGCGATCATCATCATCGTCGCCTGGCAATGGCTGCCCTTCGCGACGCTCATCCTGCTCACAGCGCTGCAGTCGCTCGACGGCGAACAGAAGGAAGCCGCCGAGATGGACGGCGCCGGCTTCCTCAGCCGCTTCTGGTACCTGACGCTGCCGCACATGTCGCGGGCGATCACCGTGGTCATCCTGATCCAGACGATCTTCCTGCTCTCGGTCTATGCCGAGATCCTGGTCACCACCAATGGCGGCCCGGGCTACGCCTCCACCAACCTGCCCTTCCTCGTCTATCAGAAGGCGTTGCTGGAGTTCAAAATCGGCCAGGCCTCGGCCGGCGGCATCATCGCGGTCATTCTCGCCAACATCGTCGCCTTCTTCGCCATGCGCGCCGTCGGCAAGAACCTGGACAAGTAAGGGAGGACAAGATGGCACGCTCAGTCACCACCCGGCACAAGACGATCGCGACGGTTGCCGCCTGGATTGTCGCCCTGCTGATCTTCTTTCCGATCCTCTACACGATCATCACCTCGTTCAAGTCGGAACAGGAGGCGATCCAGGGCTTCAACCTGATCCCCTCGGGAACCTTCGAAAGCTATTCGGAAGTGCAGGCGCAGAGCGGCTACTTCAAGTTCTTCCTCAATTCGGTAATCCTGTCGGTTGGCTCGACCATCCTGGCGCTGCTGGTGGCCATACCGGCGGCATGGTCGATGGCGTTTTCGCCGACGAAGCGGACCAAGGACATCCTGATGTGGATGCTGTCCACCAAGATGATGCCGGCGGTCGCCGTGCTGTTTCCCATCTACCTGATCTTCCGCAATCTCGGCCTGCTCGACAGCCGCATCGGCCTGATGGTGATGCTGATGCTGATCAACCTGCCGATCGTTGTGTGGATGCTCTACACCTACTTCCGCGAAATCCCCGGCGAGATCCTGGAAGCGGCGCGCATGGACGGCGCGTCGCTGTGGAACGAGATCATCTATGTGCTGACGCCGATGGCGGTGCCAGGCATCGCCTCGACCATGCTGCTGAACATCATCCTGGCCTGGAACGAGGCGTTCTGGACGATCCGGCTGACCACAACGGACGCCGCGCCGCTGACAGCTTTCATCAGCTCGTTCTCGAGCCCGCAGGGCCTGTTCTGGGCCAAGCTTTCAGCGGCCTCGACGCTGGCCATCGCGCCGATCCTGATCATGGGCTGGTTCAGCCAGAAGCAGCTGGTGCGCGGCCTGACATTTGGCGCCGTGAAGTAACACCGCCGCGAACGGTGGACGTCGGACAATAATCCCTCGGGGAGGAAACCATGGGAAACATCACGCTCAAGAACGTCTCCAAGTCCTTTGGATCGACGTCCATCATCCCCGGCCTCGACCTGGTGATCGAGAATGGCGAGTTCGTCGTCTTCGTCGGCCCGTCGGGCTGCGGCAAGTCCACGCTGCTCAGGCTGATCGCCGGCCTGGAAGACACCAGCGGCGGCACCATCAGCATCGACGGCCGTGACGTCACCGGCGAAGCGCCGGCCAAGCGGAAGCTCGCCATGGTGTTCCAGTCCTACGCGCTCTACCCGCATATGACGGTGGCCAAGAACATCGCCTTCCCACTGAAGATGGCGGGCGAGGACCAGGCGACGATCGACAGGAAGGTGAAGGACGCCGCCCGCGTGCTCAACCTCACCAACTATCTCGAGCGTCGTCCCGGCCAGCTCTCGGGCGGCCAGCGCCAGCGCGTCGCCATCGGCCGCGCCATCGTGCGCCAGCCCTCGGCCTTCCTGTTCGACGAACCGCTGTCCAACCTTGACGCAGCACTTCGCGGCACCATGCGGCTGGAGATCAGCGAACTGCATCACCAGCTCAAGACCACGATGATCTACGTCACCCACGACCAGGTCGAAGCCATGACCATGGCCGACAAGATCGTCGTGCTCAATGCCGGCAATATCGAGCAGGTCGGCTCGCCGATGGAGCTCTACCGCAATCCCAACAACCTGTTCGTGGCCGGCTTCATCGGCTCGCCCAAGATGAACCTGATCGAGGGCGCGCCGGCAGCCAAGTACGGCGCCAAGACGATCGGCATCCGGCCCGAACACATGCAGATCTCGACCACGGCGGGCGACTGGAAGGCCACTGTCGGCGTAGCCGAGCATCTGGGATCCGACACGTTCCTGCACGTTCAGGCCGACGGCGTCGGCCCGCTGACCGTGCGTGCCGACGGAGAACTGGCGGTGCATCACGGCGATACGATCTACCTCACGCCCGACAAGGCCAAGCTGCATCGCTTCGGCCCCGATGGCAAGGCGATGGCAAAGTGAGACTGAAAGGCAAATCGGCGCTGATCACCGGATCGGCGCGCGGCATCGGCAAGGCCTTCGCCGAAGCCTATGCGCGCGAAGGCGCCACGGTGGCCATCGCCGATATAGACCTTGAGGCCGCGCGAAAGACGGCGGCCGGGATTGGCGACAGCGCCTATGCGGTCGCACTCGACGTCACCGACCAGGCATCGATCGACGCCGCGGTGAAAGCGGTCGAGGACAAGACCGGCGGCCTCGACATCCTGATCAACAACGCAGCCCTGTTCGACCTCGCGCCGATCGTCGAGATCTCCCGGACGAGCTACGAAAAACTGTTCTCGGTCAACGTCGCCGGCACGCTGTTCATGCTGCAGGCGGCCAGCCGGTCGATGATCGCACGCGGCAAGGGCGGCAGGATCATCAACATTGCGAGCCAGGCCGGGCGGCGCGGCGAGCCGCTGGTCGCCGTCTACTGCGCCACCAAGGCCGCCGTCATCTCACTGACCCAATCGGCGGGCCTCGACCTCATCAAGCACCGCATAAACGTCAACGGCATCGCACCGGGCGTCGTCGACAGCGACATGTGGGATCAGGTCGATGCGCTGTTCGCCAGATACGAGAACCGGCCGAAGGGCGAGAAGAAGAGGCTGGTCGGCGAGGGCGTCCCCTATGGCCGCATGGGCAGGCCCGAGGATCTCGCGGGCATGGCCGTGTTCCTGGCCAGCGACGAGGCCGAATACATCGTCGCCCAGACCTACAATGTCGATGGCGGGCAATGGATGAGTTGAACTGGGCGGGTTGAGGGGGAAGGCGCCGCTCTCTTTTCCTCCGGAGAAGGCGCCCCTGGGCAGGTGGGGGGCAGCGCACTGCAAGAGCAGGTGTTGCCCCCCATCCTCGCCCTCCCGAGGGAGGCAAGGCAGCCGGGCCGCAAATCGGCCAAAAGGTAAAAGCAGATGACCGTAAAACTCTCCTCCTCGAACCTCTCCAGGCTTCCCTCCAAGGTTGCCCGTCCTAGCTATGACCGGTCGGCGCTGAAAGCCGGCATCGTCCATTTCGGCGTCGGCAATTTCCACCGCTCCCATCAGGCCGTCTATCTCGACGACCTGTTCAGCCAGAGCGTGGGACATGACTGGGCGCTGGTCGGCGCCGGGGTCTTCGAGGGCGAGAAGATCGGGCGCGGGAAGCTCAAGGAACAGGACTGGCTGACCACGGTGGTCGAGCAGGACGAGGGCCATATGAGCGCCCGCGTGACCGGCGCCATGATCGACTTCCTGATGCCGGGCGATGCGACCGGCATCATCGAAAGGCTGGCCGACCCGGCGATCAGGATCGTCTCGCTGACCATCACCGAAGGCGGCTATTTCATCGATCCGGCCTCCGGCAAGTTCAACCCGGCCCATCCCGACATCGTCGCCGACGCGCAGCCGGGAGCGACGCCGAAGACCGTGTTCGGCATCATCCTGGCCGGGCTGGTGCGCCGCCGCGCCGACGGCATCGTGCCCTTCACCGTCATGTCGTGCGACAACATTCCCCACAACGGCCATGTCACGTCGGATGGCGTCATCGGTCTGGCCCGGCTGATCGACGAGAGCCTCGCTCAATGGGTCAGCGACAAGGTCGCCTTTCCCAACGCCATGGTCGATCGCATCACGCCGGCGACTTCGGACCGCGAGCGCAAGATCCTGGCCGACGATTTCGGCGTGGAGGACAGCTGGCCTGTCTTCTGCGAGCCGTTCAAGCAATGGGTGCTGGAAGATCATTTCACCGCCGGCCGCCCGGCGCTGGAAAAAGTCGGCGTGCAGTTCGTCAAGGACGTCTCGCCTTACGAGCTGATGAAGATCCGGATTCTCAATGGCGGACACGCCACGATTGCCTATCCGGCCGGGCTGATGGACATCCATTTCGTGCATGAGGCGATGCAGGAACCGCTGGTGCGCGGCTTCCTCCACAAGCTGGAACATGATGAAATCATTCCGACAGTACCGCCGGTGCCGAACACGGTGCTGGAGGATTATTACCAGCTGATCGAGAAGCGCTTTTCCAACCCCAAGATCGGCGACACGATCCGCAGGCTCTGCCTCGACGGCTCCAACCGCCAGCCGAAATTCATCATCCCGACCATCGCCGACCGGCTGAAGGCGGGCAAGGGCGTCGCCGGGCTGGCGCTGGAATCAGCGCTTTGGTGCCGCTACTGCTTCGGCACCACGGACAGCGGCGCCGTCATCGAGCCGAACGACCCGAGCTGGGACCGGCTGCAGGCGACGGCGAAGGCGGCCAAGGATGCGCCTGCCGCCTGGCTTGCCATGGAAGACATCTATGGCGATGTCGGCCGCGCGGCCTCCTTCGTGGAAGCGTTCGCGCATGCGCTCAACGTGCTGTGGGCCAACGGCGCGCGCGCCACGCTGACGCGCTATCTCGCGGGCAAGCTCTGAAAGCAGTCCGGCACCATGGCGCCCGAACTGGTCATCTTCGACTGCGATGGGGTGCTGGTCGACAGCGAAGCGCTCTCCATTTCGGCGCTGCTTGGCATGATCGAGCTTGCTGGCGGCCGCATCGGCGAGGATGCGGCCTATGAGCATTTCCTCGGCAAGAGCATGAAAAGCGTCCGCGAAATCCTTGGCCGCGACTTCGGCCTGGAGATCACCGACCAGCACCTGACCGCGATGCGCGTCGACCTGATGCGGAAATTCCGTGAGGAGCTGAAGCCGATCCCCGGCGTCAGGGAGATGCTGCCAAGGCTCGGCCTGCCCTTCTGCGTCGCGTCCTCCGGCACTCCCGAACGCATCCGCTACGCACTCGACGTTACCGGGCTGCTCGCGCTGATGGAGCCGCACCTGTTCAGCGCCGCCATGGTGGCCAGGGGAAAGCCGGCGCCCGACCTTTTCCTGCATGCCGCCGCCACAATGCGGGCGGACCCGCGCAAATGCCTGGTGATCGAGGACAGTCCGGCCGGGATCGCAGCGGCTCGCGCGGCCGGTATGCGGGTCTTTGCCTTCGCCGGCGGCTCGCATGCCGGCAACCCGGCCTTGAAAGCGCGGCTTGCGTCGAGTGAACCGGACTTTATATTCGCTGACATGCTGCAATTGCCCGATCTGATTGCAGGCCTGGGAGCGAGAGTTAGAGCATCTTGACGAAACAATTTGTTTGCGCGGTCGATGTCGGCACCGGGAGCGCTCGCGCGGGCATTCTCGACACCAGTGGCACCCTGCTCGGCCGCGCCGAACGGCCGATCGCCATGAACCAGCCGAAGCCCGATCACGCCGAGCATGATTCGCGCGATATCTGGGCTGCCGTCTGCACCGCCGTCCGCGCCGCGCGCGAGAAAGCGGGCGTTGCCGCAAGCGATATCGTCGGTATCTCGTTCGACGCCACCTGCTCGCTGGTCGTGCGCGACCGGCAAGGCGGCCAGCTCAGTGTTTCGACGTCAAGCGACAAGCGCTGGGACACGATCGTCTGGCTCGACCATCGCGCCATCGCCGAGGCCGACGAGTGCACGGCGAGCGGCCATGAGGTGCTGAACTACATCGGCGGCGTCATGTCGCCGGAGATGGCGACGCCGAAGCTGATGTGGCTGAAGCGGAACCTGCCCAAGACGTGGAATGAAGCTGGCTATCTATTTGACCTCGCCGATTTCCTGACATGGCAGGCAACCGGTTCGCTCGCCCGCTCGCAATGCACGCTGACGGCGAAATGGACCTACCTGGCGCACCAGGAAACCGCCTGGCAGCGGGACTTCTTCAAACTCGTCGGCCTGGACGACCTTTTCGAGCACGGCAATTTGCCTGAGCGGGCGAGCCCCGTCGGCGCCGACATCGGATCGTTGACGGCACAGGCGGCGGCCGAGCTTGGCCTCAGCGAAAACTGCCGGGTCGGCGCCGGGGTGATCGATGCCTATGCCGGCGCGCTTGGGGTGCTCGGCGGCTTTGCCGGTGACGACCACGACATCAGCCGGCACCTAGCGCTGATCGCGGGCACGTCGAGCTGTGTCATGGCGATGTCGCCCGACCCGCAGCCCTTCGCCGGGGTCTGGGGCCCCTATTACGGCGCGGCGCTGCCAAGCCTGTGGCTGTCCGAGGGTGGCCAGTCGGCCACCGGGGCGCTGCTCGACCACATCATCCGCTGGCACGGTGCCGGCGGCGAGCCGAACGCGGCCATGCATGCCAGGATCGCCAGCCGCGTCGCCGAACTGCGCGCCGGCGAAGGCGAGGCGCTTGCCGGCCGGCTGCACGTGCTGCCCGATTTCCACGGCAACCGTTCGCCGCTCGCCGATCCGCATGCCGTGGGCGTGGTCAGCGGGCTGACGCTGGATTCCTCCTTCGACAGCCTGTGCAAGCTCTACTGGCGCACGGCCGTCGGCATCGCGCTCGGCGTGCGCCATGTGCTGGAGGCGCTGAACGAGAACGGCTATCTCATCGACACGCTGCATGTCACCGGCGGCCACACCAAGAATCCGCTTCTGATGGAGCTCTATGCCGACGCCACCGGCTGCACGGTGGTGGAGCCGCTGGCCGATGAGGCGGTGCTGCTCGGCACCGGCATGGTCGCCGCCACCGCGGCCGGCCTGTTCCCGGACCTCAACGCGGCCTGTCTCGCCATGCAGCAGGGCGGCAGGACGCGTGCGCCCAACAAGGCGGCCGGCCCGCGTTTCGACCGCGACTACCGGATTTTCCTGGAAATGCACCGTCAGCGGCAGGCGCTCGACGCAATCCGATAGAGAGCTGGCCGTGGCAAGGCAAATTCGACGAGGCTGCCTGAAAGATAACTTGACTGTAGTTGTCATAATTATTAGGCCGGGCTGACTTCCCATCATGGGTCGCCCGGAGACCTCTCAATGCGCAGGATATCATCGTCATGGTCGTGGCTTTCGGCCGCGATCCTAGCTCTCTCGGTTTTTGCCGGATGGCCGGGCAGCGCCGCGGCAGACGAGGTCGTGATCAAGGATTCCCGCGGCCAGGACATCAAGCTGAACCGCCCGGTTGGCAGCGTCGCGATCTTTCCTCTGCCCATTCCCGAGGCCATGATCGCCATCGATGGCGGAACCAGCCGACTGACCGCCATCAATCCAAGGGCGCAGTCAGCTCTGATGAAGGGTGTGATCGGGCAGCTCTTTCCCGAGATCGCCACGATTCGCACCGATCTGGTGGCGCCCAATTTCATTCCCAATGTCGAGGAAATCCTCAAGGCTGGCCCCGACATCGTTGTGCAGTGGCAAGCCAAGGGCGATGAGCGCGTCGCGCCGATGGAAAACGCCGGTATCAAGGTGGCCACCGTCAGCACCGAGTCCCGCGAGACCCGGCGCGGCTACGTAACCATGCTTGGCGAGATCCTTGGCAAGCCGGACCGCGCGCAGGCCTTCCTCGATTGGGACGACAAGACCGTCGCCGACATTTCGGCGGTCCTCTCCGCCGCCGGCCGGAAAAAGCCGCGCATAGCGTTCATCGACAGCATGAACGACAATGAGTTCGTCGTCTTCGGCCGCGAGGAGGCCTATTTCACCGCCTCCGGCCTGGTGAATGCCGCCACCGAGGCCGGCTTCACCGACGGCTCGGTCAAGGTCGGGGCGGAATCGCTGTTGCAATGGAATCCGGACATCATCCTGGTCAACTACTACAACGACACGATCAAGCCGGCCGATATCCTGCAACATCCGGTGCTGGCAAGCCTCGATGCGGTCAAGAAGGGACGCGTCTACAAGACACCGGCGATCGATCCGGCCACCGCCGCCGGCGGCGAGCTTGCCTATCAGTGGCTTGCTGAAATCGGCTACCCCGATCTGTTCAAGACCGACATGCGCAAGGCTGTCTCGGACGGGTTCAAGCTGCTCTATGGCAAGGAGCTGACCGCCGGTCAGATCGACCAGCTCTTGCAGATGGACTGGAACGGCAAGAGCGCCGGCTACGCCGAGACGTTCGGCAAGTAAGGCGCACGGGGAGCGATGCCGTGAAGGATATCGGCTTTGTCACGTCGGGTGATGGCGCGCAGCTGCAGTGCTATCAGGATTACAAGGCCCATATCGATGAAGAAATCTATCTGCGCTTCATCGATCGCGTCGACCTGACGGCGTTCAAGGCAATCGTCGTCCCCGATTTCTCCAACCAGGATCTCTTGCGCCGACACGCGCGCCAACTCAACGACTATCTGGCGCAGGGCGGATTCCTCCTCGTGTTCGAACCGAACCGCATGGACGAATGGCTCGATGTCGTCTCCGTGCAGTGGTTCAGCCGCGAAACGGAAGACTGGAAGTGGTGGATGCGCCCGGGCGGGCGCATGGAGGCCTATCAACCCAACCCGCACCATTCGATGGCCAAGGCCATTCCCCTGGCCGACATGTGCTGGCACTTTTTCGGCGCCTTCCGCTTTCCCGAAGACGCGACGCCAATCCTGAATATCGACAATGATGAGGGTTGCCTGATGTTCGACCTGCCGGTCGATGGGGGCGGCCGGCTGATTGCCTCGACCATCGATCCGCACACCCACCACGGCCGCCGCTTCATGCCGGCGACAACGCGTTTCCTCAACCGCTTCTATCCCTGGCTCAAGACAGAGGTGACGGCAGGTGAGTGAGGCAAAGACCGATTTTCGCGGCGGGCACAGACCGCATCTCGTCTATGTGCGCTCGACAAGGAGCTACAATATCGACCGTGTCGGCGGGCTGGTGCCGCAGGACTGGCGCTACAGCCCGGTCGATATCTACGACCTCGAGGCCATGGACCTCGGCGATGTCGACGTACTGTTCCTGTCAGGAATGCACGACCAGATTTTCCTGAAGTCGATCGAGGCGAAACTCGTCGACTATCTCGCCTCGGGTGGTCATTTCCTCATCAACGGTCACATCATCATTCCGTGGCTGCCTTGCCTTTCGCCGTTCAAACCCGTCACGCCGAAGCCGTTCACCAACTGGATGATCCGCCCCGCCGCGCCGGGCGCCTATTTCGGCCGCATGGACTTCGAGAACTTCCATCGGCATGAGGGGATCCTGGGGCAATATGCGCGTGGCTATGCCGATGCGCCCGAAGGCGCGCAGTGGCTCTGCCTGATCGGCGGGCCGACGCCAGACGGCACCATCCATGAAGGGCCGGTGGACTGGGTCTGGCGCATGCCCGGCGGTGGCAAGGTCTTCATGCACAATGGCGACCATATCGAACAGTTCTGCTCGGACCCGCGCTTTGAGCCCAATCTTTTCCACGACATACTGAAGGCTCTGGTCTTTACCGACGAGCCTGTCGCCCTAGCGCCGCCGACGCGGACGGGTCCTGCGTGATGCCATCGGCCGTCGACGACACCAGCACCACGGCAAGCTCCGCCGACGCCCAGGCGATCGGCATCGGGCTGGCCATCCCTGCCCTTGTCGTACTGCTGGCGGCGGCGATGATCGCGTCCTTGTCGATTGGCCGCTACAGCGTCGGGCTTGGCGATCTCGCAACACTGGTTTCAGGCTGGCTTGGCATCGGACCCGGCCGTGCCGGTGTTGCCGAACCGGTGTGGCGCGTGGTCGAGCTGGTGCGCATTCCGCGCATGCTGATCGGCGGCTTCGTCGGCGCCGGCCTGGCGCTTTCGGGCGCGGTTCTGCAGGGCGTGTTCCGCAATCCCCTGGTCGACCCACATGTCATCGGCGTGTCCTCGGGCGCGGCATTCGGCGGTGTGTTCGCCATTCTGCTCGGGCTTGGCGCGGCCGCACTTTGGTCGATGGCCTTCGCCTTTGGCCTGGCGGCGCTGTTGCTGGTCGTGATGATGAGCCGCAAGGCAGGCCGTTCGTCGATCCTGATGCTGGTGCTGTCGGGCGTGGTCATCTCGGCGCTGTTTTCGGCACTGGTTTCGCTCGCGACCTATCTCGCCGATCCCAATGACACTTTGCCGGCCATCGTTTTCTGGTTGATGGGGTCGTTTGCCAGCGCCACGCCCGAGCGCGCGCTGCTGATGGTGCCGATCGTGGCGGTCTTTGCCTTGCCGCTCATGCTGATGCGCTTTCGCATAAACATCCTGTCGCTGGGCGATGAGGAAGCCCGCGGCCTTGGCCTCAAGGTCGAGCCGACCCGATGGCTTGTTCTATGCTGCGTGACCGGCATCACGGCGGCCAGTGTCGCCAATTCCGGGATAATCGGCTGGGTCGGGCTGGTGGTGCCACATTTTGCACGGTCGCTGGTCGGCCCCGATCACATGCGGCTGCTGCCGGCGTCGGCTCTGCTCGGCGCCAGCTTCATGCTGCTTGTCGATGTCATGGCGCGATCGCTGATACCAGCCGAAATCCCGCTTGGCGTGCTGACCGCCATCGTTGGTGCGCCGGTCTTCATGATCCTTCTGCACCGCACGCACAATGAGGGCTGGTAGCGTGATCGAGGCGCAGTCGCTGGGCTTTCGCTATGCGGCGAACGCGCCCTGGCTGTTTTGCGACCTGTCGTTCTCCCTCGCACCGGGCCAGACACTGGTGCTTCTGGGCCGAAACGGACGCGGCAAGACAACGTTGCTCAAATGCATGGCTGGCTTGATTTCGCCGACGGCGGGCTCGATCCGAAGCAAGGGCATCGTCGGCTACGTCCCCCAGCATTTTGCGTCACCTTTCGCCTATTCGGTGTTCGACGTCGTGCTGATGGGTCGGGCTCGCCATGTCGGACTGTTCTCCAATGCGACAGCGGTGGACAGGCAGCGCGCGGCACAGGCTCTGGAGACCGTAGGATTGCAGGCTTTCGCCCGGCGCTCGATTGGAACATTGTCAGGCGGAGAGCGTCAACTAGTCCTGATCGCGCGCGCTCTGGCATCGGAAGCCGATATCCTGCTTCTCGACGAGCCAACCTCGGCGCTCGATTTTCGCAATCAGGCCGTCGTTCTATCGATGCTGCGCCGGCTCTCAACCGAGCGCGGCCTGACCATCGTGATGACGACGCACGAGCCAACCCACGCTCTGGAAATCGCAAACCGGGCAATCCTGCTATACGGCGCCGGGCACAATGAGGAAGGGCCCGTCGCCAGCATGTGCACGGAGGAAAAACTGTCCGCGCTCTACGCCATCTCAATGAAGAAGCTGGCCTATACTACGGGCGAAGGCCAGACATCGAGTATCGTGGCGAGCTATGCCTCCATCGACCGCTGATGCAAGGATCCGGAGCGTATCAAGTCACCGCCTGCGCAGCGACACGCCCGATGCCGCGTCGAACAAATGGATGCTCTCCTCCTCGAACGTATAACGCACCGGGGCACGAAGCGCCGGGCATTCGCGGGCCGGCACGAGCGCGCTGATCTCCTTGCCGCCGGACCCGAACGTCACCAGCGCGTCATTGCCGTGGAACTCGATGAGGTCGGCGGTGCCTTGCAGCAGGTTGCCGCCGGCGGCGGCGCCAGCCGTCTTCAGGTCTGGGGGCCGGATGCCGAGCACCGCGCGCTCGCCCTGACGCAGATGGAAGCCGGAACCTTCGATCGCCAGGACCGCTCCGGCGCCGGTCAGGGTCCAGCCGTTCTCCGTCCTGGCCGGCGTTACCTCGATGAAATTCATGTTCGGCGTGCCGATGAAACCGGCGACGAACAGATTGCCGGGCCGGCCGTAGATTTCGGCCGGCGAGCCGACCTGCTCGATGACGCCGTCCCGCAGGAGCACGATGCGGTCGGCAAGCGTCATCGCCTCCAGCTGGTCATGGGTGACATAGACGGTGGTAGTCTTCAGCGACTGGTGCAGCCGGGCGATCTCGACCCGCATATGGTTTCGCAGCTTGGCGTCGAGATTGGACAAAGGCTCGTCGAACAGGAACACCTTGGGCGTCTTGATCATGGCGCGCGCGATGGCGACGCGCTGCTGCTGGCCGCCGGAAAGCTCGGTCGGCTTGCGGCCGAGATAGGGCTCCAGACCGAGCGTCGCCGCAACCGCTCCGACGCGCTTCTGGATCTCCGGCGCCGGCACCTTCTGGCGCCTCAGCCCGAAGGCGATGTTGTCGAAGATCGTCATATGCGGATAGAGCGCATAGTTCTGGAACACCATGGCGATGCCGCGGTCGCCGGGCTCGAGGTCGTTGACCACCTTGCCGCCGATCGAGACCTCGCCGCCGCTGATGTCCTCCAGCCCGGCCAGCATCCTGAGCAAGGTGGACTTGCCGCAGCCGGACGGGCCGAGGAACACCACGAATTCATGCTCCTCGATCGAGAGATTGAGATCGCGGATGACCGTCGTGGCGCCATAGGCCTTGTCGACGTGGGAGCAGGTGATCGCGGACATGGGTCAGCCCTTTTCGCCGGAAAGCAGGATCTGCAGCTTGACGTCCTGCGGATTGCCTTCGGCCGCCCGCTCGAAAGCCTTGATGCTGTCTGCAAAAGCATAGGTGCCGGTGATCAGCGGCTTGAGGTCGAGCTTGCCGGACGCGATGAGCTGCAGGGCCCGGTCGAAGATGTTGGCATAGCGGAACACCGTCTCGATGCGCACCTCCTTCGAGATCGCCGCCGGCACGTTGAGGGCCACCGGCTCGACGGGCAGTCCGACCAGCACGACAGCGCCGCCCGGCCGCACGACATCGAACAGGTCGGCGAAGGCCTTCGGGCTACCGCTGGCCTCGAAGACGATATCCGCGCCCCAATTGCCGGTCGCGGCGGCGACGGCATCCAACAGTGACTGCTCGCCGATATTGACCGGCACGATTCCGGCATATTGCGCGGCGATCTTGAGCTTCGGTGCGGAGAAATCCGAGATCAGCACTTTCGAACAGCCTCCGGCAAGGGCGGCAAGCGCGATCATGATGCCGATCGGGCCGCAGCCGACGACGACGGCGACATCGCCCGGAACGATGCGGGCGCGGCTCGCCGCCTGCATGCCGATGGCGAAGGGCTCGACCATCGCACCCTCGGCGAAGGAGACATTGTCGGGCAATTTGTAGGTGAAGGCGGCGGGGTGAACCGCATAGGGCGCAAGCACGCCGTGGATGGGCGGTGTCGCCCAGAAGCGAACATCCGGATCGACATTGTAGATGCCGAGTTTTGCCGCGCGGGACGACAGGTTCGGTACGCCAGGCTCCATGCAGACGCGGTCGCCAACCTGCAATGTGGTGACGTTGGCGCCGACCTCGACGACCGTTCCCGAGGCCTCGTGACCAAGCACCATCGGCGCGCGCACGACATAGCTGCCGATGGCGCCGTGCGTATAATAGTGCACGTCGCTGCCGCAGACGCCGACCGTGTGGATGGCGACCTTGACGTCGTTGGGTCCGACATCGAGCGGCAGCGCGATCTCGCGCAGCGACAGTTCGCCTTTTTTCTCAAGTACCAGAGCCTGCATCGGCCAATCCTCGCATCAAGTCTTTTTTTGCCGGAACACGGAATTCAGGAAGCCGCTGAGCACGCCGAGGAACAGCAGCGGCGGCAGCGACAGCAGCACGACCGAGGCGTTGAGGATGCCCCACGGCACATTCATGCCTTGCTGGGAGAGTTCGGAAGCAACGATCGGCAAGGTCTTGGCGTTGGAGCTCGACAGCATCAGCGCGATGAGGAACTCGTTCCAGACCAGCACGAAGCTGAAGGCGACCGCACCAGCCAGCGAGCGCGCCGCGACCGGCAAGGCGATGCGCCAGAACACTGAATAGGCGCCATAGCCGTCGACGAAGGCGGCTTCCTCGATCTCCTTGGGAACGGCCTGGAAGGCAGGTATCGCCAGCCACATGATCACCGAGATGGTGAGCAGCGAGTAGGTGACGATCAACGCCGGCAAAGTGTCGTAGAGACCGATCTGCAACCAGATCACCATCAGCGGGATGGCCACCGCCACCGGCGGCAGGAAGCGCAGCGACAGCACGAAGAACTGGATGTCGCCGGCCCAGCGGTTGGGATAGCGCGCCACGGCGTAGGCGGCGGGCAGGCCGAGCACAACGCCGATCAGCACCGCGCAACCGCAGGCGACGACGGAATTGTAGAGGCCGGTCAGCACGCTGTCGCGGCCGAGAATATAGCTGATGTTGGCAAGCGTGGGCGTGAACACCACGCGCGGCACGCGGGTGATGATATCGACATTGTTCTTCAGCGAGTTGAGCGCCGTCCACAGCAGCGGAAACACCGCCACGAAGCCCGCGACTGCCAGGACGGCCTGGCCGATCAGCCTGCCGGTTCTCATGCCTGCACCCGCTTCCACAGCATGGTGAAGGTGATGACGGTGGCGATCATCATCAGCACGGCCATGGCCGAGGCGTAGGAGACCTTGCCGGATTCGATGAAGCCTTGCGAGAAAGCGTACATGTCGAGCGTCTCCGTCGCCACGCCCGGGCCGCCGCGCGTCATGACGTAGATCAGGTCGAAAGAGCGCAGCGACTCGATCATCTTGACGAACATCAGGCTGATCAGCGGCGCCTTCAGCATCGGCAAGGTGACATAGGCATGGATCTGCCAGCGCCTGGCATGGTCGAGCCGCGCCGCTTCGATCGGCTGCGGGGGCAAGGTTTCGAGCAGCTTCAGCACGATGACGGCGAAGAACAGGCCCCATTGCCAGACGTCGACCGAGGCGACGGCGAACAGAGCCGATCCGGGCTTCGACAGCGGGTCGAAGATGAGCCCGCCGGTCAACAGGCGATAGGGATAGGTGGCGATGCCGTAGAGCGGATGATAGGCGAACTTCCAGACGAAGGCCGCCGAGACGCGCGGCAAAAGCACCGGAATGATGAACAGCAGGCAATAGAGATTGCGCAGGCGCGGCGAGGCGACCTCGAACATCAGCACGCCGAGCCCGATCGCCACGACCATGGTCGCGACGACAGTGACGATCTCCCATTTGACCGAGACCCAGACCGCGTTGAGAAACCGGCGGTCGAGGAAGAGATCGACGAAATTCGCGAACCAGACCCAGGAATAGCCCGCCGAACTCAACTCACGGTTCTGCAGGGCGATGACGATGGCGTAGAGCGTCGGCACCATCGACAGCACCAGCAGAATGGCGAGCGTGGGAACGACGAAAGTGACGGGCAGGGATGAGCGCCGGCGCATTGCCTAAACTCGCTTTTATCAGGGATGCCTGGCCACGCGGCCCTCTCTCGAAAGCCTGTGGCCCGTGCTAAAAATCCCGCGGCGCACAGGTCCCGGCATTCACTGGAATGCCGTGGCCCGCGCGCCGCGGGCGGGAGGATTACTTCTTCTTCACCAGGTCGTTGGCGTAGGCCTCGAGCTCGTTGAGGCCGCCCTTGATGTCGGTGCGCGTTCCCGTGACCAGCTCTTCCAGGATGATGCCCCAGCGGTCGCCAAGATCGGGCCAGCGCGGGTCCTGCCAGAAGTTGACCGCCGTGACCTTGCCGGTCTCTGCGAGCGCCTGGCCGAGGTCGGCGCCGTAGATGTCGGCGAATTCCTTGCTGGACAGGATGCTGGTGCGGTTCAGCTCGCCGAACTGATGCGCGTCGAGCCGACGCTTCTCGTTTTCCTTCGACGTCGCCCAGGCGATGAACAGACCCGCGCACTTCTTCGAAGCGTCGTCGGCATTGGCCTTGGCCGCGATGGCGAGGCCGTGGCCGTAACCGCCGCCCGGCAGCGGCGAGGGCGGCGGCAGGAAGCCGATCTTGCCGACCACCTGCGAGGTCTTGGGATCGACCGCCATGCCCGACAGCGGTGTCGATTCGACAAGGATGGCGACCTGACCGGACAGGAAGGCGCCGGTCGATTCATCCCAGCTGCCGGTCTGTGTGCCGGGCGCCGAATCCTTGAACAGCTTGAGGTAGGTTTCCGTCGCCTTGACGGCGGCCTCGGAATTGAAGGCCGGCTTGTCGCCGTCGAACCACTTGCCGCCATAGGCCTTGAAGAAGGGCATCCAGCGCCAGACATTGGCGCCCGAACCGCGCGCGCCGCGTAGCGCGATGCCGTACATGCCCTTGTCGGCATTGGTCAGCTTCGGCACGTCGGCGATGAGGTCGTCCAGCGTCTTGGGCGGCTGGATGCCGGCGGCCTCCAGCACGTCCTTGCGGTAGACCATGAGGTCGCCGCCGCCGGTGAGCGGCGCGAACCAGACCTTGCCGTCATAGGTGGCGACCTTCTGGCGGCCGGGGTCGAAGTCGGCGTAGTCATAGTCAGCCGGATAATAATCGGCGAGCGGAACGATCCATTTCGACGAGGCGAACAGCGCGACATTGGCTTCGTCGACATAGTAGACGTTGTAATTGCCGACGGTGGACGCATCGGCGCGCGACTTTGCCCGGCGGTCATTCTCGTTGAGATAATCGATCTGGAAGCCGGCGCCGGAGAGTTTCTTGAACTCGTCCTTGGAGTCTTCCAGCAGCGTCAAGCCGTCGCGCGGCTGCGCCAGCACCTTGACCGGCGCCGAGCAGACCGGCGCCTGCGCCAGGGCCATGGTTGAAACGGAAGCGGTAAGCACGAAAGCTGCGCCCAAACTCGCAGCGAGCCTATTTGGTTTCATGATTTTTCTCCTCCAGAACACTTCGCGGGAAGTGGCTGTCCCCGGGTTGCGCGATCCTCACCGTCGCCCGAGCGACATGCCACCCGACGCCAAAATGCGGCGTTGCAGTGGCCCCGGCTAGAAGCGCCCTTGCAGCAGACCTGTACTTTTATGCATTGTGCGGCGCAAAAAGGCTGGCTGATCGACTCTGCTCGTCACATGAGTACCGGCGCCGTCGGTAAGCCTCATGGGCAGGCTGCTCAGGCGCGCAATGTCAGCCGTTGCCGCGACAGCCGGCGATAGGACGAAGGTGTCATCCGATGCCTGCGCAGGAAGGCGCGGTTGAAGTTGGAAATGTTCATGTAACCGACCTGGAAACAGATGTCGGTGATCGGGATATCGGTGTCGGCCAGCAGCTTGCAGGCCTGCCAGAGCCGGAGCTTGGCGAGATGGTCGCTGAAGGCGTTGCCGGTGTTCTTCTGGAAAAACCGCGAGAATGTGCTTTCGCTCATGCCTGCCTGTTCCGCCAGTTCGGGCAATTTCAGGTCCTCGGCGAAATGCTGGAACAGATAGATCAGCGTGCGCTGGATGATGTCCAGCGAGGCGGCATCGAGGGCTGGCGAGAAATCCGGCGACGACAGGAGCTCGTATTCATCGGTGCCGGCCAGCAGGTCGAGAAGGCGCAGGAACAGCTGCAGCCGGGCCAGACCGCGCACCTCGCCCATCCGCTCCATCAGGTCGGCGCCGTCCAGCGCGGTCCTGCCGTGGAAGACGATGCCGCGCAGCGACCGTTCGAGGAACGGCTCCAGCTCACGCAGTTCCGGCAGCAGGCCCGCCGATCCGCGCAGGCGCTCGGGATCGAACTGGAGGACGATGTCGCGGCCCTCGATCAGCTCTCCAGGCTGCACCGCGGTCACCCAGTCGTGCGGCAGGCCCCCGCCGACGATGGTCAGGTAGCCCGGACCGAATTCGCCGATGTGGTCGCCGACCAGCACGACGCCGGAGGATTTGCGCAGGAGGTGGATTTCGTATTCCGGATGGAAGTTCCAGACATTGCGCTCCCAGGGATAGTCGTCCAGCCGCCACAGGAAACTGTCGCTGGCCTCGGTGACGATATGCTCGAAGGCCGGCGCGGTGCGCGGGATGGCGGCGGTGTTCTTTCTGCGCCTGAACGGCAAATCTTCACCTCCCGACACATCCTGCCGGATTTGCAGATCCGGCAAAAATCGTAGCAAAGCAGGGACGCCAAGGGAACGCCGAGCCTGCGGCAGGCTCGCTGGCTCAATGGCTGCCCGCGCCTCCTCCCTTGCCATTGTGTCGCATTTCGTTCAATAGACGGCGCAAACGGCGCCATTTCGTGCCGTTTGTTGTACGGCTTCCGGGCTTTTCCCGACGCGCCGTGTTCTGAAAGAGCGGAGCAATGTCTGCGATCGAAACCGGCGCGCGCGCGCCGGCAAATCTTTGGCGTCAGGAAATCAGGGCGACACTGGCGCTTGCCTGGCCGATGGTGCTGACCAATCTCGGCCAGACCGCGATGACGGCCACCGACGTCATGATGATGGGGCGTCTTGGGGCCGACACGCTGGCGGCTGGAGCGCTTGGCGCAAACCTCTATTTCATGCCGCTGATCTTCGGTCTCGGCCTGATGCTGGCGACCTCGCCGATGATCGCCACCGAGCTTGGCCGCAATCGGCATTCGGTGCGCGACCTGCGCCGCACCGTGCGGCAGGGCCTGTGGCTGGCGATCCTCATCAGCATTCCGATCTGGATCGCGCTTTGGCACGGCGAGGAAATCCTGCTGGCGATGGGCCAGGAACCGGCGCTCGCCCATACCGCGGGCATCTATCTGCGCTGGCTCGAATGGGCGGTGCTGCCCTTCTACGGCTATATCGTGCTGCGCTCGTTCATCTCGGCGCTGGAGCGGCCGGGCTGGGCGCTGATCATCGTCTTCGTCGCCGTCGCCTGCAACGTGCTGTTCAACTGGGTTTTCATGTTCGGCAATCTCGGCTTCCCCACCATGGGCATAGCCGGCTCAGGCCTGGCCACGTCGCTGTCCAGCACGCTGATGTTCGCCGGCATGGCCGTCGTGGTGATGTGGGAAAAGAAGTTCCGGCGCTACCGTCTGTTCGGCCGCTTCTGGCGGTCCGACTGGCCGCGCTTCAAGGGCCTGCTCAAGCTCGGCTTGCCGATCGCCGGCATCCTCGCCTTCGAGGTGACGATCTTCAACGCGGCGGCGCTGCTTATGGGGCTGATCGATGCGGATTCTCTGGCCGCGCACGCCATCGCCATGCAGATCGCTTCGATCTCGTTCATGGTGCCGCTCGGCCTCAACCAGGCGGTGACGGTGCGTGTCGGGCTGGCGCATGGCGCCGGCAATCCTGAAGGCGTATCGCGCGCCGGCTGGACGGCGTTCGTCATTGGCGTCTCGTTCATGGCGCTGATGGGGCTGGTGATGATACTGTGGCCGCATCTTTTGATCAGCGCCTTCATCGACGTCGGCAATCCCGCCAACGCCAGGGTCATCACGCTGACCGTTTCGTTCCTGGTCTTTGCAGCACTTTTCCAGATCTTCGACGGCGCCCAGGCGGTTACGGCGGGCATGCTGCGCGGCCTGCACGACACCAAGGTGCCGATGATCTATGCCGCGATCGGCTATTGGGGCATCGGCCTGCCGCTCGGCGTGCTGCTCGCCTTCCATTTCAGCCTGCACGGCGTCGGCATATGGATGGGCCTGGCATCAGGTCTGGCTGTCGTGGCGGCCCTGCTTCTGGCACGCTGGCTGCGGCGCGACCGCATCGCGCCGTCGCTGGCGTTCGGGCATTGAGGCAGGATGGCCGCCTTGTTGCGGCCATCCATCCAAGCACTACTGCTTCAGCACAGCGAGGAAATCGGGCACGTCCCTGAGCGCCGCCGCACGGGCGGCCGGGTTCAGTCCCGTATGCGCGACACCGTCGCCATTGGCGGTGAAGGCCAGACCGTGGAGTTCATGAAGCGGCTGCGCTTCATTGTCGAAATCATGATAGGCGCCGGGGTAGAGGATGAGCTTCACGCTGTCGGGACTGGCGGCCGCGAGTGTTTTGCACGGCTTGGCCGGGGTCCAGTCGTCGGCATCGCCCATCAGGATGAGAAGCGGCATACGCGTCGCCCAATCACTCTTGTCGGCCAGGGCGCTGCAGCCGGGATAGAAAGCGACAGCCGCGTGAAAATCCGGCGACTCCGGCTTCGGCGTATCCTTTGGGCGGACCGTGTAGAGAACGGTCGAGCCACCGTTCGACCAGCCGAGCAGAGCGACGGCATCCGGCTTCACATAGGGCAAAGTCTGGAGGTAGCGGCGGGCGGCATTGGCATCCTCCACCCGCTCGCGATAGGGCTCGACCTGACGGTCGTCGTTCCGGCACTGCGGGCCTAGCCCGCGCGAGCCATAGCTGTCGGGAAAGATCACGACATAGCCGAGCGCCGCGAGCCGCTCGCCCCAGTCGGCATGGCGCGGGCTGAGTTGCGTCTTGTCTTTCGCGCTCCACAGGCCGCTGCAGCCATGCATGGCAACGATCGCCGGAAACGGCCCCTGCCCTTGCGGCTTGAAGACCATAGCATCCAGCGCCGCCGGTTCGTTCTTGCCGTCCGCCGGGATAATGATGCGGTCAGGTGTCTGCGCGGCGGCGACACTCGACGAGGCCGTCCACAAGATGGCCAAACCGGCTAGAGCGGGAAGATATTTCGTCCGCATCGCCAGCACCCTCTCCTCGAAACCGGGATGCATACAGTGTAGCGCAGGCCGGCCCGCTGCAAATCACGGTTGTGTGGCGCGGATACCGCGCTGGAGGCTTCTTCGGGATCGCGCGGCTTCTAGCGCCCTGGCCCCCGCCGTTCCAACCGCCGCGCATATTGCGTAAGGGGAAAGCACATGAGGAAGAAGATCAGCGCTACCAGCCCATAGACCTTGAACGGTTCGAAGGTGGCGTTGTTGATGGCATTGGAGGTCCGCACCAGTTCCTCGAAGCCGATGATTGAGGTCAGCGCCGTCGACTTGATCAGCTGCACCAGAAAGCCGACCGTCGGCGCGCGGGTGATGGAGAAGGCCTGCGGCAGGATGATCAGCCGCAACTCCTGCAGATAGTGCAGGCCGAGGCTGGCGCCGGCATCCCATTGGCCGAGCGGCAGCGCATCGACGCCGGAGCGCCAGATCTCGGCGAGATAGGCGCTGGCGAAAAAGGTGAGGCCGAGCACGGCCGCCGTCCATGGCTCGATGCGCAGACCCAGCATCGGCAGGCCGAAGAACATCAGGAAAAGCTGCATCAGCAGCGGCGTTCCCTGGAACAGGGCGATGTAGCCGGAGGCGAGGCGCCGGCTCCATGTCTTCTTGGATATCCTGAAGAACAGGACGACCATGCCGACAAGGGCGCCGCCGACGAAGGCGGCCAGCGACAACAGCACTGTCCAGCGCGTGGCCAACAGAAGATTGCGGACGATGTCCCAGAGGGTGAACTCGATCATGACACGCCGGCTCCCAGCGCTCGGCGCCCGCCCGCGACAAGAAGCCGGCGCAAAGCCATCGACAAAGCGAGGTAGACCAGCGTGATCACGAAATAGGTCTCGAAGGAGCGGAAGGTGCGCGCCTGCAGCATATCAGCCTCATAGGTCAGCTCGCGCACTGCGATCTGCGACACCACGGCCGATTCCAGCATCATGATGACGATCTGGCTGGTGAGCGCGGGATAGATCACCTTGAGCGCCTGCGGCAGCACGATCTTGACGAACACCTGGCGGGGCCTGAGCCCAAGCGCCAGCGCCGCCTCGGTCTGCCCGCCGGGCACCGCGTCGAGACCGGCGCCGACGATCTCGATCGTGTAGGCTGCCCTGTTGAGCGTCATGGCCAGCATGGCGGCCAGGATCGGGTCGAGCCGGATGCCGAGGCTGGGCAGTCCGAAGAAGATGAAGAACAGCTGAACCAGGAACGGCGTGTTGCGCATCACCTCGACATACCAGGCGATCGCCTGCTTCAGCAGCGCGGGACCGCTGCGCCGCCCCGCCGCGCCCAGCATGCTGAGCAGCGTTCCTGCCAGCGTGGTGACGGCGATCAAAAGGATCGTCGTCGCCGCGCCGTGCGCGATGTCGCCCAAGGCCCCCGGAAGCCAGCCGAAAGCCATGGGAATTCAGTCCTTGAGGTTGTCGGGGTTCAGCGGCGTCTTCAGCCAGGCCTTCGAGCTCTCGTCCAGCTTGCCCTCGGCAAGCATCTTGGCGACGGCGTCGTTGACCGCCTTCTTCAAGGCGTCCTCATTCTTGTTGAGGCCGATATGGGAGGGCGAGGTCAGAAGCTGGAACTTCTGCTCCGGCTTCAACGCGTCCTGCTTGGCCAGCACCTGCGCGCCGACATCGTTGCCGACCACCATCAGTTGCGTCTGGCCAGAGATGAAGGCCTGGATGACGGCGTTGTAGTTGTCGAAGCGCTTGATGTCGGCCGAGGCGGGCGCGGCCTCGGTCAGCGAGGTGTCCTCCAGCGTACCGCGATTGACGGCGATCGACTTGTCGGCGAGGTCTTCCTTGCCCTTCACGCTCATCGCGGCGGGACCGATCACGGCGATGTAGTAAGGCGCATAGGCGGCGGCGAAGTCGATGACCTGCTCGCGCTCCTTCGAGTAGCCGACGCTCATCAAGATGTCGACGCGATGATCGTTGAGGTAGGGGATGCGGTTCTGGCCGGTGACGGCGACCGGATTGAGCTTCACCTTGAGCGTGTCGGCTATGTATTGCGCGACGTCCATGTCATAGCCCTTGAGGCTCATGTCGGCGCTGGCCGACGAGAAGGGCGGGAAGTCGGCGAAAACGCCGACATTGATGGTGCCGGCCTTGGTGATGTCGGCCAGTGCGTCGGCGCTGGCCGCCTGCGTGGCAAGGCCGAGACCGGCGCCCAGCACCAGAATGGCGGCGATGGATGATTTCAGCGTCATGCGGATCGTCATTTTCATTCCCCTTCTGGAAGCTTTTGGTTGTCCGGGTCGGCCGCCGGCTCCAGCGCGGCGGCCGCCTCTGCTTTTGAAGATCAGCCGCCCTTGCTTGTGATTGCAGGGCTGAACACCATCAGGCTCAATATCTCGAACAGCACCTGGGCGCCGGCATGCGCCGTGTTGGTGGTGGAGTCGTATTGCGGCGCCACCTCGACGACGTCGCCGCCGACGATGTTGAGGCCCTTGAGACCGCGCAGCAGTTCGAGCACCTCGCGCGTCGTCAGCCCGCCGACCTCCGGCGTGCCGGTGCCCGGCGCGAAGGCCGGATCGACGCTGTCGATGTCGAAGGAGACATAGGTTGGGCCGTCGCCGACGATCTTGCGCGCCTTCTCGATGATGGCGGGAATGCCCAACCCGGTCACCTCCTCGGCGTGAACGACGGTCATCCCGGACTCGTAGGTGAACTCCCACAGATATTCGGCCGAGCCCCGGATGCCGATCTGGATGGTGCGCGTCGGATCGAGCACGCCGTCCAGCACCGCGTTGCGGAAGGGTCCGCCATGGTGGAACTTGGTCATGTCGAACAGGCCGCTGGTGTCACAATGGGCGTCGATGTGGATGAGCCCGACCGGCGCCTTCTTGCCGACCGCCTTCAGGATCGGATGGCTGATCGAATGGTCGCCGCCGACAGAGAGAGGAAGCACGCCGGCGTCGACGATCTGGTTGGTGCGGCGCTCGATGTCCTCATGGCTGGTCTCCAGCCGATAGCGGCTGCGGAAAGGCGTGTCACCGATGTCGGCGACCCTGAGCTCATGCGTCGGCGCGCATTCCAGGACGTGATTGTAGGGGCCGATGCGCTCGATGGCGCGCAATGCGCGCGGCCCGAAGCGCGAGCCGGGCCGGTTGGTGACGCCGAGGTCCATCGGCACGCCGATCATGGCGACCTGCAGGTCGCCGAAATCGGGGTTTTCAGCCGAGACTTCGCGATAGGGAGCGGCGAGGAAGGTCGGGATGCCGGCATAGGGCGCCAGCCGCGTGCCGCTCTTGGAGAAGATCTTGTCGGCGACCTTGCGGAACTTCGGGTCGAACATCTCGCCGCCATGGCTCTCGCCATATTTGCGACGCAACGCGTCGAGCTTGTCGGTGTTGTAACCCATATCCGTTCCTCCTCGATTTACGCTGTCTTGCCACCGGTCAAGTCAATCGAACCGGGCTCTGACCCGCCGGTCGCTTGCCCGCTGGCTGCCTGCAGATTTCATGTCTTGATGCTGCTCTGGACCAAAGTGTCCGGCAGTCCCATTGAAAAAGCAATTGATATTGTTAGGGTGTTTTCTGTGAGAAAAACTCACAAACTATCGAGAACCGAATGGCCAAGCGCCTGCCACCCCTGAATCCGCTGCGCGCCTTCGAGGCAACGGCGCGCCATGGGTCGCTGACCAAGGCGGCGAGCGAACTGAATGTCACGCATGGCGCCGTCAGCCACCAGATCAAGGCACTGGAGCAATCGCTCGGCGTCAAGCTGTTCGAACGATCGGGCCAGCGGGTCAAGCTGACGCCGCATGGAGCGGAGCTTCTGCCGGCGGTTTCGACCGCCTTCGACGGCATCGCCGCCGCCACCCAGCGGCTGACGCGACCGGCAAGCAGCGGCGCGCTTTCTGTGTCCTGCGTGCCGGCGCTGCTGCTCTTGTGGATGACGCCGCGGCTCGGCAGCTTCACCGCGCAATATCCCGACATCCAGCTGACGCTGATCCCCTCCAACGACCCCCGGGATATCAGGGCGCCGCAGATCGATGTCTGCGTGCATTATGGCAATGGCGGCTGGACCGATTGCTGGATGCGCAAATGGTCGGGCCTGGAACTGTTTCCCGTGGTCAGCCCGACCCTGATCAACAACCGTCCGGTCCGCAGCGTCAGGGATCTCGCCGACCATGTCTTCCTGCATGGCGACGACGGCCGCGAATGGCACACATGGCTGGCGGCAGCCGATGCGCTGGATCTCGAACGGGGGCGGCGCCATCATCTCGGCGACGCCCGCATGGCCGTCGAGGCCGCGGTGCACGGCCATGGCGTGGCGCTTGGCGACTCCGTGACGGCAAGTGCGCTGCTGGCCCGGGGCATGCTGGTGGCGCCGTTCAGCCTCTCGGTGCCGGCGGTCGATGATTTCTATGTCGTCTGTCGCAACGAAATGCGGACGGCGCCGATCGTCCAGGTGTTCATCGACTGGCTCTTTGCCGAGAAGGAGCAGGACGACGGGCGGGCCCACGCGCCGGCGGGCGGGAGGGCGGTGAGCCGCCGCAAACGTCCGAAGTTGAGAGTTGTCGGCGCCAGGGGCACTCCCTGACGGCCGATGGGCTGCGAAACGCGATACACCGCAAGGCAAATCCATCTTGTCGGGATGAAAAGCCGGTACTGGTGCCCTTAAACGGTCATCAGGCGGACAAACTTGACGATTTAACTGGACATGGGCTGCCGCGGTTTGTGATTATGAGCCGGGGCTAAAATAGCGGTGGGCGAGCGGCATGATTGTGCGCTTGGGGCGGCTGTGTGTCTTTGCCGGCGTGTTTCTGCTCGGCTGTACGCTGGTGCATGCCGAGACAAGGGCGCTTGTCGTCGGCGTGTCCGGCTATCCAAGTCTCCCTGAAGCCATTCACCTTGTCGGACCAAAGAACGATGCGCGCGAGGTGGCCAACACATTCGTTCGTCTTGGGGTCCCGGCGGCGGATGTCACTGTGCTTGCCGATGGCGTCAATGGACTCGCCGCCGGCATAGCGGCGCCAGGACCGGGAACCAGAGAGGCGATCCTGGCGGGGCTGGATCATCTCGCGGACACGGCTCGCGAAGGCGATCTCATTGTCTTCTATTTTTCGGGACACGGCTCGCAACAGCCGGACCTCAATGGCGACGAGGAAGGCGGTCTCGACCAGATCTTCCTTCCCTACGACATCGGCCGATGGAACGGCGAAAGCGTCGACCGCGCCATCGTCGATGACGAGCTGGGGCAGCGGGTTCAGCGCATACTCGACAAGGGCGCCGATTTCTTCGGCGTCATCGACGCGTGCCACTCCGCCAGCGGCTTTCGCGATGTCTTCGGCGACGACGCCCGAGGCCGGGGCGTCGACCCGGCCGACCTTGGCGAGCCTCCCGACAAGGTGTCGTCGGAACGGTCCATCGCGCTCGAGCAAAAGCCACCGCCCAAGGGGCGAGGGCGCGCCGCGTTCTTTTACGCCGCGCAGACCACCGAGGTTGCGCTGGAGAAGACGCCGAAGGGAGCGGCTGACGGCGAAAGCTACGGCGTGTTCACCTACACAATGCTGAGCCGGCTAAACCAGACGCCAAACCTGACATACCGGACACTGCATCAGGCCGTGGTCGCCGACATCAAGCGCAACACGCTGATGGCAACGCAGACGCCGGACCTGGAGGGCACGCTGATCGACGATCCGGTGCTCAGGCTGGGCACGGCACCCGTCGTCAGGCAATGGCCGATCTATGCCGGAGATCTCCAGGCCGGCCAGCTTGCCGGCCTCAACGACGGCACGATCCTGTCGCTCTATACCGATCCTGCCGCGCCGGATGCGGACGCGGTAGCCCATGGCGTCATCGAAAGCGCCGGCGCGACCAGAAGCGTGGTGACGCAGATCGCGTGGCCCTGTCCGGTTGCCCTCAAGGACGGGGCCTGCCCCGCCATGCCGGATGAGGCCGCCTTCAAGAAAGGGCGCTTCGCACGCGTCGTCGAACCCGGCGTCGATTTTTCCGTGACCCTGTCCAAACCGGTAAGGCTGAACCCGGCGGACGGCAGGGACTACGCGCCGGCGATCGGCGCGCTGCGCGCGGCGTTGACGTCCGATGCATTGTCCAAGCGCATATCGCTGAGGTCGAGCGGCTACGATATCGCGGTGGCGCTCGTCGACGGCAAGCTGGCCTTTTCCGCCACGGGTGGTCATGTCGACCAGAACGGACCGGGCTCGTCGCCACGCCTAACCCTGCCCGACAACCCTTCCGCCGCTGCTTCCACGGTGGCAGCGGCCATCAACCGGATGGCGCGCGCGCTGGCGCTGCAGCGCCTGGCGGGCAGCGCGGCTGGACAGGCGATCGGGCTGGAAACGCAGATGCTGGTTGCCAGGGCAAAGCCGCAGGCCGTGGCCGCCAAGACGTGTTCCGACGACCGAGCCGATTATGAGCCGCCGGCCGAGGCAGGACCGGCGCCGCATCTCGGCGACTGCGACATCATATCGGTCAAAATGCACAATGGCGGCTCCAAGCCCGCCGACGTGACCGTGCTTCTGATCGGTCAGGATTTTTCGATCACCACGCTGTGGCCGGCCCAGGGCACGATCAACCGGATCGCCCCCGGTGAAGACAAGAATGCGGATATCGCGCAGATCGACCGCGGTTCGGCGGCCAGCGACCAGCGCCTGGTTCTCATCGCCGTACCCGGGCTGGGCAAGGCGCATACGGTCTTTGACAACCTCGAGCAGGAAGGTGTGCGCGATGCTTCCGTGGGCGATGCCACGGCGTCGGACCTGTCCGACCTGCAGGATCTGGTTTCGACGGGCCTGAATGACATGACGCGGACATCCGCGAGCAAATCACCGCGCATCGATGAGGAGATGTCGATCGACATCCGGCCATTTACGACCGTGATGGGCAAATAGGCCTGCCCTTTCGGCAGGAAGGAATAGGCGGCGGCATGGCCGGCGCCCGTGAGGTCCGCAACTGATTTCGCTGCGAAGGGAGGCGGCATCGGATTGGGGAAGCGCCGGCGGCAACGATGAAACCACCGGTGGGGGTAATGCAACCGATACAACAGAGGACTGACCAATGATGAAGAAACTGCTTCTTGCCGGCCTTCTGGCCGCCACCAGCCTCACTGCGGGCGCCTCGCTCGCGGAAGACAAGAAACCCGACATCTCGGCTGCCCAGCAGGCCGAAGGCCGCCAGATCCTGCAGACGGCGCGAGCGCTCGAAAGCTATGGCGAAGCCAAGGGCGACGCTCTCGCCCTGGTGACGGCAGCGAAGATGGTGGCCAGTGTTCCCGGCCGCGTGCTGGCCGACGGCCAGCAGGGCGACAAGGGCGCCAGCTTCGACATCGAGACGGTGCTGAAGAAGGCCGAAGGCCTTGCCCAGGGTGACGAACTGATCACCAAGGTTGCCGGCGACGTCCGCACCATGGCAAAGGCCAATTCCAAGGCGGTCTGCTACTGGCAGTATTACTGCTACTGGAACGGCTACTGCGAATACGCCTACTACTGCTATTGATCCGAACGTCATGAAAGGGAACCCTGCGGCTGTTGCCGCAGGGTTTTCTTTTTGTCGGGCCAGCCGGAAAGCGGGCAGCGTTCTGGCCAATTCGATGCTATGAGGCCTGTCGCGATTGTGACAGGCAGGCAGCGAAGGCGGTAAACGAGACATGGCCAGGACCGATATTGCGCGGCGCGTCTACAACCACACCTGGAAGCTCGATCCGATCGTGCGCAGCCTGCTCGACACGGATTTCTACAAGCTTCTGATGCTGCAGATGATCTGGGGCATGTACCCCAAGGTCGACGCCACCTTCTCGCTGATCAACCGCACCACATCGGTGAAGCTTGCCGACGAGATCGATGAAGGCGAACTGCGCGAACAGCTCGACCATGCCCGCACGCTGCGCTTCTCCAAGAAGGAGATGATCTGGCTGGGCGGCAACAATTTCTACGGCCGCAAGCAGATTTTCGAGCCGGAGTTCCTGGCCTGGCTGGAAGGCTTCCGGCTGCCGGACTACGAGCTTTCCAGGCGCGATGGCCAGTACGAGCTCTCCTTCAGCGGCCCATGGATGTACACCACGCTGTGGGAAATCCCGGCGCTCGCCATCATCAACGAACTGCGGTCGCGCGCGGCGATGCGGGCCTTCGGGCCGTTCGCGCTCGATGTGCTCTATGCCCGCGCCAAGGCCAAGATGTGGGCCAAGACGGAGCGGCTGAAGGCGCTGCCCGGCATCCGCATTTCCGATTTCGGCACGCGCAGGCGCCACTCCTTCCTGTGGCAGCGCTGGTGCGTCGAAGCCTTGAAGGAAGGCATTGGCGAGGCCTTCACCGGCACGTCCAACGTGCTTCTGGCGATGGACAACGACCTCGAAGCGCTGGGCACCAACGCGCATGAACTGCCGATGGTGTTCGCCGCGCTTGCCAATTCGGAGAAGGAGTTGAAGCAGGCGCCTTACAAGGTGCTCCAGGACTGGCAGCGCTACTATGGCGGCAACCTCCTGATCGTGCTGCCCGATGCCTTCGGCACCGCGTCCTTCCTGCGCGACGCGCCGGACTGGGTGGCCGACTGGACAGGCTTCCGCCCCGACAGCGCGCCGCCGATCGAGGGCGGTGAGAAAATCCTGTCCTGGTGGCGCGAGAAGGGCAAGGACCCCAAGCAGAAACTGCTGATCTTCTCCGACGGGCTGGAGGTCGAAACGATCGAGGAGACCTACCGGCACTTCAAGGGCAAGGTGCGCATGTCCTTCGGCTGGGGCACCAACCTGACCAATGACTTCGAAGGCTGCGCGCCGACGGAAACCAACAGCCTGGACGCCATTTCGCTGGTCTGCAAGGTGACCGAGGCCAATGGCAGGCCGGCGGTGAAGCTTTCCGACAACCCGGCCAAGGCGACGGGCGACGAGAAAGAGATCGAGCGCTATCTCAGGATTTTTGGGGCGAAGGATCGCGTGGAGCAACTGGTCAAGGTGTGAGGGGTGACGGGGCTCTTGGATAGGCAGCGTTCTACGGCGCCCCCCTCTGTCCTGCCGGACCCGGCCCTTCGCTGTCGCTCAGGGCGTTCGTTGTTCGGAAAGCCAAGCAATTGGCTTTCCGTCCGCTACGCGGACCACTCCTCACCCCCCACAAGGGGGGAGATTGGCTGTGATCTCCGCTTTCGCCAATCTTCAATGCCGCAAGAAAAGCGCCGATCAGACCAACTGCCGATCTCCCCCCTTGTGGGGGAGATGTCCGGCAGGACAGAGGGGGGCGCCCTAGAACGCTGCCGCCAGTCATTGGCGTTCTTGCTTGGCGCGTTATTGCTCGGCTTCCCCACACCAGCCTTCGCCCACGCCTCCGACCGCGGCCACGTCCTGCTTCTGCCAACCGGCTACTACCTGATCGGCGGCGCCTTCGCCGTCGCCGTCAGCTTCCTCGTGCTGGCGCTGCTGCCGCCTACCGTCCTCGACCGTTTCTGGTGCCGTCGCCTGCGGCTTTTCACCTTCACTGACAACGCCCGCATTTTGGTCAGCCTGGCCTCCTTTGCCGGCTTTGCAATCCTCATCGCCGCCGGCCTTTTCGGCAGCCGCGATCCGCTGTCCAACCCGTTGCCGCTTGTCATCTGGACGCTGCTGTGGGCGGGCCTCACGCTGCTGCAAGGTGTCTTCGGCGATCTCTGGTCATGGCTCAACCCCTGGTACGGGCCTTGGCGGCTGCTGTTGCGCCTGACCGGCAGAAGCGATGAAGCCGCTGCCTGGCGTCTTCCCCGATGGCTTGGCTGCTGGCCGGCCGTTGCCCTGTTCTTCGCCTTTGCCTGGTTCGAGCTCATCGATCCGGCGCCCGACGATCCGGCGCGGCTCGCCTTTGCCGCCGGCCTCTACTGGCTGCTCACCTTGCTGGCCATGCTCGCATTCGGCTATGACAGGTGGAGCCGGAGCGGCGAATTCCTCGGCGTCTTCTTTTCCATGGTGGCGCGCTTCGCGCCGATCGAACGCGACGAAGATGGCCGGCTCGACCTGTGCTGGCCGGGCGCAAAACTGCTGACGGCGGAACCGCTGCCCTCCAGCGGCATCGCCTTCCTGCTGCTGGCCCTTTCGTCCGTCTCCTTTGACGGACTGTCGAAAACCTTCTTCTGGCTCGGCCTGTTCAACATCAATCCGCTCGAATTCCCCGGCCGCACGGCAGTGATCGGCAGCGGCAGTTTCGGCCTTGTCCTGACCTTCGTGTTGCTGGCGGCGGTGTTCCTGCTTGCCGTCCGGCTCGGACAGCGCCTTGCCGGCGCCGACCGGCCTTTCAGTCAGGCGGCGGGACTGCTGGTGTGGTCGATCGTGCCGATCGCGCTCGCCTATCATGTCGCGCATTATCTGACGGCGATGCTCGTCGACGGCCAATATGCACTGGCCGCGCTGTCCGACCCCTTCGCGCTGGGCTGGAACCTGTTCGGCACCGCCGACATGCAGATCGAGGCCGGCATCGTCGCCGGTGCGAGCTCCGCCTGGTGGCTGTGGAATATCCAGGCCGGCGCCATCATAGCAGGCCATGTGCTGGCGGTGCTCGTCGCGCACGGCTTTGCCTGGCGCCTGCACCCGCAACCTGCCCGCGCCGCGCTCAGCCAGTTTCCGCTCACGCTGCTGATGATCGCCTATACCGTCTTCGGCCTGTGGCTGCTGGCGACACCGACCGTCGGTTGATCCGTTTGCACTGGAAAATAAACGTCATTTCCCTTAGGGAACCGGCATTGCCGTGTCCGGACTTTGGTGATTTAGTTTGTACACATGCAATTTTTCGACTTCCGGACGTGAGCGGACTTCGCGCTCCTAACGCTGAACAAGGGGAACGGCATATGGACAAGAGCAAGACCTTCAATCTCTCGAAGTCAGGCCTTAGCCGCCGCACGGCGCTGAAGGGTCTGGCGGCCGGCGCCGGCTTAGCCATGGCGCCCGGTTTCGTCCGCTACTCCCAGGCGCAGAGCTCGGCGCCGATCAAGATCGGTTTCCAGTCGCATCGCACCGGCATCGGCGCCGCCTATGGCCGCTGGTATGAGAAGACCACCGCCGCCGCGATCAAGGCGATCAACGATGCCGGCGGCATCAACGGCCGCCCGGTCGAGGTCATTATCGAGGATGACGGCACCGATCCTGGCCGTGGCGCCGAGGTGGTCGGCAAGTTCGCCACCCAGCACAAGACCGACATCGTCTTCGGCACGCTGTTCTCGCATGTCGTCATCGGCTCCGCGCCCGCCGCCGGCGAGGCCAAGATGCCCTATTTCGTCGTCAGCGAGGGCCATCACGTCGCCTCGACCAAGTTGAACCGTTACGTCTTCCAGCCCGGTATCACCGATGTGAAGAGCCAGATCCAGTCGATGGCGCCGTGGATCGCGGCCAATGCCGGCAAGAAGGTGACGCAGATCTTCCCGGATTTCGCCTTCGGCTACGACCATCGCGACTACCTGCCGCCGGCGCTGAAGGCGCAAGGCGCCGACGTCATCGCGCAGATCGCCATCCCGCCGACGGAATCGTCCTTCACCAAATATTTCCCGCAGATCCCGGCCGAGACCGAGGTGATCTACCACGTCATGGTCGGGCCGGCCGTGCTCACCTTCGTCAAGGAACTCGGTGAATTCTATGGCTCGCAGAGGCCGCAGCTGTTCGGCTTCATCGATTCCCTGGAAGCCGTCGACATCAACAGCCCGGGGCTCGAATTCCTCGACGGCAGCCATTTCTGGGAAGGCTCGCCGCGCTATGCGCAGGCCGACGATTCCGCCGCGCAGAAGGCCTACCGCGCCGCCGTCGGCATCGACGACAATGGCGCTGCCGTCGGCGACCCCAAGGATGTCTCCACCGCCGCGCACATGTTCGGCTGCTGGGAAACGCTGTACGTCGTCAAGAAGGCGATGGAAGACGCCGGCTACAAGGGCCCCGAAGACCGCGCCAAGCTGGTCGAGGCGACCGAGGCGCTGAAGGAATTCGCCGAAGGGCCGGAGCATCCGCAGGGACCGAAGACCTTCAACGGCAAGATCCATCAGTGCTTCGGCATCCAGAATATCTCCAAGGTCGAGGGCGGCAAGCTCAAGGTCGTCCACAAGACCAAGATCGAGGACGGACTCTACGAGGCCGAAGGGGATTATACGACGCAGGCGCTGTGAGCATTGCTTCTGCGCCAAGCGTGAGCGCCCAGGCCCCCCTCTGTGTGCTGCCGGACATCTCCCCCTGAATGGGGGGGATTTGACGTGACTTCGGGTTTCGCCAATCGCCAAAGTCGACATGCGGG
>NZ_JAFKIC010000370.1 GCF_017306585.1 Mesorhizobium sp. | reverse complement strand
ATCGACATCAATGGCGGCATGCACATCCATTGAACCCGATCGCGGCCGGACGGCCTTGCAAGTTGACGCTTCGCGGCGGTGCTTTCATACACTGTCGCAACTGATTTGAGACTTTGGGGAAAGTCGCGGGCTTGGGCGGCGCTTCAGCCGCCGGCCGGCCAGCCGGGAGTTCGATCTAGGGATGGACAGCCTGACGCGCATGGTCGCCATTTTCGACCTGTTTGACGGCGACCGCACGACGCTCACCGCCGAAGAGGTCGCGGCCGAGCTGAACTGCTCGGTGCCGACCGCCTACCGCTACCTGAAGACGCTGAGTTCCGCCGGCCTGATCGCGCCCGACATCCAGCGCGGCTTCACGCTCGGCGCCCGCATCATTCAGCTCGACCGCCAGATCCGCCTCAACGACCCGCTGCTGCACCGCGCGGGCGACGTGATGGACGACCTGATCACGCGCGTGAAGGGCAATCTGATGGTCTGCGCCTATTACGGCAAGAACGTCGTCTGCATCGCGCAGGCCTGGCCCGACCGCACGGTGCTGACCAGCTACGACCGCGGCCGCCCCATGCCGCTGCTGCGCGGGGCGGCGGGCAAGGCGATCCTGGCGCACCTGCCCGACCACCGCTTGCGCAGCCTTATGCTGTCCAACGCCGCCGAGATCGCCGCCGCCGGCCTCGGCAACGACTGGGCGAGCTTCCGCAAGACCCTCAAGGCGATACGCCAGCAGGGCTATTCGTTCTCCGCCGGCGAGGTCGACAGCCGCAACGCAGGCATTGCCGCTCCGATCTTCAACTCCGAAAAACGCATCCTGGGCAGTCTGGTGATCGTGGTGCCCGTCGCCGATCTCGCGCACGACCAGGTCCCGGTCATCGCCCGCCAGCTCATCGACGGCGCCAGGGCGATCTCCGGCTGACGTTTACCGGGCTACACCGCCGCTTCCAGCGCCAGATAGCAGCCCAGCGCCAGCAGGCCGGCCAGGAACACGGTGCGGAACGTGTCGACGCTCATCCTGCGCCGCAGCGCCTGGCCGATGAACATGCCGGCCAGCGCCGGCACGAGCGCCAGCAGCGATGACGACAGCTGCGAGGCGGGCGAGCCGAGCGCGCCGGTCCTGAACAGCCCGACGGCAAGCGCCACCGTCGACACGGTGAAGGAAAGGCCGAGCGCCTGGATCAGGTCTTCCCGGCCGAGCCGCAGCGATTGCAGGTAAGGCACCGCCGGAATGACGAAGACGCCGGTGGCGCCGGTCACCAGCCCGGTCACGACGCCGACCAGCGGCGAGGCCCACGCCTCGTGCCGCGCCGGCGTGGCAAAGCCGACCCTGGCGAGGCCGACAAGCGCATAAGCCGCCAGCGCCACGCCGAGCCCCGCCGAGGCGAGCGCGGTGTGCGCTCCGGTCAGCAGCCCGGCCCCGGCAATCGTTCCGGCCATGACGCCGGCCATCATCGTCCACAGGCGCCTGCACAGCCCGCCGAAGGCCGGCCCGGTGAACAGCTGCCAGAGATTGGTGACCATGGACGGGATGATGAGCAGCGCGGCGGCCTGCGCCGGCGGCATCGTCACCGCCAGCAGCCCCATTGCAACGGTCGGCAGCCCCATGCCGACGACACCCTTGACGAAGCCGGCGGCCAGGAAGACCGCGCCGATCCAGGCGATGATGGCTGTGCTCAGCATCAGTGACTTCCAGCAGCCCGTATGTTCAATCGTGCAGCAGCATGTCCGCCGCATCCGGGCCGGCCCGCTCAGGCGCGGCCTCGCGACCGTAAGCCATTGCCGGCTCGCGCTCCCTGGGACCAGTGTAGGCCCGCGCCATGGCAAGCGAGGCGACCGCCACGGCCAGCACGACGGCCGTGCTTTCAAGAATGCCCAAGCCCTGCCGGTGTGGTGTTCTTCCGCTCATCGCACATCTCCATCGGAAATGATTTGACGCATGCGGGGGACAGCCCACAATGTGGAAGTTGCGGCATCAGCCTTCGTCCAGGCCGAAGGCTGCGGGAGAAAAGATGCGCTTCGACCTCACCGATCTCCGGCTCTTCCTGCTCGTTGCCGAGCGCGGCAGCATCACCCATGGCGCCGCACTTGCCGGCCTTGCTTTGGCCTCGGCCAGCGCCCGCATCAAGGGCATGGAGGAGAGCCTCGGCGCGCCGCTTCTGGAGCGCCGCCGCCGTGGCGTCGCGCCGACCGCCGCCGGGCAGGCGCTGCTCCATCATGCGCGCGCCGTGCAGAACCAGATCGAGGCGATGGCCGGCGATCTCGGCGCCTATGCCAGCGGCCTGCGCGCCCGCGTCCGCCTGATGGCCAACACGGCGGCGACGGGCGAAATCCTGCGCGAGACCTTGCCGGCCTTCCTTGCCGCGCACCCCGGCATCGATGTCGAGCTCGACGAGCGCCCCAGCCACGAGATCGCCGAGGCGG
>NZ_JAFKIC010000146.1 GCF_017306585.1 Mesorhizobium sp. | reverse complement strand
GGCTATCTCTTCTCGGCGCGCGGCGTGCGCTGCCGGCCGGAGCAGGTCGTCATCACCACTGGCGCGCAGGCCGCCTTCGATCTTCTGGCGCGCCTGTTGCTCGACCCCGGCGACACGGTATGGATGGAGGAGCCCGGCTATTACGGCGCCAAGGCAGCCTTCACCGTTGCCGGCGCCCGCATCGCACCCATCCCGGTCGACCAGCAGCGCGGCTGGCGCCTCGATGCGCCAGATCCGGCACCGCGACTCATCTATGTAACGCCGGCCTGCCAGCATCCGCTCGGCATCACCATGCGCATGGAAGAGCGGCTGCGCCTGCTCGACATCGCCGAGACCGGCAACAGCTGGGTGATCGAGGACGATTTCGACGGCGAATACCGCTTCCAGGGCAGGCCGGTGCCGGCGATCCAGAGCATGGATCGCTCGGGCCGCGTCATCTATGTCGGTACCTTCGCCAAGCTCCTGTTCCCGGCGCTGCGCCTCGGTTTCATGGTGCTGCCGCCAGGCCTTGCCGAACGCATCGCCAACGCGCTTTCCACCACGGGCCAGTTCGCGCCGCTGGTGCTGCAGGCGGCGCTCGCCGATTTCATCACGCAAGGGCACATGAGCCGGCATCTCAAACGCATGCGCCGCATCTATGCGCAGCGGCGCCAGTTCTTTGGCACGATCGTGGAAGAACGGCTGGGCCGAGAGATGACATTGTCCCCGGCGGAAGCGGGCATCCAGGTGGTGGGCTATCTCAGGTCCGGCATAGACGACATCAAGGTCAGCCAGGCAGCGGCGCGCCGGGCGATCAACGTCTCACCGCTGTCGAAATACTTCCAGGACACCGCTCCCACCCAGGGCCTCGTTCTGGGCTACGCGGCCTGCAACGCCGCGCAGACAATCGAGGGCGTCGACCGGCTGGCCGCCGCGATCCGCGAGACGCTTGCGTGAAGGCTGCGGGCGCTTTGTGGCACCGCCTGGAAGCTGAAAAGCCTGCTTTCCGTTGATGCTGGTGCCCCCGGCAGGAATCGAACCCGCGACCTTCGGTTTACAGGACCGCAGCTCGGTCGTGGTCGTCAGGCGCAAGTCCGATCAAGCTCTCGGTAGGGGCCACTGTCAGCGTAACTCGGATCCGCGTCATCTCGGAAGTCGCCGAAGCTTTGTTGCCGCCTGAAAGCAGACGGTGAGGGCGGCTGCGCCGGATATCTGTTGCTCCTGGAACTGATCTTGAGAGCAGAGGTTCTGTCGAAGGCTCGGCGCGGGCGCATTTTGGCATATATCGCTCCGGGTCCTCGCCTGGCACACATCCTGCGCCCCTTCTTGATGAGACGACGTTGGCTGTTGACCCGAGCGGGTGTTGCAGCAACCATGACCGCTTCGAAAAATTGCAGACATGGCGAGGATTTGATGGCGAACGAAAAAACTACCAATGGTGAGGTCACGAAGCAGAACGGCGGCGCGAGCGGATCGGTCAGGGAGAATGCCGCCGCCGGCGGGACGAAGCCGGCGCAGCCTCGGTTGTCCGAGGAGGCCCAGGTGAAATTACGCGAGATGCGCAGCAAGCTCGCCACCGCGTTTTCTCAGGTGACGATGGCGTTGATGGCGACGCCGCGCTACCGCAACCTCTCGATCTCGGATCTCGAATGGCTGGCGCTCGAGCCGCTGCTGCGCGACCGCATCGCGATCGCCTCGGGCAAGCCGTCGGCGAGCGGCGAGGAAGGGCCGATGGTGGGCCTGGCGATCTGGGCGAAGGTCTCGGAAGAAGTCAGCGCCAGGATCGAGGAGCAGGCCCGCGCCGGCAATTTTCCGGTCCGGCTCAAGGGCAATGACTGGGACAGCGGCGACATCGTCTGGCTGCTCGACGTCGTTGCCGCCAACCGCGCGCTCGCCACCAGCGTGCTGATCAATTTCGGCCAACTCTCCAAGGGCGCACCGGTGCACGTCCATCCGATGGTTCGGCAATTGGTCGACAAGGAAATACTGGAAAAGCTCAGTGAAAAGCGTGCGCCCGTGCCGTCGTGATCTCTGGAAGCAGGTCGATTGCGGTGGTCGCGCTTACGGCGAGCCGCCGGGGGAAGCTGGCGGATGAGATCACTTCGGGAATGTCATGCCTTGAATGCGCGCGGAAGGCTGGCCGAGGCGGATCCCTCGGCGCGAACTTCGTTCTCGCCGAAGAGTATTTCATTCGTTGGCCGTAACACGTGAATTCCATACGCGTACAGTAGATGAAAGTTTTAATTAGAACTTACTTATAGAAAAAACCAAGAATTTCTTAAGTTGTTTTTATGCGAGGTCTTAACAGCCGATCACGGCCATGTTACCAAATTCGCTGCGAGGGTAACGCGACGGTGATCGCCGCGTACCCGGAAATGCGGCGAGGGTTTGATGGTGTCGGGCGTCAGGCTTGGCTGGCCAGTCTCAGGGGATGCAGGTAAACGCATCCATGTATGGCCAGGCCAGGACATTCATGCGCTACCGGTTGTTTGTGCCGACAGCAAACGAGGGATGTCTGGCTCCTGTCCTTCAAACGGATAGGCCCCTGGGGATGGCCAGGACTGCCGCCAAATTGGCAATTCTTGCAGCAGCGCTGTTGGCAATAGGAGCAGCCAGCTGGCAAGCGCTTGGTTTCAAAAATTGGGAATGGCATCAGAAGTTAACCCTTGAGGTCGAAACGCCTACAGGCACCGTCTCTGGCGGAAGCGTAGTTGCGGTGAATGCCGGGACGACTCCCAAGTGGTTGCCCGGAGAAGGCGCCGGCGGTATAGGCGGCAAGACGACTGGAGAGGCTGCATTCGTTGAGGTTGCTCCCGGAAAGTATCTGTTTGCGCTATTGGGGAACGAGCTTGATCGTGCTTTGACGATCTTTCTTCCTGAGATTGCCGACACCAAGGACAAGGCGGCTCAATTGGAAACATTGCGTGAGACACGCGATGTGCCACGCAAGGAATATCCCTTGCTCGTTACGTTCCTCGATGCCGCCGACCCTCGGACCGTTCAGAAGGTTGATCCTGACAACCTCGCGGCGAGCTTCGGGGCAGGCGTGGCGCTTAAGCGTGTTACGCTTGAGATCACCAACGAAAAGGTAACCGAGGGCCGCATTGGAAGACTATTGGCTTGGCTAAATAGTCCCGATGTTATGGAAAACCCAGGCTGGTCTTCTCTTCCTCTTGAAAGCCGCAAGGCGATTGGCGGACTGCTGTCCAATTTTCCACATTTGAAAGGGCCGCGCAAATGACGATGTCAAGGGACTTATTCTTGGCGATTTTGTCAATGGATGCCTACAATCGTGAGTACGGCGCGAATTTAAACCTGAGTGGCTCTGGAATTGGTACGGCGATCGTCAAAGAGCATGAGCAAATTAGAATCACGCCAAGTGAATATAGCGACTGGCAAGCTGCTGGTTTCTATGCGGCTGCCTACGACTGGAACGGCGAGACGGTGATATCGTATCGGGGGACGAATGCCGATACTTTGTCAAAGTTCGTCGCCGACGCCTGGAACGGCTATCTCGTCGGCGCGGGGAGGCCGTTTCAAGAGCAGGCCTTTCTCGCTGCCGACTTTTTCCAAGCTGTAACTGGCACGGATAACGCGGATGTAGAACAACAGATCAAAAAACGCCGAGTTCGAATACGCCGGGCTCGGTACCGTCACCGATGTCGAGGCGACCGAAGCGCAAGCTGCTTCCATGGACTCAGAAGCTGACGGTCGAGGTGCCGGTCGACGGCAAGGTGGTTTTCGGCTCGGCCGTGACTCACGTGTGGCCGAGTTGACGGCATGGCCTTCCCAACGGACACAGCCCGCACACGTACAGTAGATGAAAGTTTTAATTAGAACTTACTTATAGAAAAAACCAAGAATTTCTTAAGTTGTGTTTGCGCGAGGTCTTAACAGGCGATCACGACCATGTTACCAAATTCGCTGCGGGGGTAACGCGGCGGTGATCACCGCGCACCCATGAAAGCGGCGAGGGTTTAATGATGTCGGGCGTCACGCTTGGCATTGAGCTGGTTGTGGGGGCTGAAGCGGGAAAGGTTGGAGCATTCCAACCTTTGTCTAGCATTGGCCAGCGACTTGCGCGTCTGCTGACGCGAGGCGTCATTGTCATCCCTGCATTCCTTCTTGCCTCGTGTGGGATGTTTGCAGACGTGTGGGAATGGAATCAGAAATTGACTGTCGAGGTGCTGGTCGACGGCAAGGTGGTCTCAGGCTCGGCCGTATCTCATGTCTGGTGGCAGGAAGCTAACGCACTTGGAGTGTCTCCGTCGGGCTATAAAGGTGAGGCGACGGTGGTGGATCTTGGGACACGAGGCCAGCTCTTCGCTCTGATCGGCGAAGAAACCAAATACATTGCCCAATACACGCTTCATGATGATCTGGGTTATGGTCGTGGCGACTATGAGAGGCTTCTGCCTGCCATCATGCATTTCCGGGGCACGAAGAACGTGCCTCGCGATCGTTATCCCCTGTTTGTGACTTTCACAAACCTCAGCGATCCAACAACTCTGCGTAAGGTGGACCCAGAGGACCTTGCGGCAGTATTTGGCTCAGGCGTTTCTTTAAAATTGATCACGCTTGGGGTGACTGACGAGAAGCCAACTGAGGGGGCAATCGAGAAACGTCTTCCTTGGCTTGAGACTGTTGGGCGTTCCAGGGCTACGTTGTTGCCAAATCCGCCAAAATTTCTGAAAGATCAATCTGATATTCAGCGAGTCAACTCGGGAAACTTCAGTACGGAGCTCTTCAAATGAGCATGAACAAAGATCTTTTTCTATCAATTTTGGCGATGGACTCCTATAATAGAGACTATGAAGCTGGAATATTCATTGATGGCTCGAGCGTGGGGGGCGCTGAAATACTTAGTCGGGACGCTATTGGCGTTACTTCGAGCGATTATCAGCGGTGGCAGGATTCTGGTTTTTACGCCATAGCCTATGAGGTTGGATCAGGGGTTGACGGCATTGAGGCCGGCACAACGGTCATCTCCTATAGAGGCACCAACAGTTTCGGTGGTCTTTTCCCCAACGATATTTTCTCCGGCTGGGCAGTAGGTGCAGGCATTCTTAGCCCGACCACCTACGCGCCTGGCGCGCAGGGACAACTCGCGCTCGATTTCTATCAAAGTGTGACAGGCCAGAATGCCCTGTCTACCGAGGGCGGTAATGCAGTATTGACCGGCCATTCGCTCGGCGGCGGCCTTGCTGGCCTGATTGCGTCACTTTCCGGTGATGAAGCTGTGGTTTTCGACAACATGCCCTATGGCGCTGCCGCCACTGCGCTCAGCATCTGGTGGGATGCGGCACAAGCAGGCATTGACCTAGCGTCCTATCTGGTCGATGGCGTACCTCCAGCAAATTATGTCTGGCCCACGGCTGGGAACATTTCCTCGCACAATGTCGCAGGCGAAGTCTTAACTGGTGTCCGCGCGATCGAGCCCTTCATCTCGGCGGCGCTGTTTTCGGCTTTGTCGCCTGCCTATGGGGCGCTGATCGGCACCAATGCCGGCTATATCTATGGTTCTCAACCTGTGGAGGTGCTTGACACCCATCTCGGTATTTCTGGGCTGCTTGATCCAATTTCAATGCATTCACAGCAGCTCTTACCTATTCTTTTGTTCGCGAAGGAGGACGAGCACGAAGAGAACGGTACGACTGTAACCGGACATACTGACTGGGCATTCATCGCTCCCAGCCTTTTCAAAGTGTGGTTCGATACTGAATTTGCAAAATCAATTCCTGAACTGAAACATATAGAAGGCAACGCCACGCTGGATAGCGCCATGCGCTATGTGATTGCCTATTCCGCGCTTGATGAAGGCATGGCAGCGGCAGGAAAGCCCTTCGGGGATGCTGCCATCCGCATTATGTTCGATGATGCCGATGAACTCGGGAGGCTTGTTTCGAGTGGTGGGGCGTCCAACACCCTTGCGCATGCTGCCGATGGCTTGAGCGAAGCTATCATGCATTTCTCAACCCTGATGGGGTTGCGGAAGATCGGACTGTCGGATCATGAAGAACTTCGGGACGGAATTCTGCATATCAGTGAACCTGGTGAGAGCGGATATGCGGGCATCGATCGCATTCTGACCGTAAACTTCGACCGTATGTTCTGGGGGATTGGCTCGGGGGAAAATGGCTCAGATGCGGAATATACCGGCCAAATGCTCGGTCTGGAGGGAATTCTCGACGATTTCTTCCGTTCCAATCAAGCGGAAGGAGCGCAAACCGACTCGAAAGAAATGCAGCTTCTTATGGAACGGCTGTGGGGATCCGCTCATGCAACCGAGGGGCAATCCCCTCACTATACTGATCGTTTCAATGCCGTGCATTTCAGTCTTGATGAAGGTCCGCAGAGCGTTCGGCTTCCCGACATGGAGCTCACGGATCAGAATGGCGATCCAGTCACGGATCCGCATAGCAGTTCTATCTTTATCTCTGGAGACGGCGCTGACCAAATAACTGGGTCGAACGCAAACGACTTCATCGCGGCTGGCGCCGGTGACGATACGATGCTCGGCGGTGCCGGCAAGGACCTGCTGGTTGGTGGTGCTGGCAACGACACGTTTATTGCGCTTCCCGGTATGGCAAATGCCGCTCTGCCAAATGGTGGCGACGACAATGATACCTATGTCGGTGGACAGGAGCGTCTCGCGCCCTGGATCGAATGGGTGCTCACGCAATTGGGGCATGGAGAAACAGATACCGTCAAATACTTGTCCGGGGCTCAAGAGCCTGAATTGTTTGAGGTTGACTCCGAGACGGGCCAGAGTTCTCCAATCGAGCGCCAGGTGAGCCGATCTGGTCTCATTGTCGAGCAGCTGAAAAGCATTGATGTTGGCGACGGCCATGGCGTCGAAATCGTCGTCCGCGATATCGAGACCAATCGCACGTCGGGCACGGATACGTTGATCTCAATCGAGCGCGTCGAACTGTCCGACAATGCCGATATCGTCCGCGTCACCGACCAGTCCCTTAATGCCGAAATCATCATCGACATGGGCAGCTCGCGCCGCGTCCAGTCGGAGTTGAAGCCCGGCGACACGCTCGACGAAGACGCCTTCATTCATAATGTCGACATTGCCGACTATTCTCAGGTTGGCCACGGGCTGGTCTACTACAAGGGCTGGACGACAGAGCGCGAACAGGGCCTGCTCACCGGCGGCATATCGCAACTTGGCGGTCTGGCGACGGAACTCGGGCTGATCACCGGCCTGGGCGGCGCCGACAATCTGAGCATCAAGGGCGCCGACAAGATCATCCTGACCGATCATGATGACGTGCTGGTCGGGGTGGAATACGGCTCGATCGTCGAACTCGGTGGTGGGCAGGACAAGGTCTGGCTGCAGCCCGGCGTTCTCGTACAAGGCTTTGACGCCAATGATCGGCTGACGCTTTTCGGCACGCTCAACCTTTATGGCGGCTTCAAAAGTGCGGCATGGGAATCGCCTTATGCCATCGGCGCCTATGGCGTGGCTTATGGCATAAATCAGGATGGCGACCTTCTGGTCATCAATCCATGGATGATCTCAACCGACGGCCGCGACAACCACATGTACATCGAGGGTTGGCAGCAGCGTGTGAAGGGGCAGGAGTCCGGCATTGGCACCGGCCCCGGCGATATCGCCTTGGCCGAGATCACTTTTGATGTGCATCGGCTCATGGACCTGCGCCCGAGGATGGCGAACGAGATCGGCCTATGGGGTGTCGTCGACTTTGCGCTTCGCGCGCTCGTAGGCTCGGGCCAATTCGGCCCCGAAACCGCCGATCCGCTCGTGCTTGACCTCGACGGCGACGGGCTGGAGCTGACGATGCGCACCGGAACCTCCGGGCGTTTCGATGTCGACTTCGACCTCTATTCCGAGCGCACCGCCTGGGCGAAGCCCGACGACGGCATGCTGGCGCGCGACATCAACGGCAATGGTGTCATCGATGGCGGCGGCGAGCTGTTCGGCTATGGCGACACCTATGGCTACAGCATCCTGGCCGCGCTCGATGGCAATCATGACGGCGTCGTCGACGCCGCCGACAACGGCCTTGCCGATTTCAATGGCGACGGCATCGTCGACGCCTCCGACACGTTCGGCAGCCTGCTCGTCTGGCAGGATTTCAACGGCAACATGATTTCGGAGGCGGCCGAACTGAAGACGGTCGGCCAGCACGGCATCGTCTCCTTCACTCTGCCCACACTCGGCAATGGCGCCGTCGAGATCGGCCCGAATGGCGAGGCCGTCATCCTCGACACCATCAACGGCAACCATGTCATCGGAACCTCGACCTTCACCAGGGCCGACGGCTCGACCGGAACGGTCGGCGAGGTGCTGCTCAACATCGACGACATGAACACGCGCTATGACGGTCCGCCCATCGCCGTCACCGCCGAGGCGGCGGCCCTGCCCAACCTGAAAGGCTTCGGCACGCTGACCGATCTGCGCTCGGCGATCAGCTATATGCAGAACCCTGCCGATCCGCTCCAGCAGCAGGCGGCGCACGACCGGGCGGCGACCCTGGAGGGGCTGCTCGCGGCCTTCGACAGCAATGACCTCGACGCGCTCGTCGCTGCCGTACGCCCGATCGCCCAGATATGGGGCAACGCGGCGCCCGTGCGCGACGACGCCGGCGCCATCGTCACCGGCCTCGAGGATCTGCCCGACCTTCTGGTGGTGCGTGTCGGCGGCCAGGTCGTCGACTATGTCTGGGGCGGCACGCAATCGACCGTGCTCGACACGGACGGCAGCACGATCACGCTGACCACGGTCGAGTTCGCCAGCGGCGCCAGGATCGTGCACAGCCATGATTCCGACCAGTCGACGGATTCAGCGATCGGCGACTGGCATGACCTCTACAATGCCCTGTTCGGCACAGGCGATGCCTATGAACTCGATCCGGTCTCGGGCGGGTACTATCTGAAGGGCACCGATGGCGGCCTGATAACCTACCAGGCGGGATCGGTCGGCGGCACGCCTCGGCCAGTCGTGGACGGTGCGACCGGCGACCTCGGCCTTACCCCGGGCACGGTGCTCGACTGGGTGCCGGGCGAGGATCTCGCCTTCTTCGAGCGCTACACCGGCACCGACCTCTCCGTCTTCTACCAGCGGCCGGCGCCGCAATCGGCACCCCTCACGACGCTGATCGAGACGATCACGCGCATGGAGGAGGGCTACAAGCAGCTCGCCGTCCGGGTCGCGGTGCAGGGCGGTCCGCTGTCCAGCTATTTCAGCGATCTCGCCTACGACACCGATGCCAATGTGTTCGTGGCGACCAATCATCTGCGCCAGCTCGGCGGCACGTTCGAGAAGATCATAGCCGAGGCGGCGACGCAGGCCGATCCGATCGACTGGCTGCACGACTGGAAGCCGCTGCTCGACTATGTCATCGGCAATTTCCAGCGCGGCGAAGCCTTTCTGCAGAACTCGAACCCGTTCCTGCTGCAGAACGTCATTGACGGCTACGAGACGGCGGGGTCGACACTCGACTTCGTCGATGTCGCGACAGCTATCGGTCTGCCGGGCGAGGCGATCATCGCCGGCAGCGGCGACGTTATGGGCAGCAACGACATCGACCTGTTCTACCTCAATGGTGACGAGACCTATGTCTCCGGCAAGGCGGGCGCCGACGCCTATGTCTTCGGGCGCAATCTCGGCCATGTCGTCATCGAGGATACGGTCGTGCTGGCCGATGGCACCGGCAACCAGGTGCGTTTCTCGCACCATGTCGCTTCCGATTTCGACGTCACACGCGACGGCTCGAACCTCGTTCTGACGCTGCTTTCGACGGGCGAGACGGTAACGATCAAGGACCAGTTCGCCGGCGAGTGGCCGAGCGACCTGATCGGCAACGCCTGGCCCGTATCGGGCATCGACCAGATCGTCTTCGCCGACGGCACGACCTGGAACGACGCCGACCTGACCCGCGAGGCGGCGACCGTCGATGCCGGCAGCACCACCGTCACCGGTTCGAACGACACCGACTACATCTGGGGCGGCAAGGGCGACGACCGGCACGAAGGCGGCGGCGATTTCGACATCTATCGCTTCGACCTTGGCGACGGTCATGACGTGATCCACGATTTCGAGAGCAATCCGTTCCGCTCGATGGCGGATTCGATCTATTTCGGCGTCGGCATCACGACCGCCAATGTCTGGTTCACGCGGGACGGCAATTCCAGCGACTACACCATTCACTACGGCAATCTCGGCGACCAGATCATCGTCGAGGACGCCAACAACAAGATCTATCCGGCGCTCTATCCCGAATTCTTCACCAGCAGCATCGAATACATCGTTTTCACCGACGGCTCCTCGATCACCGAACGGCAGATCATGGACCGCCTCATCGCCTCCCAGTCGACCAATGGCGATGACAGTATCTACGGCTTCAACGCCGACGATCGCATAGACCTCGGCCGCGGCAACGACTTTGCGCAGGGCGGCAACGGCAACGACACCTATCTGTTCGGCGAGGGTTATGGCCACGACCGCATCCAGGACGGCGCCAGCAACATATTCGCTGGCGTGGATGGCGATGCGCTGACCTTCACCACGCGCTTCAATATCGAGGAGCTGCAGCTCCTGAGGGACGGCAATTCGTGGGATCTGACGCTGCGCCTGCCAGATGGCAGCGACGTGACGATCGTCAATCAGTTCTACGCGATCTATCCGTTCGTGCCCGACGTCGTCTATTTCGACCGCATTGACAACTTCAACTATGTCGACCGCGCCGGTCAGGCGCATACGCTGTCGTGGCTCGACCTCCAGCACCTGATGCTCGACCGGGCGAGCACCGATGGCAACGACACCATCTACGCCTTCAGCAGCGCCGACATCCTGGAAGGCGGGCTCGGCGACGATTTCATGAGCGGCGGCAATGGCAACGACATCTACCGCTACACGCTTGGCGACGGTCACGACAGTATCTGGGACAATGGGCAGGCGGTCCTAGGCGGCACCTTCGACATCATCGAACTGATCGGCATCGATCCTGACGATGTCCATTTCAGCCGCGATCCAGCCGCCGCCAACGACCTGATCCTCAACATGCCCGATGGCGGTTCGATCCGGCTGATCAACCAGTTCTGGCATACCAACATCAACTGGCGGCCGGATGGGATTGAAGAGATTCATTTCTCCGACGGCACAATCTGGACGGAAGCCGATTTCGTCGCCCGATATATTGCCGATCAGGCGACGTCGGGCGACGACGAAATCCATGGATCTCCCTGGAACGACATCATCACCGGCGGCGCCGGCAACGACATCCTGGCCGGTGGCGACGGCGACGACACCTATCTGTTCGGCTACGGCGATGGCCATGACACCATTCACGAGAGTCTGGAGGTTGTCCTGTCGGGCGACAACGATACGGTTCGCTTCGGTCCCGGCATCGGGGTAGACGACGTTACCTTCTCGCTTGGTGCCGATCGGAATGATCTAGTGGCAACGCTGAACTCGACCGGCGAGACGCTCACCATCTCGGGCCAGCACGCCCTCTGGAACTGGTTCACCTGGTACGACATCGAGCAGTTCGTTTTCGAGGACAGCACCGTCCTGACCAAGTTCGACATCATTCAGCAACTGATCGCCGCGCAAGCGACGTCCGGCAACGATACGATCCGGGGCTTCTGGACCGACGACACCATCTATGGCGGTGCCGGCGACGACCAGCTCGACGGCGCCGGCGGGGCCGATACCTACCTGTTCGGCTATGGCGACGGCAATGACACGATTTGGGAAAGCTCGGATTCCATCTGGGTCAGCTACGATCAGGACAGGATCAGGTTCGGCGCCGGCATCGATACGGCCGACGTTGCCGTAGCCGTGACCGGCGCGACGAAGAACGGGGCCACCTTCACGCTGACGCAGACCGGAGAGGTGCTCACTCTGCCCTTGCTGGACCAGATAGAGTTCTTCGAATTTGGCGACCGGACGCTGACACGCGATGAGCTCCGGCAGCTTATCGCGGACCGCCAGACGACGACAGGCAGCGACACCATTGTCGGCACCAGTGGCGGCGAAAGTTTAGCCGGGGGCCATGGCAACGACACTCTCATCGGCTGGGCTGGTAATGACACCTATGTCTACAGCCGTGGTGACGGCAATGACGTGTTCGATGACACCACCGCCGGCCCTAATGCCAGCGGCACGGACCGGGCCGTGTTGCACGGTATAACAACCGCGTCCGTGACAGTGCTTCGTTCCGGCGACGACATCATTCTCAAGATCGGCGAGACCGTGCCGGGGGGCGGAGACGGCGGCCAGATAGTCTTGGTCGGATCGGCGTTGGATAACGGCCAGTATGGCATAGAAACGGTGGAATTTGACGACGGGACGATTTGGGACAAGAGCACGTTGCGCACGCTGTCACTTGCTTCCGGCTCCATGGACGGCGACGACGTTATCAATGGAACCAACGCCTCCGAAACCTTCGAGGGTGGTCGCGGCAACGACACGTTGAACGGCGGTTTGGGCGACGACACCTATATCTATAGCCGTGGCGACGGCAACGATATCGTCAACGAAGGCAATGCCTATTACACGTTCGGCGGCAACGACACGCTGGTCCTGCACGACATCGCCCCGGCATCGGTGACCATCGAGCTTTTCGATGGCGACCTGGTTGTGGTCATTGGCGAGAGCGCCCCGGGCGTAGGCGACGGCGGCCGGATAACGCTTGTCGGAACCGGCGATTCAAGCTGGCAGCGCGGCATCGAAACCGTTCGCTTCGACGACGGTACGGTGTGGTCCAACACGGACCTGAAGACACGCTACCTCGATGGCATCAACACATCGGGCGACGACACGATCACCGGCTTCAATTCGAACGATACGTTCCACGCCGGACCGGGCAACGACACGCTGATCGGCGGCCTGGGCGATGACACCTACATTTACACCAGGGGCAACGGGAACGACATCATCAACGAAGCCAATGGCTATTACACCTTCGGCGGCAACGATACGCTGATCCTGCACGATATCGCTCCAACTGCGGTCACCTTCGATCTTTCCGACGGGGATATCGTCCTCGTCATCGGCGAGAGCGCGAACGGCGCCGGCGATGGCGGCCGGCTCAAGCTCGTCGGGACCGGCGATTCAAACTGGCAGCGCGGTATCGAAACCGTACGTTTCGACGACGGCACCGTGTGGTCCAACACGGATCTCAAGACGCGCTATCTCGCCGGAGCCAACACTTCGGGCGATGATACGATCACCGGCTTCAACTCAAACGACACGTTCCAGGCCGGGCCTGGCAACGACACTCTGATTGGTGGTTTGGGCGACGACACGTACATCTACAACCGGGGAGACGGGAACGACATCATCAACGAGGCCAATGGTTATTACACCTTCGGCGGCAATGACACGCTGATCCTGAACGGCATCGATCCCTCGTCGGTGACTTTCGATCTCACGGCCGGCAACGATGTTGTTCTTGTCATCGGCCAAAGTGCGGCGGGCGCTGGTGATGGAGGCCGGATAACCCTTCTGGGAACAGGCGACCCGAATTGGGATCGCGGCATCGAGACGGTTCGCTTTGCCAACGGAACGGTGTGGACCAAGACCGATTTCACGGCCCGAGCCCATACGCCGGTCGTTGCCAATGCGTTGCCGGATTATGAAACCTCGGAAGGCGCGTCTTTCAGCGCCGTCCTGCCGGCAAACACCTTCTCCGATCCTGATGGTCAATCGCTGACATTGTCCGCCAAACTGGCCGACGGGTCTGCTCTTCCGTCCTGGCTGGCCTTCGATGCGGCGACGCGTACCTTGTCCGGCGAGCCGCCGGCGGGGTCCGAAGGCGCAATCGACATCGTGATCACCGCCTCCGACGGCGCGCTACAGGTTTCGGACACGCTATCGCTGAGGATCGGACCGGCCGAGCCGGCTGAGTGGATCGGCACCGACGACGCGCTTTCCACGACCGCGGGCACGGCGCTTGTGCTCAACCTCATGGCCAACGATGTCATCCCGGCAGGCGCGAACGCCGAGCATTTCATCTGGGTGCAGCCGGAGCACGGCACCGTCTACTGGAGCAGCGCTTCGAACTCCTATGTCTACGAGCCGGATGAAGGCTTCGTCGGCACCGACACGCTTGTCTACGGTCTGCACGATGCCGACCATCCCGACCAGACGATGACGCCCAACGGCGTGCATGTCTCGATCGAGGTCACGCAAAACGGCACCGATCCCGGCGTCTGGGTCGGCAACGACGATGCCCTGTCGACACGCGAAGATACGGCCATCGTTCTGAACCTGATGGCCAATGACGTGATCCCCTCTGGCGCCAATGCCGAGCATTATATCTGGGTGCAGCCGGAGCACGGCACCGTCTACTGGAGCAGCGCTTCGAACTCCTATGTCTACCAGCCGGAGGAAGGTTTTACCGGCACCGATACCTTGACATACGGCCTCCACGACACCGATCACCCCGACCAGACGATGACGCCCAACGGTGTACATGTCACGATCGAGGTCACCGAAGGCGGCGACACCTTCGTCTTCGGTCCGAACTTCGGTAACCAGGTCATCAACGACTTCGTCGCGGGTCCCGGGACCGAGGACATCATCCAGTTCGACGACGACGTCTTCGCGGACTTCGCATCGGTGCTGGCCGCTGCCACCCAGGTCGGCGCCGACACGGTCATCACGCATGATGTCAGCAACGTCGTGACCCTGAAGAACGTCGCGCTGACGAACCTGCACCAGGACGACTTCCAGTTCATTGCCGCCTGATGTCTGAACTGGAAGTGACTTGGAGGCGATGCCGCAGTCCCGCACATCAGAATCGGCGCGGACAACGCTCCGGGATCAGATGGACGTGATTCCAGGCATAAAGCGCTGATGCCGGGGCCGGTGCCGCCGCAATGCTCGACAGCCCAAGGTTGCCGACCGATGCACTGTTGCCGCAACCCTGTGGCCCGACTTTTGAGATTGCTCAATATTAACCTGTGCTAATATATCGTCTCACAATCAAAAAGACATTAGAAATTATCGCAATCACTTCTACTGCGTTAAGCAGCAAGAAACCGTCTTCTGATTGTATAGTGTCAATTGAGGTGTGCGGGTTGCAGGGGTTATTTTGGAAAAGCGTGAGCGGCGGCACGACATCGATTTGTTGCGTGTGCTGAGCTTTGGCACGATGATAGTTTATCACACGAGCCTGCTGTACGGCACGAAAACCTGGCTCTTGAACTCCGAAGAAAATATCCGGCTGATCGATTTGATTGCGGTTGGATCTCATCCGTGGCGGATGAGCTTGCTTTTTTTCTTATCGGGTCTGGTAACGTCGTCACTTCTTGAAAGAAAATCCGTTGACGAAATCCTGAGATCGCGAACCCGGCAACTTCTGCTGCCTTTGGTTGTGGGGGTTGTCCTCATCGTACCTCCACAAATCTATCTATCCCAGTTCAACCCTCTGCCGGAATTGTCCTACTGGGAATTCTGGAAGGTTTACGTGATCTCGGGCATTCGCCTGGAGCACATGTGGTTTCTGGCCTATCTCTGGATTTATATCTTCGTGTGGTCCCTCGTATGGCCACGGCTTGAAAGGTATTGGCCGGGAATACCCTCTGCTTTTGCGTCTTCCCTCAAGGGCGCAAACCTGTTCGCGGCTCCGATAATATACCTTTCAGTCCTCAGACTCTGGCTCTACCCGATCGTTGGGGAGACCTCGGTCATCACGAACGACCCCTATGCACACATCCTTTATTTCTCGATGTTCATGGCAGGCTCCCTCCTGATGAACGAACGGAATTTCTGGCGCGAAATCGACCGGCAAAGATGGGTGAGTTGCGGCCTTGCATTCATCTCGTTCCTCGCCATGGCGACAATCGTGGTTGCCATTCCCCGGGAGCAGTGGCCAGATACGCTTGTCGTCATGATGCGTATCGTCAGATCGGTCTTTCAGTGGTGTGCGATCATTGCATTGCTGGCATTTGCAAGGCGGATCGCCACGCGGCCCAACCCGGTTGTCGCGCATTTGAATAAATCAATACTGACATATTATGTTATCCACCAGACTATAATAATCATTCTGGCCCATTTAGCCTCAGTGTTCGGATTTCTGGATGTAACGTCTTTTGTTCCGATCGTATTTACCACGGTGCTGATTTGCATGGCGATTGCCGAGACGAAGAGAAGAACTTCTATCTACCTCTCACCTTTAACGCCAAGGCTGACGGTGTTTCGAAGGCGCGCGCCGGCGCCGGGATTGCCATGAGCAGGCTGGTCTTCCCGGACGCAGTCGCCGGTGAGGTCTGCATAATCGCATGAGAGCGGGGACACCGAGCCTGCCCGCACAGGGATGGGGCCGGATCAGCGTTTCCATTAAAAGCCTTGGATGCGCCAGTTCGCGACCCGCAAAGCCCGGCAACCTGTGGATGAACTCCAGAACCCTCCCAATGACTGCGCCTTGCCTCTTTCAGTCATCATGCCGCATAAATACTTCTCTCTGTTGAGAGTCGTCCGGCTCGTCGTTGCATGCCTGTACAGTACATTGAAGTTTAGATTGGGGTTCATTTTTTCTGGCCCTTAACAGGCGATCACGGACGTGTTACCGATTTTTTCTTGTTGAGGCAGCGTGTCGATCATGGCCTCAACCCAGAAAAGCGGCGGAGAATTTCACGATGGCGGGTCGGTCTCGACTATGCACTTGTTGCGTGCCAAGCGTTGCCGAAGCATGTCAATTGGAACGCATATGCGAGAGGGCCGCTATCCCACCGCGACGTCGGAAAATCCTTCAAAAAAATGCCGCTCGACCGTCTTTTGGTATGGGCGATTGAAGCTTGCTGGTTCGGCGCGTGCACAGTTTGGCGAAGGCTGCGGTCAGTTTTTCTGTAGGCGGTGAAGAAATGAACACCCTCGGATTTGGTGTCACAATTACCGCTGGCTATTTGGGATCCTGAAGAATGTTCGGCTGGCAAATCTTCATCAGCACGGTTTCCAATTCATTGCCGCGTGATCCCTGAACTGGAATTCACTTGAACGCCTTACCGCACTCCCGTCCATCCGAACCGCCGCGAACAACCCTCGCGACGGCTCTTGGTTCTTTCCGGCGTGCCTTCGCCGGCATCGCGTTGATGAGTGGCGTCGTCAATATCCTGGCGCTCACCGGCTCGTTTTTCATGCTGCAGGTCTATGACCGGGTCATTCCCGGCCGAAGCGTGCCGACGCTTGTTGGCCTTGCGGTGTTTGCCGGCACGCTCTTCGTCTTCCAGGGCGTGCTCGAGCTCATCCGGTCGCGCCTCCTGGTCCGCTTAGGCATGGGGTTGGATGCACGGGTGAGCGGCAAGGTCTACGCCGCGCTGATGCGACTGCCCTTGCGCACCAAGCTCGCGGGCGACGGCATGCAGTCGCTGCGCGATCTCGATCAAGTGCGCTCGTTTATGTCAAGTGCCGGTCCCACGGCGCTCTTCGACTTGCCCTGGATGCCGCTCTATCTCGGCATCTGCTTCCTTTTCCATTTCTGGATCGGCATGACGGCTCTGGCCGGCGCCGTCATCCTGTTTGGACTGACACTGCTTGCCGAAGCCCGCACACGCGAGCCTGCCAAGGAAGCCAACCGCCACGCTGCGGCGCGCAACACGCTGGCCGAAGCGACGCGGCGCAATGTCGAGGTGCTGCAGGCGATGGGGTTCGGCTCTCGCATCGCCGGCCGCTGGGCCAATATCAACGCCGAGTATCTCGGGACAAACGCCAAAGCGAGCGATCTGGCCGGCACACTCGGAACCATCTCCAAGATCCTGCGCATGATGCTGCAATCAGGCATCCTGGCGATCGGCGCCTGGCTGGTCATCCACCAAGAAGCGACGGGCGGCATCATGATTGCCAGCTCGATCATGATGGGCCGGGCACTGGCGCCGATCGAACTGGCAATCGCGCATTGGAAGGGCTTCGTCAACGCCCGCCAGGCTTGGGCCCGGCTTACCCAGCTCCTGGCGCTGCTTCCCGAGGCGGCGACGACCGTTTCCCTGCCGGCGCCAACGTCGGCCCTCGTGGTCGAGGGCATCAGCGTTACGCCACCCGGCGGACGGCGCGTGGTCGTACAGGATGCAAGCCTTGCCCTGGAGAAGGGCGCAGGTCTCGGCATCATCGGGCCGAGTGCTTCCGGCAAATCCTCACTGGTGCGGGCCATTGCCGGCATCTGGCTACCGGCCCGCGGCGCGGTGAGGTTCGATGGCGCGACGCTCGATCAATGGTCGCCGGAAGACCTTGGCCGGCATGTCGGTTACCTGCCCCAGGACGTGCAGCTGTTCGACGGCACCATTGCTGAAAACATCGCGCGTTTCGAACCCGAGGCACCCTCGGACAAGATATTGTCGGCGGCTCGGGCAGCTGGCGTGCACGACCTGATCGTCCATTTGCCGGAGGGCTACGACACACTCATCGGCGAGGCCGGATCGGCCTTGTCGGCCGGCCAGCGGCAAAGGGTGGCGCTGGCGCGGGCGCTTTACGGCGATCCGTTCCTGGTCGTCCTCGACGAGCCCAATTCGAACCTCGATGCCGAAGGCGAGGCCGCCTTGACCGAGGCTATCCAAGGTGTCCGAGCCCGTGGCGGCATCGCCGTTGTGGTGGCACATCGGCCGAGCGCATTGGCGAGTCTTGATCAGGTCCTGGTCATGGCCAATGGCCGGGTCCAGGCCTTCGGCCTGAAGAACGAGGTTCTGAACAAGGTCACCCGCCCGGGCGGCGTTCCGTTGAAAGTCGTGTCCGTGCCGGAGGAGAACGCATCCTGATGGCAGAGGCCCCCACCATTGATCGCACCATCCGGCGCTATCTGCTTGGCGGCGTCGCCGCCTGCATCCTTCTCGTCGGCGGCGCGGGCAGCCTGGCAGCCGTCACCGAGCTTTCCGGTGCCGTGATCGCGTCGGGAAAGTTGGTCGTCGATTCCAGCGTCAAGAAGGTTCAGCACCCCACAGGCGGCGTGGTCGGCGACATCCTGGCGGGCGAAGGTGATGCCGTGAAATCCGGCCAGGTTCTGATCCGTCTCGATGAAACCGTCACCCGAGCCAACCTTGCTATCGTCATCAAGGGTCTCGACGAATTCGAGGCACGCCTGGCTCGTCTCGAAGCCGAGCGAGACGACCATGCCGATATTGCCTTTCCGACCTCGTTGACCTCAAGGCGGGACGAGACCGCTGTTGCTCGCGCCATGGCCGGCGAACAGTCGCTGTTCGAGTTTCGCCGGCAGGCTCGCGCAGGGCAGAAGGCGCAATTGGAAGAACGCATAGCCCAGCTTGCCGAAGAAGCCTCGGGGCTCACCGAACAGCGCACGGCCAAGAGCCGGGAAATAGAGTTGATCGGCACCGAACTCGATAGTATCCGCACGCTCTGGCTCAAGAAGTTGGTCTCGATCGACCGCCTGACGGCGCTGGAGCGCGACGCGGTGCGCCTCGATGGCGAACACGGGCAACTGACGGCATCGATTGCCCAATCGAAGGGCCGTATCGCCGAAACCCGGCTGCAGATCATCCAGGTCGACCAGGATCTGCGCAGCGAGGTTGCGACCGAGCTACGTGACGTCCAGGGCAAGATATCGGAATTTGTCGAACGCAAGGTGTCGGCCGAGGACCAGCTCAAGCGTATCGACATCCGCAGTCCGCAGGATGGGGTGGTTCACCAGCTTGCGGTCCACACGATCGGCGGCGTCATTTCGCCGGGCGAGGTCATCATGCTGGTGGTACCGGTGGCGGACGATCTGACCGTCGAGGCTCGCATTGCGCCGCAAGATATCGACCAGCTCTCGCTGGGGCAGGACGTGGCCCTGAAGCTCTCGGCGTTCAATCAACGCGTGACGCCGGAACTGAACGGCGTTGTCAACGAGATTTCCGCCGATCTCAGTATAGACGAGCGCAGCGGTGCGGGCTTCTATACAGTTCGGGTCAGGCTGCCGCACACGGAGTTGAAGAAACTGAAAGGCCTCACCTTAGCGCCGGGCATGCCTGTCGAAGCGTTCTTCTCAACCGGCAGTCGCACCATGCTGTCCTATCTCGTGAAACCGCTGGCCGATCAGATTGCGCGTGCGTTCCGGGAAGAGTAGGGCAGCTCTTTGATGTTGGCCGGTTTGTTGCGCACAAACCATGGCCGAGCGCATCTTGGTTGGGCGGCTTATCATTGGCCTGCCTATGTTCGATTCCCCGATCGAGGAGTGATTCCGAGCAATACATCCATATGTTTCGTTGCACAAATCCTTACACAAAGGCCTGGTTCGAGCGATTGGTAAAGATGCTGGAACTTTGCAAGGTACCTAATTATGAAGGTAAAACAGGGGTTTAGGTCTTGAGAACTGGTGCCCCCGGCAGGAATCGAACCCGCGACCTTCGGTTTACAAAACCGCTGCTCTACCAGCTGAGCTACAAGGGCACTGGCGCCCCGTTAGCATATTTGCCGCGCCAGTAAAGACAAAACTCTGTTTTCAGCGCTCCGCCGGCAATTTGCGGCGGGTCCCGGGCCGCATCCTGAAAAACCGGCGTCACGCTTCCTATATTGCGGGGAGGTGCAATCGCAGGGGTGAGGCTGTCGCATGATCAGGCTTGTCATCATATTGCCGCTCGTGGTCGTGGCCTGGATGCTGCTGGTGAAGCTCATCAGGGACGTCAAGAACGCCAACATCGACTGGACCGGCGTCACCACCATCATCGGCTTCATCGCGCTTGCCTTCTGGCTGCGCCACATCACCGGCATGGGGTGAGGGGAATAGGGAATAGGGAATAGGGAATAGGGAATAGGGAATAGGGATTGCATCGCTCGGAAGCGCAGGTGCAGCCTTCACTACTGCCTACTGCCTACTGCCTACTGCCTACTGCCTACTGCCTACTGCCTAAAAATCTCCCGACTCCGTCGAACCTTTTGCCGCGCGCTGCCGACTGATCTCCCGAGAGGCGAATGGGTCGCCTCGATCAAGGATCAGGAGATCATCATGTTGAAGCGCACTCTGACATCAGGCCTCGTTGCCATTTTCGTCGCCACCGGCGCGCTTGCCGGCACCGTGCAGTCGTCCTCGGCTCATGGCATGCGCCACCACCACCACCACCACCACCACCATCACCACCACCATCACCACAAGAAGTTCTGGTGGGGGCACCATCATCATCACCACAAGCACGGCAAGGTGATCATTCTCCTTTGATGGAGGACCCAATCCTTCTCTCAAGCAGGGCGGCTTCGGCTGCCCTGTTTTGTTTTTGAACGACCCTTTGCGGATGGCACCGGTGGCGAAAATGCGAGCTTGGAGAGAGATGCCTCTCGCGCCCGCAAAAAAATCAACAAGTGGTTCGAACCTTTTCCCTCGCCGCGACGACAGATGATCAAGAGGCGGATGGATCGCCTCGGTCAACGAAGCAAGGAGATCATCATGTTCAAGCGCACACTCGTTTCCGGCCTCATCGCCACCACCGTCGCCGCCACCATGCTGGCCGGTACCGTTCAACCTTCGGCGGCTCATCCTCTGCATCACCACAACCACGATCTCGGCATCGGCATCGCCGCCGGCGTCGGCGGGTTCGTCCTGGGCAGCCTGCTTGCCCAGCAACAGCCCCGCACCGTCTATGTCGATGAAGGCGGTTACGACGGCTCCTGGCATGTCCGCCGCTGCATGGCCCGCTACGGCAGCTACGATCCGGACACCAACACCTATATCGGTTACGACGGCTACCAGCATTACTGCCACCTCTAAGCGAGGGAACTGTCTCGGCAAACAGAAGAGGGGCCCGCACGGGCCTCTTTTCTGTTTTATGCCGGAAGCCCGTGCCTAGGCATGGGCCTTCGAACTGGCGGCGGGCAGCGGCAATCCGGCAGCCCGGCAGGCAGTGTCGACGACAAGTTCGGCATTCGGCGATTGACCGCTCATTGCGACGAGCTCGAAGTTGCTGCCGGCGTCCGGGTAGACCTTGGCCAAAAACGATCCACCGTCGCCATGCGCTTCAGTTGTGCTGACGTAGCCGCAGATCACTATTTCCTGGTGGCCATCGGACGTCCTCTGGCCAGCGGCCATTGTTCCGAATTTGGCGGACACCGGGTCCTGAAGGTGCTGCCGGACGCCCGTGGTGATGATCTCCTCGAGGGCGAGCGAGATTGGAATGGGAGTAACGCGCTGGCCGCCGCCGGCATCAGGCCGAGGTGCCGCCGCCACGCATCCGCAAAGTGAAGCGGTAAGCAGAATCTGGACCGTTTTCCGCATCCGTGCCCTTTCGCATGCATTCGAACGCCAGGGAAGGCGGCAACCATGCCGCCGGCGGTGTACAGCGATTTTGCGAACGTCTAGTCTTCTCATTCGAGCGCCAACGGAGGGGAGGGTGGCTTGGACGAGCAGGACCCCAGGAAAGATCCGAGCGAAGATCTGGTCGAGACGGTTTTTCGCAACGGCACCGTTACCACTGTCGGCATCCTGCTGGCATTTTCGCTGGGCTTCATCACCCATTGGGCCGCCAATCCGATTCCGTGGCGGGCCTATCATCTTGTCGCCGTCCTGCCGATCCTGGCCGGCATCGCCTTGCAGATGCGGGCATTGTCCCTGCTGCTCGACGTCAACTCCCTCCAGCGGCGTGTCTATGAGCGCGCCAACCGCATCTTCATGACCGGCCTGATCTTCACCGCCTGCGGAGTCGGCATGGCGATACTGCTCGATTTCTTCGATATTGCGACCAGGAGCGCGTTGCCGGGGGCAGGCTGATCAGCCGGCCTGCACGCCGCCGATCATCCTGGTCACCTCGGCCGCCGCATTGCGCACCATCGGCCCGATTTCGGCAAGCCGCTCTGGCGTCACGCGCACGGTCGGGCCGGACACCGACACGCCGCCGATCGGTTCGCCGAATTCGTTGAAGATGGCGGCGGCAACGCAACGCATGCCTGGGTGCCGCTCCTCGTCGTCGACCGACCAGCCGCGCCGCTTGATGGCAGCCAGGTCATGCGCAAGGGCAGGGATGTCGGAAAGCGTCCTGTCGGTGAAGCGCTGCAGGCCGGCCTTGCGCAATATGGTTCCGACGCGCTCCGGTTCGAGATGGGCAAGCACCGCCTTGCCGATGCCGGAGGCATGGAAGGGGCTTCTCGTTCCCGGTCGGAAGAAGGCGCGGATCGCCTGGTGCGTCTCGACCTGGCTGACGAAGACGACGCAGTCATCCTCGGCGACGCCGAGATTGGCGGTTTCTCCGGTCTTCTCCATCAGTTCCTGCATGACGATGCGGGCCCGGTCGACCAGCTTGCGGCGGCGCAGGAACGCCGCGCCCATGCGGTAGGTCTCGACGCCGATCGACCACAACTGGTCCGATGTGTCGAATTCGACCATGCCGTGGTTCTGCAATGTCGTCAGCATTCGGTAGGCGGTGGACGCGGCCAGTCCGCTTTGCGCGGCGATTTCGCTCAGCGACAGGCCGCTGCCTTCGGCGACAATGGCCAGGATGCGCAAGGCCCGGTCGAGGGACTGCACCGAACCGGCCTCGGAGGGTCCATTGAAGGCGCGGGGTCGGCCGCGCTGGCGTTTCTCTGCGGTTTCCATGGCCGCATTGTCCGCAATCCAGCGCAAACAGGCAATGAAAAAGTTTTTCATTGTGCGGTGCGGCAGAATAATTGGAAAACGGAAAACTCAGTGAACTCAACATCTAGTCGGCTTTTTCTAGAAATGAAAAAATATTCTGAAAAAATTGAAAAATAGCCGGCTTGCTGAGATAACAGGCCATCCAACAATGACAACCCCTGTGGAGGGTCTGCAAAATGGCCAGAATGCGCGCTGTCGACGCTGCGGTTCTCGTTCTCGAAAAGGAAGGTATTTCCTGTGCTTTCGGCGTGCCCGGCGCTGCGATCAATCCGCTTTACTCGGCGCTCAAGGCGAGAGGCACCATCCGCCATGTGCTCGCCCGCCACGTCGAGGGCGCCTCGCACATGGCCGAAGGTTACACGCGGGCCAAATCAGGCAATATCGGGCTCTGCATCGGTACGTCGGGACCGGCCGGCACCGACATGATCACTGGACTTTACTCGGCAGCCGCCGATTCCATTCCGATCCTCTGCATCACCGGCCAGGCGCCGCGCGCCCGGCTGAACAAGGAGGATTTCCAGGCGGTCGATATCGCGGCCATTGCTTCGCCGGTCGCCAAGTGGGCAGTGACGGTCATGGAGCCTTACCTAGTGCCGATGGCATTGCAGAAGGCCTTCCACCTGATGCGGTCATCGCGGCCCGGCCCAGTGCTGATCGACCTGCCGGTCGACGTGCAGCTGGCCGAGATCGAGTTCGATATCGATGCCTATGAGCCGCTGGCGCCGTTCAAGCCGGCGATGACGCGTGCCCAGGCCGAGAAGGCGCTGGCCATGCTCAATGCGGCCGAAAAGCCGCTGATCGTCGCCGGCGGCGGCATCATCAACGCCGATGCGTCGGACCTCTTGATCGAGTTCGCGGAAATATCCGGTGTTCCGGTCATTCCGACGCTGATGGGCTGGGGCGCGATCCCCGACGACCACAGGCTGATGGCCGGCATGTGCGGGCTGCAGACCTCGCACCGCTACGGCAATGCGACGATGCTGGAAGCCGATTTCGTGTTCGGCATCGGCAACCGCTGGGCCAACCGCCACACCGGTTCGGTCGATGTCTACACCAAAGGCAAGAAATTCATTCATGTCGACATCGAGCCGACGCAGATCGGCCGTGTCTTCGCGCCCGACCTCGGTGTCGTCTCGGATGCGGGCGCGGCGCTGAAGATCCTGCTCGACCTCGCCACGGAGTGGAAGACATCAGGCAAGCTGCGTGACTGGTCCGGCTGGGCAAAAGAATGCCAGGGCCGCAAGAAGACCATGAAGCGCAAGACGCATTTCGACCAGGTGCCGCTGAAGCCGCAGCGCGTCTATGAGGAGATGAACAAGGCGTTCGGCCGCGACGTCACCTATGTCACCACCATCGGCCTGTCGCAGATCGCCGGCGCGCAGTTCCTGCATGTCTACAAGCCTCGCAACTGGATCAATTGCGGCCAGGCCGGCCCGCTCGGCTGGACGCTGCCGGCAGCCCTTGGTGTGCGCGCCGCCGATCCCGAGCGCGCCATCGTTGCGCTCTCGGGCGACTACGACTTCCAGTTCATGATCGAGGAACTGGCGGTCGGGGCGCAGCACAAGCTGCCTTACATCCACGTCGTCGTGAACAACGCCTATCTCGGCCTGATCCGCCAGGCGCAGCGCGGCTTCTCGATGGATTACGAGGTGAGCCTCGCCTTCGAGAACGTCAACCGATCGGATGATCCAGAGGCCGGCTACGGCGTCGATCATGTTGCGGTGGCCGAGGCCATGGGCTGCAAGGCGGTGAGGGTGCGCAAGCCCGAAGAGTTCGCTGGCGCTTTCAGGGAGGCGCAGCGGCTGATGAAGGAGCACCAGGTTCCGGTGGTGCTCGAATTCATCCTGGAACGCGTCACCAACATCTCGATGGGCACCGAGATCGACAAGATCACCGAATTCGAAGACCTTGCCGAACATCAGGAAGACGCGCCAACGGCGATCGTGATGCTCGACTAGATGTGCCGATATTCAGGTGAGGCCGGCCTGCAAACGCTGGCTTCCTGCGCTTCCGGTGCTCACGTACGAAAAGTACGCTCCGCTCCGGTTCTCGAAAGCCACCGTTTTCGGCACTGCCTGACCTGAATCTCGACACGCCTAGGTGGGCAGAAAATAGGAGAAAAAAGAATGCCGCGTTTTTCAGCCAATCTGTCCATGCTCTTCGGCGAGCATGATTTCCTCGACCGCTTCGACGCCGCCGCCCGCGCCGGCTTCAAGGGCGTCGAATATATCGGTCCTTACGACCATGCGCCCGAGGTGGTGGCGGCGAGGCTGAAGAAGAACGGCCTCACCCAGGTGCTGTTCAATCTGCCCGCCGGCGACTGGGGCAAGGGCGAGCGCGGCATTGCCGTGCTGCCAGACCGCGTGCCGGAGTTTCGCCAGGGTGTCGCCAAGGCGATCACCTATGCGCAGGCGCTGGGCTGCCAGCAGGTGAATTGCCTGGCTGGCATCGCGCCCGCCGGTGTCGACCGCAAGGTTCTGGAGGATGTCTTTGCCGAGAACCTGGCTTTCGCGGCGGAGAAGCTCGAACAGGCTGGCATCCGGCTTTTGATCGAGCCGATCAACACGCGCGATATTCCAGGCTTCTTCCTCAACTATTCCGACCAGGCGCTTGGTCTCATCGACCGCGTAGGCTCAAGAAACCTCTTCCTGCAATACGACATCTACCACATGCAGATCATGGAGGGGGATCTCGCCCGTAAAATCGAGGCGAACCTCGGCCGCATCGCGCACATCCAGCTTGCGGACAATCCCGGCCGTCACGAGCCGGGGACGGGCGAGATCAACTACCCCTTCCTCTACGACCATATTGACCGGATTGGCTATTCCGGCTGGATCGGGGCCGAGTACAAGCCGAAGGCGGGGACGGAGGCTGGGCTCGGATGGTTCCGGGCTCTGGCCGGGCAGGGAAGTGCAGCGGCTTAGTATTTCACCAACGCTGGCGCTGCCCCTCACCCTTACCCTCTCCCCGTAAAAACTGGGAGAGGGGGTGCCGACGCTGGAGCTTCTTACTTCTCCCCGTCCCTATACGGGGAGAAGGTGCCGGCAGGCGAATGAGGGGCAGCGTCGAGCTTTCGAACGAGATTTTTGGAGAACAGAAATGGAAACCATAGGCTTCATCGGCCTCGGCATCATGGGCGCACCGATGGCGGGGCATCTGCTTGCCGCCGGCTACACGGTCATCGCCAGCGATCATCGCAGCAAGCCTTCGGCCGAACTCATCGCCAGGGGCCTGAAAACAGTCGCTGGCCATGCCGCGGTGGCCAAGGCCGCCGACATCATCATCACCATGGTGCCCGATACGCCGCAGGTTGCCGATGTGCTGTTCGGCGAAAATGGCGTCGCCGGCGGTCTGTCGAAGGGCAAGCTGGTCGTCGACATGAGCTCGATTTCCCCCATCGCCACCAAGGAATTCGCAAAAAAAATCAATGATCTTGGCTGCGACTATCTCGACGCGCCGGTTTCCGGCGGCGAGGTCGGCGCCAAGGCGGCATCACTCACCATTATGGTCGGCGGCGAGGAGAGAGCTTTCGAGCGGGCCAAGCCCGTTTTCGACAAGATGGGCAAGAACATTACGCTGGTCGGTCCCAACGGCGTCGGCCAGACCACCAAGGTCGCCAACCAGATCGTCGTCGCGCTCACCATTGAAGCCGTCGCCGAAGCCCTTGTTTTCGCATCGAAAGCCGGTGCCGATCCAGCCAAGGTCAGGCAGGCTCTGATGGGTGGACTGGCGGCCTCGCGCATCCTCGAAGTGCATGGCGAGCGCATGGTCAAGCGCACCTTCGCGCCGGGTTTCCGCATCGAATTGCACCAGAAGGACCTCAATCTGGCGCTTGAGGGCGCGAAGGCGCTCGGCGTGTCACTGCCCAATACATCCACGACGCAGCAACTGTTCAACTCCTGCGCGGCCGATGGCGGAGCGAAGGAGGATCACTCCGCTCTCGTCAGGGCGCTTGAGCGGATGGCCAATTTCGAGATCGGCAAGGAGGCAACGGAAATCAAAGGCAAAGCGGCATAGGTCGTGAGGGGCGGCGTAACGTTCCCAAGCCGCCAGCTCTGTCCGTCGAAGAACGGGTTCCGGCGTCCTCGGAGCCCGTTTCTCGTTTTGACATGATTCCCGCTATGGGCCTGGCGCCCGCAAGTCAGCCGCGTTTCAGGAAGGCCCTTGCCGCATAAAGGCTGACCGCCGCGGCATTCGACACATTGAGGGAGCGGATGGCGCCGGGCATGTCGAGCCGCGCCAATGTCGTCACGGTCTCGCGCGTTTTCTGGCGCAGGCCCTTGCCCTCGGCGCCGAGCACCAGGGCAATCCTGTCACCGACAAAGCTCGCTTCGAGTTCGGCAGGCCCATCCGAATCAAGCCCGATCGTCTGGAATCCGGCCTCGTGCAACTGGCCGAGCGCGTCGGCAAGGTTCTTCACCTCGATCTGGTCGATACGTTCCAGCGCCCCGGAGGCGGATTTCGCCAGCACGCCCGATTCCTGCGGGCTGTGGCGCGCGGTGGTAATCAGCGCGCCCGCGCCGAACGCCACAGCCGAGCGCAATATGGCGCCGACATTGTGCGGATCGGTGACCTGGTCGAGCACCAGCACCAGCCTCGTGTCGCCAAGCGCGTCGAGGCGCTTGGGCTTCAACGGCTCCGCCTCGACAAGCACGCCCTGATGCACGGCGTCCGACCCGGTGACCTTGTCGATGTCCCGGGGTTCGACGAGTTCCGCCTGAAAGGGTAGGGCGGTGAGGTCGGCGATGTCCAACCGCTCGGCCGCGTTGCGCGTCACCAGCATTTTTCTGATCTTGCGGCGCGGATTGTCGAGCGCGGCGCGGACGGTGTGCAGGCCATAGAGCCGGACCAGGCCGTCGGCCGCGTTTTCGCCGGGGGGCACCGGCTGGCGCGGCCGAAGCGCCGGTGCGCCGCCGCTTTTCTCATCGCGATGCGCCCGGCGCAGCTTGGCGTAGTGGGTGTCTTTCGGCGTGTGGGTCTTGTTGCTCATGGCTGGCTTCTATAGCCGTGCGATGCGGCCAAGGATATGGCCGCGTGGCGCAGTCGGCGAACAAGTTCGAAAAACGCTTGCTGCGCGGTTGACACCCACTGGCCTTGCCGCCATAAGGCGCTTCGCTGATTTCGGAGAAGACATCTACTAGGGTTCGGGGTCGGCGTGAATGCCTCGTTGCATGGCTCCGGCGGCAGACTGGAGAGGTGCCCGAGTGGTTAAAGGGGACGGACTGTAAATCCGTTGGCTTAGCCTACGTTGGTTCGAATCCAACCCTCTCCACCACTGCCGGCCCGGAAGCCCTGAAACGAAAAAGCATCGGAGACGAAAAGCGCATGGCGCCTTTCGGATGAATCCGGTACTTCAGTGCAAGGCGCGGGTATAGCTCAGTGGTAGAGCAGCAGCCTTCCAAGCTGAATATGCGGGTTCGATTCCCGCTACCCGCTCCAGACAACCATTCCATATCATCGCCAAAGTGAAGCGCCGCGCGACGAGCACGCAGCGCTTCTGACTAATTTGCACCCACGTCAGCTGTTGAAGGCGGACGCGACCTGGTGCTGCTGTGGCACCTGGCCATTGGGCGTCAGCTTGTCGACGATGCCGGGCAGCGCGGTCGACAATTGCTGCAGCAGTTCCTGTTCGTTCAAACCTGTCCGCTGCGCGATCTCGCGGATCACCTGCGGCCCTAGCGCGCTGCCGAGATCATTGGCATTGATCGACTGGTTCTGGCCGGTGCCGACCCAGGAATCGGCGACATTGCCGTGGCCGGCGTCCTTCAGCTTGTCGAGGAGGCCGCCGAGGCCGCCAAGCAGGCCGCCGTCACTGGCGGTGGTCGCGGCCGGGTCTGCCGGCGCGGGTGTTTGAGCCTGATCCGGCTCGGCGCTTCTGCCGCTCAGCATTTTTCCGACCAGAAGGGCACCGAGCGCGATCATCAGCGGTTTGGTGATGTTGCCGCCAGGAACGGCGTTGTCAAAAAGTCCCATAATGGATCCTCCATCTCAACCAAGCCCAGCCCGACCTAGACAATGGCGCATTCGGGCGGAATTTCAAGCTGGCTTGAGCTTTTGACAATCATATGAAAATGTTCGTGTTGCGGGGGATGGAGAGGAAAAAATGGGTATCATCAGCTGGATCATTCTCGGCGTGGTCGCCGGCTTCATCGGCAGCAAGATCGTCAACAAGACTGGTCAGGGCATGATAATGGATATCGTGCTCGGCATCGTCGGCGCCATCGTTGGCGGCCTGATCTTCAGCGCGTTCGGCGCGTCGGGCGTGACCGGTCTCAACATCTACAGCCTGATCGTCGCCGTTGTCGGCGCGGTGGTCGTGCTCTGGGCCTATCACCAGTTCACGGGCAGCCGTACGCTTTAGGCCCGCGCCGCACCGTTTGAAATCTTTGATCGACTGCCAGCCGGCTTTGGGCCGGCCAGGGTATCCGCTTGCTTATGGCATCAGGACGGCGTCGGCGGCGACAATGCCTGACGGCAGCCTTGCTTTCGGCATCGGAACGCTTGCCCTCAGGCGACGATGCCGAGCCTGCGCCGACGCTGGTCGAGCGAGACGATGGTCAGCCCGCTGCCGACGACCAGCAGGATGCCGCAGACCGCCAGCGTGTTGGGGAACTGCCCGAACACCAGCAGGCCCGAAATGACCGCCCAGACGGTGAAGCAGTAGTAGAACGGCGCCACCGCGCTAGTCGGTCCGACGCGGTAGGCCATGAAGATGAAGAAGTGGCCGAAGATCAGGAAGAAGCCGGCGCCGGCCATCAGCAGCAGATGATAGGCCTCGGGCATGATCCAGCGCTCGGACACCAGATGCGCCGTACCCGCGCCGACCAGCACCACGACGACGGCCGAGATCGCCACGATCATCCCCGGCACCTCGGCCGGAATCCGCCTTCCGGCAAGGTCGCGCGCGGCCGCCAGCGCCGCGTTGCCGAGCGCCAGCAAGGCATAGACCGAAATGCCCTGCATGGTCGGTTGCGCGACCATCAGCGCGCCGATGAAACCGAGCCCGATCAGCGCCATGCGCTGGCCGCCGATGCGCTCGCCGAACAGGATGGAGGAGCCGACCAGCATCAGCAGCGGCGTAATTTGCCCAAGCGCGGTGGAGTCGGCGATCTGCATGTTGGCGAGCGCCACGACGTAGCAGAGGATCGCCGCCAGCTCGAGCAGGTTGCGGCGCAGCACGCGCCTGTCGAGGATCAGCGGGATCTGTCTGCCGTAGCCAAGCAGGAACAAGAGCGGAAAGCCCCAGAGCGTCGCCGCCGCACCGCGCAGGAACAGCACCTCGTAGGACGGCAAGCCCGCGGTCGCAAGCTTCATCATCGTATCGTTGACCAGATAGGATCCGGTCGAGACGATCATGAAGAACGGGCCGCGGATGGCAGGCGGGATGAAATGCATCACGGCAGGAAACCAGAGATAGATCGGCGCCGCAATGGGCCATGACCGGCCCGGAATTTCGGCAGTCAGGCGGGGTCGAGCACCGCCGCATCCCTGCCGTTCGACCGCCTTGCGACGCATTCCATTTTGCGTATTGGCTTCCTATATCAGCGCGATATCCCCGCAATCGGATCAGCGGTTCGGACCGAGTGACAAGGCGCCCGGCCAAAAGACACTTGTGTTTTTTGGCCTTTCTCGCTAATCGCCCCGCATTCGACTGAACTGAAGGTCCAGGCCGTCCAAGGAAAGAGACTATGGCAAAAGGTAAATTCGAGCGTACGAAGCCCCATGTGAACATCGGCACGATCGGCCACGTCGATCACGGCAAGACGTCGCTGACGGCTGCGATCACCAAGTATTTCGGCGAATACAAGCGTTACGACCAGATCGACGCGGCGCCCGAAGAGAAGGCGCGCGGCATCACCATCTCGACGGCGCACGTCGAATACGAGACCGCCAATCGCCACTACGCCCACGTCGACTGCCCCGGCCACGCCGACTATGTGAAGAACATGATCACCGGTGCCGCGCAGATGGACGGCGCGATCCTGGTCGTGTCGGCCGCCGACGGCCCGATGCCGCAGACCCGCGAGCACATCCTGCTCGCCCGCCAGGTCGGCGTGCCCTCGATCGTGGTGTTCCTGAACAAGGTCGACCAGGTCGATGACGCGGAACTCCTCGAACTGGTCGAGCTCGAGGTTCGCGAACTGCTGTCGAAGAACGAGTTCCCCGGCGACGACATTCCGATCGTCAAGGGCTCGGCTCTGGCTGCGCTTGAGGATTCGAACAAGACCATCGGCGAGGACGCGATCCGCGAGCTGATGAACCAGGTCGACGCCTACATCCCGACCCCGGTCCGTCCGCTGGACAAGCCGTTCCTGATGCCGATCGAAGACGTGTTCTCGATCTCGGGCCGCGGCACGGTCGTGACCGGCCGCGTCGAGCGCGGCGTGGTCAAGGTCGGCGAGGAACTGGAAATCATCGGTATCCGTCCGACGACCAAGACGACCTGCACGGGCGTCGAGATGTTCCGCAAGCTGCTCGATCAGGGCCAGGCTGGCGACAACATCGGCGCGCTGCTGCGCGGCGTCGACCGTGAAGGCGTCGAGCGCGGCCAGGTTCTGGCCAAGCCGGGTTCGGTGAAGCCGCACAAGAAGTTCGTGGCCGAAGCCTACATCCTGACCAAGGACGAAGGTGGCCGTCACACGCCATTCTTCACCAACTACCGCCCGCAGTTCTACTTCCGCACGACGGACGTTACCGGCATCGTGTCGCTGCCGGCTGGCACCGAGATGGTGATGCCTGGCGACAACATCACGGTCGATGTCGAGCTGATCGTGCCGATCGCCATGGAAGAGAAGCTGCGCTTCGCCATCCGTGAAGGCGGCCGCACCGTCGGTGCCGGCATCGTCGTCACCATCAAGGAATAATCGATCCGGCGCTCGCCGGTTCGATAAGGAAAGGGCGGTCTTCGGGCCGCCCTTTTTCGTTTCGCGGCGGCCTCGGGTCTTGGCGACGCGCCATGTCTCAAAGCTGTTGCAAGCGCCGTTGCCGCAACTAGTATAGGTTGCATTGAGGGAGCTTCGCCGCAGTGGTTCCAGGACGCTGTTTCAATGGCAAGGCATGGTGGTTGTGGGCACTCGCTTGCCTCGCCCTCCTCGTTGCGCTCCCTGTCACGGCCGTGCGGGCGCAGGAGGGGCCTCCCGACATGGCGCCCATGCGCTTCGTCGTCGTGCGCAGCAATGTTTCGGGATGCGAGCCCAACTGTCCCGAATGGATATCGGCGGACGGCGCCATCGAGGCCAACACGCCGTCCCTCTTCAAACGCACGCTGAAGGCGCTGAAGGGACGACAGCTGCCTGTCGTCGTCAATTCGCCCGGCGGCAATGTCGACGCGGCGCTGGCACTTGGGCGGATGATCCGCAAGAACAAGCTCGATATCGCCGTCGGCGTGACGGTTTTTTCCGGTTGCCAGCCGGGGATGAAGACTTGCGACGACAACAAGGGCAAGGGCGCCGACTATTTCGGCATGGCCTATGACGACGGGGCGATGTGCAACTCCGCCTGTCCGCTGATGTTTTCGGGCGGCGTGCGCCGTGTGGTCGGCGATTTCGGCTATCTCGGTGTCCACCAGATCACCACCACCTTCCAGCGGGAGAAGCTGCTCTACCGGACCACCTACAGGATCGTGAACGGCAAGAAGAAGATCATCAGCACCAAAGTGGTCAGCCGGAAGAACGCCGGCAGCTACAAGACCTACGAGATGAGCAAGGCGGTCGAGAAGAAGCTTGCCGCCTACTTGCGGGAAATGGGGATAGACGGCGGCGTGCTGGAGATCATGAAGGCGACGCAGGCCAGCGAAATCCGTCAGATTCCGTTGGAAGACATGCTGGCGATGAAGCTCGTCACCAGCGGCGACACCGTGGACCTGTTGACCACCGCGAGCCTGTGCCGGCTGGACCAGCCGGCCGCGAACTGCCGGGACATGACGGGGCCTGCAAACAAGGTCGCGCCGTCCGCCGCAACGAAGGCCACGGCCGCCTTGTCCGCCAAGCCGGAAGCAGGGGCGGAGATGCGCTTTTTCGTGGTTCGCGGCAGCAATCCGCTGTGCAATCCCGACTGCCCGGAATGGATATCGGCGGAAGGCGTGATCACCGGCCAGACGCCGCAGAAGTTGCGGCAGTTGCTGGCCGTGCTGGGCAGCCGGCGGCTGCCCGTCGTGATCAGCTCGCGGGGAGGCGATCTGCCCGCCGCCATGGCAACCGGGCGCCTGATCCACGACAGGAAGCTCGACGTCGCCGTGGCCCGCACCGATTTCGTCGATTGCGACCCCGGCGCCTGGAATTGCGTGGCCAAGGAGGGTGCCTATGCCGGATTGAGCATCGATGCGGGCGCGGCGTGCGATTCGGCCTGTGCGCTGGTGCTGGCCGCCGGCGCCAGACGCCTTGTCGGTCGCCAGGCGTGGCTCGGCATGTCCCCGATGGGACAGAAGCAGGCGGTCAAGGCCTATCTGGCCGACATGGCGATGAGCTCCGACCTGTTCAAGGCGATCGAACGCAACGCCACCGAGCGCCGGCTCGAACCCGCCCAGATGATGAAGACCGGGCTCACCACCGGTCCGCAATCGGTAGACGCCCTGACCGGCGCCACCATCTGCAAGGCCGTTCCCAGGCCCGAAAACTGCGGGACCCTGCCATCCGCCGATGCCGAGGCCGGCGCGCCGGCCAAGCTCTAACTCTTTGCTTGATGCGTCCCAGAACCGCTGCGCACTTCTGGGCGACATGCATTGGTGCCGGCGGCACTGGCCATCGAGGCAGGTTGAGCCAGTGTAGCTTCTTCCTCTATCGTCGGCGGTGGCGCCGGGGCCGACGGAGGATCGAGCATGAGCCAGGACGTTCCGACATTGTACGAATGGGCGGGCGGTATCGAGGCGCTGAACCGGCTGACGCAAACCTTCTACGACAAGGTGGCGCGCGATCCGGTCGTCGGGCCGGTGTTCAAAAACATGTCGCCCGACCATCCGGCCCATGTCGCGGCCTTCATCGGCGAGGTTTTTGGGGGCCCGAAAACCTACAGCGAGAAATTCGGCGGCCACCGCGAGATGGTGATGCATCATCTGGGCAGGCACCTTACGGAAGAGCAGCGACGCCGTTGGATCAATCTCCTGGCCGATGCCGCCGACGAGGTGGGGCTGCCCGACGATCCCGAATTCCGCTCGGCCTTCACCGGCTATATCGAATGGGGATCGCGGCTGGCCAGGATCAATTCCAATCTGGGCGAGACCTGCGATCCCGGGACAGAGCCGATGCCGGCCTGGGGCTGGGGCGTGCCGGGCGGACCGTACAAGGTGCCGGCCGGCAAGTGAGGCCGGCGCGCGCGATGCTGGCGCACATGAGGCCGGTGCGGGTAAGTTTGGCGAATCGGAAAAGGCTGGGCGAGGTTTGGCGTGGAATGCACGCAAGATGCTGAATTTCTGCAAAGGTCCGAAGGGATGAGGCCACAAAGCCGGAGGATGGTCATCGCGTTCGCAACAATGCCGAGCCTGTCATGCTGATTGCCCATCTGCCCTCGGGATACATTCTTGGAAGAGGTGCGCGGCGACACTGGCGCGAGGCATCCGGCATCGTGCTTGCCGGCATGATCGGCGGCGTGATCCCCGATATCGACATGCTGTATTTCCATCTCGTCGATGGCGGGCGGACCCATCACCACGCTTATATCACCCATTGGCCGCTGTTCTGGGCGGCCACGGGGCTGACGGCCCTGGCGGCGGCCCGCCTGTTCGGCTGGCGCCACCTGCCGGCGATCGCCGTGTTTTTCGCCGGCGCGATGCTGCATATGGTGCTGGATACGGTGGCGTCGCCGATCCTGTGGCTGATGCCGTTTGATTCCCGTGCCTTCGAGTGGGTGACGGTTCCGGCCACCTATGGCAACTGGGTCGTCAGCTTCGTCCTGCACTGGACTTTCCTGCTCGAACTCCTCATCTGCGCATGGGCGCTGTGGCTTGCGACGGCGCGATCGCGGCCAAGGACCGGCATCTCTCAAAACGGCTCTTGAGTTCTCATTCGCTTTGTGAAATAGCAGCGCCAGTGTACGGGCATAGCTCAGTTGGTAGAGCGGCGGTCTCCAAAACCGCAGGTCGTAGGTTCGAGCCCTGCTGCCCGTGCCATTTTCCAAGGAAAATCAGGCACTTCTAAATCGCCCTGCTAGGCGAAGACTCCAAGATATGACTTGCATTGTCATGCAGGTTTTTATGAGTGTTCACGGTGTCCAGGGAAAGCGACCCTTTGAGACGATGAGGGTACACATGTCTTTTCGATCGACTTCAACGATCTTTTTGGTGGCTGCCGGGTTGAACAGTCTCGGAATCTTACTGGCGAGCGCTGGCGGCGGGGCCGGCACCAATCAAACGATTGGACAAGGCGTCAGCCAAGCTGGCAGTCAGGAACAGAAGAAGGCAGATCCCGTTGCCACGATTGCCCTCGTTGTCTCGCTGACGGATCGAGGCAAAGAGTGGAAATATGCTGACCATATGACAAAACAACTGGCTTCCGTGCTGACCGATGGTTGGAAAAGGGCCGACGAGGCTGGGGAAAACATCTGGGACGGAGATATCCTTACCGGAGCCCAGGATGCCGTTCGCTTTAAGCTGCTCGAAGCGAATGTGGTTTCCAATGATGGGCACCGCGCTGTCGTCGTTGCAACGGTAGGGATGGCGGCCAGCGATACCGAGCAAGCGATAGGAAGCCAATACCGGTATAAGATGAGGTGGGAAGGGGGGAAGTGGAGAATTGACGACATAATCCACCCAGCGGGCCTCTACGATATTCCCAGGTCTTTGAAAGAAACGTTTCTGGCCGCTGGCAAGACGGCCTATCGAAGCGACTGACAGTCAGGAACGCCGTGCAGTCAGAGTCTCCATCCGCGAAAAATCGATTGCAGTGCGAGAGGAATTTGGGTCGCCGAAATATGATCGGGAGCGCGCCTCAGTCCGGGTTGCGTCATGCCATATCCGGCAAACTGGCGCGTGACTGTGGCTCCAGCCATTGAAAACCGGCGGGCCGCTTGCCATATGGCGCTAATTCGGGCATAAGGCCTGCATAGCCGGGACGGGACGACTGGATGGTTCCGAGGCGGCGTTTGGTCATAAAGCGGGCACTTGCCACTTGCGTGGATCAAGAATCGGTTTTATGTAGACAGAACAGACACGCGGCGCGTGGAGCTGGGAGGCCGGCTTTACGCGTCTGATTTGCATGGGCGGAATGGTTGCGCTGATTCGGCGCGGCTTTGGGCTCAGGCGGCACGTCCCGGCCAGCGGGATCATCCAGGGGATCCGGCCAACGGGTCTTGAATACAGGCGGCATATGGCTTCGAAAACCACAAATCCTTTCGTCTTTCTCCAGCAGGTGCGCGCGGAGACTGCCAAGGTGACTTGGCCGTCGCGGCGCGAGACGATGATCTCGACGGTGATGGTTCTGGCCTTCGCCGTGATCGCGATGATCTTTTTCTTCACCGCCGATCAGCTCATGGGCCTCGCGGTCGAGCAGATCCTGGGTATTGGACGCTAAGTCCGGCGATTACGGAGAAGTCGTAAAAATGGCTACGCGCTGGTACATCGTCCACGCCTATTCGAATTTCGAGAAGAAGGTCGCCGAGGATATCGAGAACAAGGCCAAGCAGAAGGGCCTGTCCGCCGATATCGAGCAGATCGTGGTGCCGACCGAGAAGGTCGTCGAGGTTCGCCGCGGCCGCAAGGTCGATGCCGAGCGCAAGTTCTTTCCGGGCTACGTGCTGCTCAAGGCCAACCTGACCGATGCGGTGTTCTCGCTGGTCAAGAACACGCCGAAGGTCACGGGTTTCCTTGGTGACTCCAAGCCCGTGCCGATCACCGAGGCGGAGGCGCAGCGCATCCTGAACCAGGTGCAGGAAGGCGTCGAGCGGCCGAAGCCCTCGGTCACGTTCGAGATCGGCGAGGCGATCCGCGTTTCGGATGGCCCGTTCGCGTCGTTCAACGGCTTTGTCCAGGAAGTGGACGAGGAGCGGGCGCGGCTCAAGGTGGAAGTTTCGATCTTCGGGCGCGCCGTGCCCGTCGATCTGGAATTCGGACAGGTCGAAAAGGGCTGATCCGAAATCCCCGATGCCGGCCCAGTCTTGCTGGTTCGGCGGTCGGGGGAGGCGGCGCATGGACGCGCGGCCTGAGAACGGTGGGAGGCGAACGCGGCTTTAGCCGGCCGCGCGAACCGCACCACCAGACTGCAACCGCCGGGTTTCCCAGATATTGGGCCGGCACAGACAAAGGCAGGAATAGAGATGGCTAAGAAAATTGCAGGCCAGCTCAAGCTCCAGGTCTCCGCGGGTTCGGCAACGCCGTCGCCCCCGATCGGCCCGGCGCTTGGTCAGCGTGGCATCAACATCATGGAGTTCTGCAAGGCGTTCAACGCGCAGACCCAGGAAATGGAAAAGGGATCGCCGGTTCCGGTCGTCATCACCTATTACCAGGACAAGTCGTTCACCTTCGTCATGAAGACGCCGCCGGTGAGCTATTTCCTGAAGAAGGCCGCGAACCTGAAGTCGGGTTCGAAGGAGCCGGGCAAGGTCAAGGCTGGCACCGTCTCGCGCGAGAAGGTTCGTGAGATCGCGACCGCCAAGATGAAGGATCTGAACGCAAACGACGTCGAAGCGGCCATGCGCATGGTCGAGGGCTCCGCCCGTTCGATGGGTCTGGAAGTGGTGGGCTGAGATCATGGCAAAGATTGCAAAGCGTGTATCCAAGTCCCGCGAAGGCATCGATCCCAACAAGGCTTACGCTCTGGGTGAAGCGCTGAAGCTGCTCAAGGACCGTTCGTCGGTGAAGTTCGACGAGACCGTCGAAGTCGCTATGAATCTCGGCGTCGACCCGCGTCATGCCGACCAGATGGTCCGCGGCGTGGTCAACCTGCCGAACGGCACCGGCCGTTCGGTTCGCGTTGCCGTGTTCGCCCGCGGCGACAAGGCTGAGGAAGCCAAAGCCGCCGGCGCCGATATTGTCGGCGCTGAGGACCTTGTCGACATCGTCCAGAAGGGCACGATCGATTTCGATCGCTGCATCGCCACGCCGGACATGATGCCGCTGGTCGGCCGTCTTGGTAAGGTGCTCGGCCCGCGCGGCATGATGCCGAACCCGAAGGTCGGCACCGTCACCACCGACGTCGCCGCCGCCGTCAAGGCGTCGAAGGGCGGCGCGGTCGAGTTCCGCGTCGAGAAGGCGGGCATCGTGCACGCCGGCGTCGGCAAGGTCTCGTTCGACGTCAAGGCGCTGGAAGAGAATGTCCGCGCCTTCGCCGATGCGGTGACCAAGGCAAAGCCTGCTGGCGCCAAGGGCAATTACGTCAAGAAGGTGTCGGTCACCTCGACGATGGGCCCCGGCCTCAAGCTGGACGTCTCGACGCTCACGGCGTCCTGACAAGACTGTTTGGATCGGCCTGTTAAAGGCTGATCCCGCATTGAATTCCGGGCCTCCGACCTGTCGGCGGCCCGGTGCCGGAAGCCGAAAGGTTTCCGGATATCCTGTCCGAGATTGCAGGCGGCCCAAAAGCCTTAATTCAATTGGGCCTGCATGAGACGGGTGAAGACCCGACAACGGAGCGCACTGCTCCAATGAAAGGTTCGAACCGTGTTTGCCTTTTGTCTGCGCATCGCCGGCCTGGCCGTCGATGTGGCGAAAGGGGGCAGGATCCTCGAGCGCCGTTCGGGAGATCCGTTACTGGATGGCCCGGCCGGCAAAAGGCAACCCGACGCCTGTCCTTCTCATTGGGAATGTTCCCTTTGAACAGGATTGGGGTCAACTGGAGATAGGCAGTGGACAGAGCGGAAAAACGCGAACTCGTCACGGGCCTGAACGATGCGTTCTCGAACGCGGGTTCAGTGGTCGTGGCCCACTATGCCGGTATCACCGTCGCGCAAATGAACGACCTTCGGTCGAAAATGCGCGCCGCCGGTGGCACCGTTAAAGTCGCGAAGAACCGTCTCGCCAAAATCGCTCTTCAGGGCACGGACTCCGCATCGATCGTCGATCTGTTCAAGGGACAGACGCTGGTCGCTTATTCGGAGGATCCGATTGCGGCGCCGAAGGTCGCGTCCGATTTCGCCAAGGGAAATGACAAGCTCGTCATTCTCGGCGGTGCAATGGGCACGACCTCGCTTGACGCCGACGGTGTGAAGGCACTCGCCACACTTCCGTCGCTCGATGAGCTGCGCGCCAAGCTGGTTGGCATGATCGCCACGCCGGCAACCCGGATCGCCCAGATCGTCAATGCGCCCGCGGCTTCGGTCGCGCGTGTCATCGGCGCTTACGCCCGGAAGGACGAGGCGGCATGAGGCCGTTCCTCGCTATCAAAAACACACGTTCGAACCTAACGAAGGAAGAAAACAATGGCTGATCTGGCAAAGATCGTAGACGACCTTTCGAAGCTGACCGTCCTCGAGGCGGCCGAGCTGTCGAAGCTCCTGGAAGAGAAGTGGGGCGTTTCGGCTGCTGCTCCGGTGGCGGTTGCCGCTGCTGGCGGCGCTGGCGCCGCTGCTGCTGCTCCGGCTGAAGAGAAGACCGAATTCGACGTCGTCCTCACCGACGCCGGCGCTCAGAAGATCAACGTCATCAAGGAAGTCCGCGCCATCACCGGCCTTGGCCTCAAGGAAGCCAAGGACCTGGTCGAAGCGGCTCCGAAGCCGGTCAAGGAAGGCGTTTCCAAGGCCGACGCCGACAAGTTCAAGGCCCAGCTGGAAGCAGCCGGCGCCAAGGTCGACCTGAAGTAAGCGTATCAAGCGGCGGGCGGCCTCGCGTCGTCCGCCACTCCCTCCGGCCGGAGGGAGAGCGCGTAACGCGAGATGTACGAGAACCTCTTTCCTGAGGGCCGAAAACCGGCCTTCAGGAAACGGGTTTTCTCCCGTTTTAGCCGGCTGCCGCCAAGCAATTGGTAGGGGCCGCCGGAGAACAGACAGAGAGCCGCCGCCCAGGCGGTTCGGCATGCAAGGCGAACCGCGGCGAGGTTCGCCCCGAGTTCAGAGCTAAGGAGCGACGATGGCCCAGACCCAGACTTTCAATGGCCGCAGACGCGTACGCAAGTTCTTCGGAAAGATTCCGGAAGTTGCGGAGATGCCGAACCTGATCGAGGTTCAGAAGGCATCCTATGACCAGTTCCTGATGGTGGACGAGCCCAAGGGCGGCCGTCCAGACGAAGGGCTGCAGGCTGTTTTCAAGTCGGTCTTCCCGATCTCCGATTTTTCCGGCTCCTCGATGCTGGAGTTCGTGAAGTACGAGTTCGAAGGACCGAAATTCGACGTCGACGAATGCCGTCAGCGCGACCTGACCTATGCCGCGCCGCTGAAGGTGACGCTGCG
>NZ_JAFKIC010000369.1 GCF_017306585.1 Mesorhizobium sp. | reverse complement strand
TTCACAAAAGAAGACGGTCGGGCCCCAGCTCATCCACGGTATCGGCACCTGAGGGGCGACGGGCTCTCGACCGCCGCCACGGATCAGGCAACCACCTGGTCCGTGGCACCTCAATTATGCACGATTCCAAACACACAAGGGGTGCTCCAGCGGAGTGAGACGTTGACGCTTTCTGGAGCACCCCTCATCCGTCGCCTTCGGCGACACCTTCTCCCACAAGGGGAGAAGGAAGAAGCGCTACACCCCGCCCTCGTAAACCCGTTGCGCCTGCGTCAGCGCTTCGTCCAGCCTGGCACCTTCCGCATACCCGGCCAGATTCTCCGGCCGCTCGATCCCGGGCATCAGCCTGGGGCACGGTTCGGCGGCGCCGATCACCATGCGCACCGGAATGACGCCGGCCCACACGGGGTGGCCGTAATCCTCCTCGTCGTCGCCGACGCCCTTGTCGCGCACCTTGGCGGATGCTTCCTCGATGCGCATGCCGATCACCATCGTCGCCTTGGCCTCCTGCGTCGAGATCGGCCGCAGGGTTTCGCTGCGGCCGGGATAGAAGCGCTCGACGATGCCTGCCAGCGCCTTCATCTTCTCCTCCTGCTCGTCGATGATCCCAGCCGTGCCGAAGCACATGGCGGAGCGGTAATCGACCGAATGGTTGAAGCCCGAGCGCGCCAGCACCAGCCCGTCGAGATGCGACACCGTCAGGCAGGCCGGCGTGCCGCCGCGCAACTGGCGCAGCATGCGGCTGGCCGACGAGCCGTGCCAGTAGAGCATGTCGCCCTCGCGCCAGTGGATCGTCGGCGTGCAATAGGGCTGGCCCTCGATCGTATAGGCGACGTGACACAGCATGCCGGCATCCAGCACCGCGAACACGGCGGCATGGTCGTAGCTGCCGCGCTCATGCACGCGCTTGACGCGGTTGCGGCTGGTGGTTGGAAAGCTGGCGGCGACGTCGTTCACGGCTTGCATCCTTGGTTGTTTCAGGCCAATCATGCGCCACGACATTGGTCGATAAAAGAACCAATATGGATAAGAAAATTCAGACCAATCCACCGGATTGGTCCGCGCTGATCCCCGTCCTGCCCGGCGAAGGCCTGCGCAGCCGCGAGCTCTACGCGGCGCTGCGGCGGCTGATCGAGACCGGCGCGCTGGCGGCCGGCGCCAAGCTGCCGACCACCCGCGACCTTGCCCGCCGCTTCGGCCTGTCGCGTTCGGCGGCGGTCGCCTGTTTCGAGATGCTGATTTCGGAAGGCTTCGCCGTGGCCAGGGTCGGCGCCGGCACGTTCGTGGCGCCAGACGTGCCGTTCCTGCCCACCACGCTGGCCAGGGCACGCCCACCGGAGATCGACATCGCCGCCGCCCTGCCCTGCGGGCTTGGCGTGGCGGTGTCGGACCCGCGCACGCTCGACCTGTTCCGCATCCTGCTGTCACGCCACCTCGCCCGTCCCGGCCCGGAGCATTTCCGCTATGGCGATCCGCGCGGCGGGCTTGGCCTGCGCGAGGCGATCGCGGCCTATCTCAGGACCGCGCGCGGCGTGCGCTGCGATGCGGGCCAGATCGTGCTGACCTCGGGCACGCAGCAGGGGCTCGACCTTCTGGTGCGCGCCGCCCTTCGCCCCGGCGATGCGGTCTGGCTGGAAAACCCTTGCTACACGATGGCGCATGCGGCGCTTGCCGGCGGCGGCGCCAGGATCGTCGCCGTGCCGGTCGATGCCGAGGGGCTCGATCCGGCGGTCGGCGAAAGCCTTTGCCCGGCCGCCCGCGCCGCCTATGTCACGCCCTCGCACCAATATCCCTCCGGCGTCACCATGACCATGCGCCGCCGCCTTGCCCTGCTCGACTGGGCGCGGCGCAACGATGCCTGGATCATCGAGGACGATTACGACAGCGAGTTCCGCTATGCCGGCCCGCCGCTGACTTCGCTGCAAGGCATGGACGGCTCGGGCCGTGTCGCCTATCTCGGCACATTTTCCAAAGTACTCTTCCCCGGCCTGCGCATCGGTTACGCCGTGGTGCCCGAACCCCTGCTCGATGCCGTGATCGAGGTCCGGGCGCGCGCCGACCGCTACCCTTCGACGCTGGCCGAGGGCGCCTTGACCGACCTCATCAACGAAGGCCATTTCGCCGCGCATCTGCGCCGCGTGCGCCGCCGCGTGCAGGCCGCACGCGACGCGCTCATCGCCGGCCTGCGCGCCAATTGCGGCGACACCCTCGATGCCGCCGTGCCGGAACAAGGGCTGCATCTGTTGGCGACCCTGAAAGGCGGTGGTATCGACACCGACATCGTCGAAGCCGCGACGGCAGCCGGCGTCGGCGTGCGAGCGCTCTCGGCCATGTACATTTCAGGGGCGCCCAGGCACGGGCTGGTGCTGGGCTTCTCCGGGTTTTCGGATGAGGAATTGTGGGCGGTGACGCAGAG
>NZ_JAFKIC010000145.1 GCF_017306585.1 Mesorhizobium sp. | reverse complement strand
GACAAGAAAAGCGCAAGTGAAATTGAACGTAACATGGCTGTTCCTCCCTGCCGGCCCCGGAATTCCTTGCATTGATGACCGGCACACCGATAGTACATGTCAGCGCCCGGTGCGGCAATCACCATGCGGGTTGCGGCCTCTCATTCGGCAGCGAGGCCAAACCTCACAGGTTCCGTGAGCGCAACCTCATCGATCGTCGTCGATGCAATGTCCTTCGGCAACCGCCATCCCTTGACCAACCCGTAGATCGCCGGGATAACCACCAAGGTCAGCAGGGTGGACGAGATCATGCCACCGATCATTGGCACGGCGATGCGCTGCATCACTTCAGAGCCGGCGCCGGTGCTCCAGAGGATTGGGATCAGACCAGCCATGATGGCAACGACAGTCATCATCTTCGGCCGGACGCGTTCCACTGCGCCAAGCATGATCGCCGCATAGAGATCTTCCCGGTTGAACGGCCGATTGTGTGCGGCCCGCTCTGCCTTCACTTCGGCCATGGCCTGCTCCAGATAGATCAGCATGACGACACCAGTCTCGGCTGCGACACCGGCGAGCGCGATGAAGCCGACCGCGACCGCCACCGACATGTTGAAGCCGAGCCACCACATCAGCCAGACGCCGCCGACCAGCGCGAACGGCAGCGACAACATGACGATCAACGTCTCGGTGAGCGCCCGGAAGTTGAGATAGAGCAGCAGGAAGATGATGAGCAACGTGACGGGCACGACGACCTTCATCCGCGCCGTGGCTCGCTCCAGATATTCGAACTGCCCGCTCCAGGCGACCGAATAGCCGGGCGGCAGCTTCACCGTTTCCGCGACGGCCTTCTGGGCGTCGGCGACATAACCGCCGAGATCCCGGCCGTTAATGTCGACGAAGATATAGGTCGCGAGCTGGCCATTCTCAGTGCGGATCGAGGTCGCGCCGCGCGTGAGTTGGACTTTCGCCACCTCACCGAGCGGAATGGCGCCGCCGCCGGGCAACGGCACTTCGACTTCGGTAGCGATCGACTGAGGGCTCGAGCGCAGATCGCGGGGGTAGCGGATATTGACCCCGTAGCGCTCCCTGCCCTCCACGGTTGTCGTCACGGTTTCGCCGCCGAGCGCGGTCGCTATGACGTCCTGGACGTCGCCGACGGCAAGGCCGTAGCGGCCAAGCGCCTCGCGATCCGGGACGATATCGAGATAGTAGCCGCCGATCACCCGCTCGGCATAGGCACTCGAGGTTCCCGGAACCGCCTTAAGGGCGGCTTCGATCTGGCGCGCGATCTTCTCCATCTCCGCAAGATCGGTGCCGAACACCTTGACGCCGACCGGCGTCCGAATGCCGGTCGAAAGCATGTCGATACGGGCGCGGATCGGCATGGTCCAGGCGTTGGAGACTCCGGGGAACTGCAGAGCCTTGTCCATTTCGGCCTTCAGGCTGTCGATGGTGACGCCAGTCCGCCATTGCTCCTTTGGCTTCAGATTGATGATGGTCTCGAACATCTCGGTGGGGGCCGGGTCGGTCGCGGTCAGCGCCCTCCCCGCCTTGCCATAGACCGATTCCACTTCCGGAAACGACTTGATGATCCGGTCCTGCATCTGAAGCAGCTCCGCCGCCTTGGTGACGGAAATTCCCGGCAGCGTCGTCGGCATGTACATCAGCGTGCCTTCGTTCAGGGTCGGCATGAATTCCGAGCCGATCTGGCTTACAGGCCAGACGGATACTCCAAGCAAGACAAGCGCGAGCGCGATGGTGAGCGTCTTAGCCATCAGCACGCCGCGAATGACGGGACGGTAGACCCAGATCAGGAACCGGTTGATCGGGTTCTTGTGCTCCGGGATGATCCGGCCGCGCACGAAGACCACCATCAAAGCCGGCACCAGCGTGATCGACAGGATTGCCGCAGCCGCCATGGCGAAGGTCTTGGTGAAGGCGAGAGGACCGAACATCCGGCCCTCCTGCGACTCGAGCGTAAAGATCGGCAGGAACGATACCGTTATGACGAGGAGGCTGAAGAACAGCGCCGGGCCGACCTCGCTCGCCGCATCGATCAGGATCTGTACTCGCGGCTTGCCCGGCGGAGCGCGCTCCAGATGCTTGTGGGCGTTCTCGATCATGACGATCGCGGCGTCGATCATCGCGCCGACGGCGATGGCGATGCCGCCGAGGCTCATGATGTTGGAGCCGAGCCCGATCGCCTTCATGGCGCCGAACGCCATCAGGATACCGACCGGCAGCATCAAGATGGCGACGAGCGCGCTGCGCAAGTGAAGGAGGAACACCACGCAGACCAGGGCGACGATGACGCTCTCCTCGGCCAGCGTGTGCTTCAAAGTTTCGATCGCCGCTTCGATGAGATGCGAACGGTCGTAAACAGGCACGATCTCAACACCCTTGGGAAGGCTCCCGGCAATGTCGCTCAAGCGTTGCTTGACGTTCTCGATCACGGTCAGGGCATTGGCTCCGAACCTCTGCAGGACGATGCCGCTGGCGACCTCGCCTTCGCCATTGAGTTCGGTGATGCCGCGCCGCTCGTCGGGACCGATCTCGACTTTGGCGACGTCCTTGAGGCGCAGAGGCACGCCCTGGTCCGTCTTCAGGGCGATGTCTTCGATATCGGCAATCGACTTGATGTAGCCGCGGCCACGCACCATAAACTCGAACTCGGAAAGCTCCAGCGTGCGTCCGCCGACATCCCGATTGCTGGCGCGCACGGCGTCGCGGACCATCGACAGCGATATGCCCTGGGCGCGCAGCCGCAGCGGATCGACGACGATGTTGTACTGTTTGACGAAGCCGCCGACGCTTGCGACTTCCGCGACCCCCTCGGCCTTGGAGGCGGCGTATCGCACAACCCAGTCCTGTAGTGACCGCAACTCGGCCAGCGTCATGTCCTTGGCAACCACGGCGTACTGGTAGACCCAACCGACGCCGGTCGCGTCGGGGCCCAGGCCCGGCGTAACGCCAGCCGGCAGGCGCTGAGCGGCGGCGTTGAGATATTCGAGCACGCGGCTGCGCGCCCAATAGGGGTCAGTGCCGTCTTCGAAGATGACATAGACGAAGGAAACGCCGAAGAAGGAGAACCCGCGCACCACCTTGGACTTCGGCACAGTCAGCATTGCCGTCGTCAGGGGATACGTGACCTGGTCCTCGACCACTTGCGGAGCCTGGCCGGGGTACTCGGTGTAGACGATGACCTGGACGTCCGAGAGGTCCGGAATAGCGTCGAGCGGAAGCGTTTTCAGCGCGTAGGCTCCGGCGGCCACCGCGAAGGCCGTGGCGACGAAGATCAGGACCAGATTGCGTGCGGACCACGCGATGAGCCGCGCAATCATGGCGGAGTCTCCGCGTTGGTCATGCCGCTCAGCGCAGCCTTCAGATTGCTCTCGGCGTCGATCAGGAAATTCGCGGCGACCACGACCCGATCGCCGGCGGCAACGCCATCGCGGATTTCGGTAAAGCCGCCACCTTGAAGGCCGACCTTGACCTCCCGCGGCTCGAAGCGGCCCTCGCCCTTGTCCAGGATCACGACCTGCCTCGTTCCGGTGTCGATCACCGCGCTATCGGGGACGGCGACGACAGGCGTATTGCTGCCGCTGGCGATCTCAACATCGGCATACATGTCCGGCAGCAAGAGACCATCCGGATTGGGGATCTCGATCCGGACCTTGGTCGTGCGGGTTTCCTTGCTGACCTGCGGATAGATCAGGGCAAGGCGCCCGCTGAAGGTCTGGCCGGGCAGGCTTCGAACCCGCACAGTGGCGGTGGCGCCGACCTTCACCGCTCCCAGCTCATATTCGGGTACGTCGGCGACGATCCAGACGGTCGAGACATCGGCGAGGCGGAAGAGCACATCGCCTGGTGCCGCCTTCATGCCCTCGACCGCATTGCGCTCGAGGATCACGCCATCGCGCGGGGCGGTCCAAATGATGGAGGTCTGAACCTGGCGGGATCTGTCGATTGCCGCGATCACATCGGGTGGGACCGCGAGATTCTCGAGGCGCTGGCGTGCCCCGGCCGAGGCGCGGCCACTTCCGCTCAGATCGGTAAGGTATTGAGCGCTTGCAGTGGCGATCTCGGCCGAATAGAGCCGCATCAGCGGTTCGCCCTTTTTGACCCGATCGCCGGTGGTGACGTCCGCTACCTTGTCGATGAAGGCATCGGAGCGTGTCGCGACCACTGTGATGCGCCGCTCATCGAGTTGCACGGTGCCGGGCACTCGTACCGGACGAACGATCACCTGCTCGGTGGCGATCTCCGAGCGGACGCCGGTGCGCTGCAGTTTGCCTGTCGCGACTTTGACCGTCGAACCATCGTCATCCTCGCCCGCGTAGACAGGGATATAGTCCATCCCCATCGAATCCTTCTTCGGCGTCGGTGAGGTGTCTGGAAGGCCCATTGGATTGCGGTAGTACAAGATCCGTTTCGGTTCGCCGTTCGTAGGAGCAGCGACAACGGTCGCGGCGGCGACCAGCGGCTTGTCTTCGAAGCTCACGTCTTCGCCGGCGAGAACCGGCAGGAAGTCCCGCCCATCGGCGGTCTTCCTCTGAGTTGCAGCATAGGCCGGGAGGCCGTCCGGATCTCGGTATTAAATCACGGGTCCGGTGGGCGCAGGATTGGCACTCGCTGGGGCCGCTGCAGTGCCTTCGACCCAGGCGACAGCTTGCAGCCACGGAGTGGCAGGCAGCGCAAGATTGCGGTGCCCCGCCCAATAGCCTCCAGCCCCCGCCGCCAAAATGGCGGCGAGGGTGAGGCCGGTGCGGCCTGAGCGACTCATGGCGTGGCCTTGAATTCGAGCTTGTTTTCGAGAGAGCCGGTTTCGCCCTGTACCTTGGCGCCGAGTGACAGGCGGTAGCCACCTGGCATCATCAGATTGGCCTTGAACCGATAGACGCCGGGCTCCGTCGACGGTAACGGCTCGATCGGCGACGTCATCATCTCCATGCCGTCCGGCGCCATGTCGACGCGCTGGGCAAAAATCACCGCATCAGGCACCACCTTACCGGAGCGCTTGTCGACGAGGCGGACCGCGACAATCGCGGCATCGCCTTTCTTGATCGCGCTTTGAACGAGCTGAAACTCGTAATCGTCGATCCCAGCCCAGGCCTTCGAATTGGCACCGCCGAGGGCAAGACCGATCAGCGCCGCGGCTGCGACGTGCTTCATATTGCAAAAGTTCATTGTCAGATTTTCCCAAAGTTCATCATTCGTCCGTGCTGAATGCACGGCAGGTCGGTGGCCAGGCTCATGCCAAAGCCACAGGCTTTCGCCACAAGGGCGTCAGCCCCGCAGCGACAAACGGCCCTGATGGAGCCATCGATCAACTCAGGTTCGTGGAGGTCTGGGAGGCGGCGGATTAGGCAGGAGATCCCGTCCGACGCTTTGGCCAGGCACGATCACGTCAGCCGCAGACAACCGGATCAGCGTGATGGCAGCAGTCGTCGACGCGCTCGGAAAGCACTTGGCAATGCACAAGGTCGCGAGGGGACACGACTTCTGGCAATCAGGTAGTTGCTGCCTCTGGTCCGAAGGACACGGCATGCCGTCCGGCATGGATGCCATATCGGCCATTGTCGTCGCCATAGGATCGACAACCATCATTGCCGCAGCAGACGGTGTCACCATCGGCGCGGCCAGAAGGCTCAAAACAGCCAGAATCGTAAGCAGACGGGGCAGTAAGGTCCAGAACTTCACACAGGCTCTATGGCATATGGTGCAGTGCAAGAAAAGAGCGTTGAGCGCTCACGTTTCCGTCAGGTGATGCGGTCAGTCGCCTGGACCTGCGCTGCTTGGCATAGTCGGTCGCGTGGAAAGGACGGCGAGGCGCCCGATAGCATATGGCGCGCGCAAGCAATCAGCGTAGCGTCGCCATTGGCGCGCCCCACTGCCGGCAAAGAGATCCGATTCGAACAGCGATCCGATAAATGATAGTGTCGTGTCGATCCTCGGGAGGACGAGATGCGCGCAATTGCATTTCTTGCCGGCGTTTTGGTGGCTACGCCCTCGATAGCGGCGGAGCAACTGGTCTTCTACACCGCCATTTTTCAAGATGCCACATCGGTCCAGCTCAGCGTCCTGAACAACAGCGTCTCGCAACATGGCGACTATGACTTTGATGTCGCTATTGGCCTGGTCGAGACGGACGCGAGCGGCACTATCAAGTATGAAGATACTGGAAGGCATCGTGCACGCGTTCGCTGTAATTATCCTGCCTATGTGAGCGTGGGCGCGCGAAAATATCCTATAGGGATGCCTCTGAGCCGCTCCGCGCATGATGATTGGAAAGAAAATCTCTGGATAACATTTTGCGCGGCTCCCTCGTCGTGACACCCGCACTCACCGGCACTGCCGGATCGGACAGCGGCCGCGGGTTGACTTTCGACCCGCGGCGCTGGTTCCGGGTCACTTGATACTGGTGACCGTGATGCGTCCGTTGACGCGATCGGCTGTGAACTCGATCGCCTGACCCGTTTTAACCTTCTCGAGCAAGCTCGGCTCCGCGACGACGAACACCATCGTCATCGCGGGCATGTCGAGATTCGTCAGCGGCTCATGTTTGATCGTCAGCTTTTTCTGTTTGGCGTCGACCTTGATGACTTCGCCCTTCACGTATTCCTGCGCAAGCGCGCTCCCGCTAATGGCGAGTACGAGCGCGAGCGTCGAGAGTGCTTTTACCAATAGTGTCATGGTTGCTTCCTTTGCGTTTTTCGAACTCAGTTGGCGACGGTGATGTCGCCCTTCATGCCGGAATCGTAGTGACCCGGGACCAGGCAGGCGAAACCGAATTCGCCGGCATTGGCGAACGTCCAGATGATCTCGCCTCTGGAGCCGGGCGCCAGCCGGATCGCGTTGGGATCGGCGTGCTCCATCTCGGGGAATTTCTCCATCAGCGCCTTGTGCTCCATGATCCCCTCATGGACGTCCATGACGAATTCGTGGTCGATTTTGCCTTTGTTGACGAACTTCAGGCGAACGGTTTCGCCCTTCTTCACCTTGAGCACGGCCGGTTGGAACAACATCGTCCCGTCGTCCTTCTCCGACATGGAGATGTTGACAGTCCGCTTTGCCTTGCCAGCTTCACCAGGGTTGCCGATCGGCATCGTGGCGGCTTTGTCTCCATGGCCTCCGGCGTGGGTTCCACTGGCAAGAGCTGCTCCGGAACTGACTGCCATCAAAACGGCCGCTGCGATTATACGTTTCATGCTGCACACTCTCTCATTGTTGAGGTTGAGGGGTTCGGTTTCTCATCCCTGTTTGCCGTGACCGCCGTGCTCTGCCGGGGCCATCGTTTTTGCGTCGCCTGACTTTGTGGGGGCTGGAACATCGCCGGTCCATTCGTAGGCCACGGTTCCTGCCGGATGTTTGTACCATCCGGGATCGGCGTAATCGTTCGCGGACAGGCCCTCGCGCACCTTCACGACCGAGAACATGCTTCCCATTTCGATAGCGCCGAACTGACCCCATCCCGTCATCATTGGAATAGTGTTGTCGGGAAGCGGCATTTCCATCTCGCCCATGTCAGCCATGCCTTTTTCTCCCATGGCCATATAGTCCGGCTGGACGCGGCGGATCTTTTCGGTGACCTTCGAGTTGTCCACGCCGATAAGCGTAGGCACATCGTGACCCATGGCGTTCATCGTGTGATGCGACTTGTGGCAGTGGATCGCCCAGTCGCCCTCGTACTTGGCATCGAACTCGTAAGCCCGCATGGCACCGACGGGAATGTCGATCGATACTTCCGGCCAGCGAGCCTCAGGGCGGGTCCAACCCCCGTCGGTGCAGGTCACCTCGAAATCGTAGCCATGCATGTGGATCGGATGATTGGTCATGGTCAGGTTGCCGACCCGAACCCGCACTTTGTCGTTCTTGGACACGACAAGGTGGCTGATGCCGGGGAACAGGCGACTGTTCCAACACCACAGGTTGAAATCGGTCATGGTCATGATTTTCGGAACGTACGATCCAGGCTCGATGTCGTAGGCGTTCAGCAGGAACACGAAGTCGCGGTCCACCCGCATGAACTTCGGATCCTTGGGGTGGATGACGAAGAAGCCCATCATGCCCATCGCCATCTGGACCATCTCGTCGGCGTGCGGGTGGTACATGAAGGTGCCGCTCTTCACGAGATCGAACTCGTAGACGAAGGTCTTGCCGGGTGGGATTCCCGGCTGGGTAAGGCCGGTCACGCCGTCCATGCCCGAGGGCAGGATCATGCCGTGCCAGTGCACGGTTGTGTGCTCCGGCAGCTTATTGGTCACGAAGATACGGACCCGATCGCCCTCGACCGCCTCGATGGTCGGACCGGGAGACTGGCCGTTGTAGCCCCAGAGATAGGCGGTCATGCCGGGCACCAGCTCCCGCTCGACCGCCTCGGCGACGAGGTGGAATTCCTTCACACCATTGTTCATGCGGTGGGGCAGCGTCCAACCGTTGAGCGTCACCACCGGCTGGTAGTCCGGTCCGCTCGTCGGAAATATCGGTGGCTGCATGTCCGGCGATTCCATAACCGCAGCGTCCGGCAAGCCCATCGCAGATGTCTTGGTCCATGCCGTGGCGCCTGCGAGCAGAGCTCCCGCGCCGAGTAACTGACGTCTTGAAAGCATTTTCTTCTCCTTGAGTTCAGTGGCCTTGGGCGCCCGCTTCGGCTGCGGCAGGCGCGTCGCCACCCCCGGGCGAGCTTGCGCCGCCGCCGTGGATGGCGGTTCCGAGATTGACGTCGGCCAGCCAGAAATTGCGCTTGGCGTTGAGGGAAAGCATGATCGAGCTGATCTTCGCGCGGGTGTCCGCCAGAAGCTCGAACGTGTTGGTGATCATGCTGTTGTAGGTGAGGACCGACTCCGCCTCGATCTTTGTTCGCAGCGGCACGACACTGTTGCGATAGTGCCGAGCAATGTCATAGGTCGAGCGGTAGGCGTCATAGGCGGACCTGGCCTCGGACCGAATGTTGACCGCCTTTTCCGCCATCCGGTTGGCGGCTTGCATATAGGCAAGCTCGGCCTTGCGCATGCGGGCCTTGCCGGTATCGAAGATCGGGATGACGAACTCCAGCTCCAGGGTGGGTGCCACACTCGTCTCCGTCCCACCCTCCTCGGACTCCTCGCGTTCCACCTCCACGCCGGATAGAAGTTCCAGGTCGCTGACGTAGCGGGTCGCCTCGGTCAGGCCGTAGGATTTTGCCAGCGCCTCAAGCTCAAGTTTCGCGATCTCGAGGTCGACGCGATTTCTTAGCGCGTCCGCCTCGATCGCGCGTTTGGCCTTAGCACCCTTCGGCAGGGCTGGAAGCGTGTTGGGGACTGAGTAATCGACGTCCGGTCCCCATAGACCCATCAGCCGGGTGAGCTCTTCCTTGGCGGTCCGGGCGGCGAGCCGCGCCTCCGCCGCCTGACCAGTGATCTCGGCATAGAAGACATGTTCGCGAGCCTGGCCGGTTTTTGTGAACGCGCCCGTCTCCCCAAGTTTTTGAGCGAGTTCGGACGCAGCGTCGGCGGCGGCCTGGGCCTTGTTGAGATAAGAGACGCTTTCCCGAGCCGATACAGCATTGATCCAAGCCCGTCGCGTTTCAGCGGCGAGCTGTAGCGTTTCTTCGGCGGCGCGGAGTTGGGCCTGGCGGAAGCGTGTTTCCGCGACCGCGACGCGCCGCTGACGGGTCATCAGCGCAAGGATGTTGCCGACCACAGCTCCCTCAATCGTCCGCACCGGATCGAGGCCGATCATGCCGACGGAGATCGTCGGATTGACGAGCATCGATTCCTGCCAGACATCAGCAGCCGACAGGCCGATCTCGGCGTAGGCGGCCTGCAGGCCCTTGTTGTTGATCAGTGCGACCTGCACCGCGACGTCCGGACCAATGGTCTTCTTCTGAACCAGGCTCTTTACCTGCGCGGAGAGAGCCTGCGCGTCCTCGCTGGACTGCACCCAAGCCGTACTTTTGCCGGTCACAGCTCCGGCGCGTGCCGCGACTGTCGTGAAGCCCGCGATGGGGTCGGAAACGCTGTCAGGGCCAGCGGTGGTCGTACATCCTGCAGCCACCAGCGAGATGGCTATGGCCGCACCCATGTTCAGGAACCGGCGCTTCATGATCCGGCTCCCGTTTTTGCAGGGGAACGTTCTTGATTAAGACGCCGCCAATTCTGCGGATCCACCGGTTCCCTGTGGCTATAGTCGGCGACGGCCGGGTGATACTGCACATCACGGACGCCCAGCAAAGGATCGGCCGGGTTAAACGATGGAAGCACGGTCGGTGGTGTGGTTACCGCGCATCCGGCAACCAATAGCGATGCGAGCATCGCGGAGCTTGCGATTTTCATTGTAGACCTGAAGCTTGACATATGCGTTTGGCCGCGCGGGAACGAATTCCCGACGTTGCGCGCGAACGCCCTCCGGAGAGGGCGCGTCAGTTCAGATGTGTTTGGGGGGTCTGATCAGGGTGGAATATGCACCGAGCGGCAGCACAGTGGCCACGATCACTGCGAAGCAGCGGCTTACCGTGCGGTTGATACCGGGGCAGTCCACGGGTACAGCATGTGCCGGCGCGCAATGGACCTCGCAGTCGTCATTCGCCGATTTTTCGCCATCAGGATGTTTCTCATCCACATCGCTTTCATCAGCGATGTTGTGATCGCCAACATCGCTGCCACTATCGTGATGAGATTTCTCGACCTGAAGCGTCGCTCCGGAGTCGCTGTGAACACCTGCGGTGTTAGCGCTTGCGAAGAGGCCCGGCTGGAGAGAAGACATAAGCAGAAACACGACAGCCAGCATCGCGCGGAGCGGCGCAATTCGTGCGATCGAGATTCGGCCAAGGCATTTCATGGGAGCCCTTGGGACAATTGTTCGCTTGGTTTGTCAAGACCAATTGCCGTCAATTTGTTGCAGTGCAACCAGACATAGCCGCGAATAGCCAACTCCGAAGGCGCTCATGTGCTTGACATGAGAATGCGCCGACGCGTCGCATCAGTCCGATGTGGTCACAGGCTCGTTTGCCAATAAAAAGGTCGAACTGTGAGAGTCCGGCCAACTGTGACGGTTGGAACCTCCAGTGGGGAACGCGCCGGAACGAATGGGAGGAGATATCCGACACGCTGCACATATGAGTCACACCGATGATGTTTCAATGACGTAATTGTGGGCCACGACGGAGATGCTGCCCTCCGACGAGGATGACGACGTCGTGCAGCGGTGAGCCCACCTTACCCGTCTCTTTCGCCTCGGACCGGCATCTCATCCGCGAGATCATGCAGGGCAAGGCGCGGGCCAACGTAAGAGCCCGGGTCAGTGGCCTGTCGGTCATTTGGCACCTTCCTCCATTTTGATGTCTGTGCTGGCGGTGCACATGCGGACGAGGTCACCCAAATGCGCCCTCCATTCCGCAGTCTGATCGTTGTTGTTATAGAGCCGATCAAGTGAGGCCTCGCCCTCCAGCGTATCGAGCATGCAGCCACAATAGCTGGAGCAGAATTTGCTGCCGCGCGACTGTTCGCACGATAGCTGGCAGGTTTTCAGGAAGTTGACCTGTGGGGTTTCAACCTTGGCCGGCATCACTTGCGAAAACAGCCAGACACAGCCGATCAGCAGCGGCTGGTGGATCAGATAGAAGGTCAGGCTGTGGCGGCTGACGAAGACCAGCGGGTTGGCCCAGCGGCCGGGTGCGAGGCTTGCCAGGCGCGCCCGTACGCCGGAAGTGGAGGCAAACTTCGCGGTGGCGATCCCCGACAGCACCGCGCCGAACCACGGGAACAGCGGAACGTAGTCGTTGGAACGCGGATTGATGGCGGAAAGGCCGACCCACCATAGCCAGGGACGGTCGAAGGCCTCGAAGCGCAGATAGACGGGCGCCGCGACGACAAGCGCGGCAACGGCAAGCGTCAGCAGCGCCGGAAGGCGTAGGAAGGCGAGACCCAGCAGGCTGGCGAGCGCGATCTCATGCAGTATGCCAAAGAAGATGAAGCCGTCCGGCATGGCGATGCGGGTGACGACCGAGATGGCGATCGCGGCTCCGGCAACCATGGCGAAACGCTTCCAGAAGCCGCTCCAGCGGATCTGCCTGCCATGGGCGAGGTACAGGCTGACGCCGACCAGGAACAGGAAGGTCGAGGCGATGCAGCGCGCGTAGATCTCCCACCAGCCGAAGGCGGTCAGGCCCGGATCAGTGTAGCCGAAGAATTCCAGATCCCAGGTGAAATGGTAGCTCGCCATGGCGATGAACGCGATGCCGCGCAGGACGTCGATGGCGACGATTCGCTTCGATTGATCTCGAACGGATGCGGTCGGCGTAAGGATGCTCATGGTCTCGCGATCTGGTTCAGCTCGGCCAGGACGACTATCACGGGTGCGCCGGGTGAAAGAAGCTGGCCACGCGTGGAATCAGTAGCGGTTGCGCCGTTGCATCCTGCATCAGACCTTCCATGTGTGAGCTTACATCACATCGAGGCCATTTGGCTCAGCACGATGTATCGCCGCCTCAGGCAGTCAACCGATCTAGCGGAGGAAACGAACCCCAATCAATGTCGACCGAACCCAGCTACCGAAGCTCTTCGCGGGGCTCAGGCTTCTGCCCAGACAGAAGATCAGCCTGCTTTGCTGAGACTGCCAGCAGAAGATTTACCGGTACGGCGATCCTGCTCGACCTCATAGTTGATCTTCTGGCCATCAACCAGGGTTGAGAGGCCCGCGCGTTCGACTGCGGAAATATGAACGAACACATCTTGACCGCCGTTGTCGGGCTGAATGAATCCAAAGCCCTTGGTGCTGTTGAACCACTTCACGGTGCCAGTAGCCATATGCGTATCCCTTGTAAGCCAGACCGGTTGTGTCGAGATTGAGATAGAGGCAGAAACGCGAAAAATTGCAAGCAAGGGATCCTGCAGCCAAGAACCACAGCGATGGGGGGTGTCTCGATGGCCGCCAAGGTGTCCGCAGTTATCTTTCCCTACTAGACGACCCTTCCTTGGAAATCGAACGTCGATTTATTCGAGCGTATACGACGGGAGGTTGGCCTCATGCTGATCCTGCGCCTTTTCTGAATTCTCGACAATCTGTTTGGCAGCGCGATTTAGTGACCGCTCCAGAGCTGTACATGCTCCCGGGGCCGTGGCGCCGTGGGTCAACTTGCTAACCTGATTAGCTGCCTCCAGGGCAATCGTTTTGTGGCCATCCTCATGGGCCTTCAGCTCCTGAAAGTAATTGTTCCAGGCCGTGCGCGTGGCTGGATCGGCGCGCGCATCGTCTACCCAGGTCGGAAGTAGAATTCTGAGCTTGAGTACGATTTCATCCGACGTGACCCGGCAGGAATTTCCGGTCGCCGCAAACCTGAAATTCCAATCCCAGTGATCTGCGACCTCGCCTTCAATAATACCGTCTCCGTCCCTCTTGGCCACACGGTGCAGGTCGTCATGGATCGCTTGCCGGCTAAGGCCTCGCAATTGATAGGACGAATAGGTGACGTCGAGTTTTACGTCAGATCGCGCCTCCCCTGCACTAAGCGTAAAGACGAGGCCGCAGAGAACCGCAACGTATCTGCTCATACTCGAGAACTGGGGTATCATGTTGGCACTCCTTCAATCGCGTCGGTCTGCTTATAAACAAACAGTTGGAATGTATTACGGCCGCTGCTGCAGCCGTGATAAGGGTTACGATCGCCGATTGACGGCATCACAAGGGTTGTGAAGCCCTGCAGCACTGGCCATAGCCCCATCCTACACTGCTTGACCGAATTTGGAGCACCGATCAGGAAAGATCGCGGCCGTCACAACGATGATGCGCAATGGTGGGCTTCCCGATCTCTGCATCCTTAGATCACTAGCACCGGGGCAAACCCGCCGCCGGGTGTCCGGAAATTGGTCGTCTGGCCCTGGTACAAGCGCGCGGCAGCGAGCAGGATCCGTCCATCGTACGTATAAAGCCGCACGTCCATCTTGCGCGGCGTGGGCGCACCATCGATCTCGATCATACGCTGTCCGGGTGAGGCAAACGCCTGGGCCACATAGCCGCCACGGGCGATCTCGGCCCACACCCCTTTCGTCACCTTGTCGCCCCGGTAGACCGCCTTGCTGCCGTGCCCTGAGTGCGGCTTGAAGAACATCCCCTTACGGGATTGCCATGCGGCATCCGAATTGTCGGGCGTGACCAGCGTGGTCTGCGGGACGCCTGCAAGCCGCGAGCGCATCTCTGGAGAAAGGCCGAATGCTTCGAGCGCCGCCGGATCGGACAACAATGTCAGATTGCGCTTGCTTGCAAAAAGCGCATGGTTGTGCGGATTGGGCGTGACCACCACGGCACCGTCCTGGTAGGCAGCCCTCAGTGACGCATGCTCCGGGCGATCAAGCGCGAAATCGACCAAGCGGTTGTAAACAAGGTCAATCTCCTGTCCGTCGAGCCGAAGCTTGCCGCCATCATATTTCAGGTCGCTCGCATCGCCGGTCGTCGCCTCGAACCCGTGCTTCAGCAACAACTGCCGGGCAAGCACGAATTCAGGATAGAGATACTGCTCCTCGGGCCGATCATCGACGATCGCGATCCTTCGCGGCGAACCGGCTCCGCGCTGGCGGCGCCATTCGTCCGCGAACATCGCAACGACGCTGGTTTCGAAGTGATCGTCCCTGGCGCCGATCAACGCCCGGTCGACTTCGGAGCAGCACGCCTTCTGTGCTCTGGCCAGCAACGCATTGAGGAAAGCGCCGCCCGCGTTGGTGTTCACCTCGATCAGCTTGGGACCGTCGTCGTCGAGGTGAAAATCGTGGCCCATCATGGCGCCGGCGGGTCCAAAATCCCGTTGCGCGATTTCAGGAGCCCAGGAGAGGACGGCATCGCGGTAACCTTGCAGCCTGGCTGTCGCCTCGACGGCAACCACAATACCTTGCATCTCATCGAGGGCGGACGCAGCGAGGAAGACCGGAACATTCGAAAACAGATGCGGCCGCGACGCCATGAAGGTTTCGGAGAATCCAGAGTCGCCGGCCTCATGGTTCAGCGCCGCCCAAAGTGCTGTCCGGTCTAGTGTGATGCAGAAGCATTTGCGGTTTAGTCGTGCCGACAGGGACGTGTTGGCTTCCGCTGCGCCGGGGACTGTGAGCATGTCAGCGTCTCCTCGCCGATGGCAGCATAGAGCGGGGTCTTGCCCTTGTCGACGAGGACGCCGCGAGCAATTGGCTGCCGACGGCTCTCTCCTCATCCGTGCGAATGACAAGCACGTCGACGCCGGAACTGGCGAGGCTGATCATTTCCTCGCCTTTAGGTTCCGGTCATGGTCGATGCTGACGGCGAGCCAGCGGGCCGCGGCACCGATCCTCTCCCGGATCGACGGAGCGTTTTCGCCGATACCGGCAGTGAACACCAGTGTATCCAGCCCTCCCAGAGCAGCAGCCAGAGACCCGATCTCGCGCCCAACGCGATAGATGAAAAGATCGACGGCTTGGGCGGCAGCAGGATCGCCAGAGCCGATCAGCGTCTGCATGTCCCCGGATATTCCCGACACCCCTAGCAGGCCTGATTGCTCGTAGAGAAGGACGCCCAATTCGTCGGTCGAAAGCTTCTTGTCCTGTAGAAGGTGGAGGACGATCCCCGGATCGAGCGCACCGCAACGCGTGCTCATTACAAGGCCGTCGAGCGTTGAAAACCCCATCGTCGTGGCGACGCTTATTCCAGCGTTCATGGCACACAGGCTCGCACCGCTGCCGAGATGGGCGACGATCGCCCGGCCGCCGGCGCCGGCGCCGTAGCGGTCACGCAGCTTCGAAACAATGTGGCTATAGGACAGTCCGTGAAAGCCATAGGAGACGAGGCCCGCCTCGGTCATCGCGCGCGGAAGGCCATAGATCTTGGCGAGTTCCGGCCGGGCAGAATGAAACGCGGTGTCGAAGCATCCAACCTGAATCGCCTGTGGCAGGAGGTCGGCTGCCAGTGCGACAATCTCGAGATTGATCCGCTGATGGATCGGAGCCAGCGGTTCGAGCAGGCGCAGCGCCTCGATCGCGCGCGCGTCAAGCCGCGTGGCTTCCGTAAAATCACGACCGCCATGAACGATCCTGTGCCCTACCCTGCCGATGCGGTTCAGAAGATCGCGATCGGCGAGCACAGAGGCAACCGCCGCAAATGCCTCCCCGATATCGATTGGTCCGCCGCCCAGGCTCCTGTCTATTTCAAGCCATCCCGCCGCGGCCTCCACACGCAGCCGCGGATGCTGCCCGAGGGAGGCGACATTGCCGCGCAGCAGCGGGGGAAGTTCGTCGCATCCCTCAAAGACGGCGAACTTCAGGCTCGAGGAACCGCCGTTCAGAACGAGGATGGCGTCAGTCATAGGGGCGTCCGATATGCTGTCGCGGCGATTTCCGGAATAAGGGCATCGGCTCAACCTGAACGAGTCGTCGCCGCATCTGGATCCTGCCCCCACTTCCAGTCGAGTATTTCCGGCATGTCCTGGCCATGGGCGCGTATATAGGCTCGATGGTCAAGCAGCTTGCTGTCCATCGCCTGCTTCAACCCGACCCGTACGCTCTTGAGCTCCGGAACCCGATCAAGCACGCTTTGGACGAGGTGGAACCGGTCGAGGCCGTTCAAAACCGTCATGTCGAAGGGCGTGGTGGTCGTGCCTTCCTCGTTAAAGCCTCGCACATGGATGTTGTAGTGGTTGGTCCGCCGATAGGTGAGGCGATGGACGGTCCAGGGATAGCCATGATAGGCGAAAATGACGGGTTTGCCGGTGGTGAACAGCGCGTCGAAATCTCGATCCGACAGGCCGTGCGGGTGATGCTCCTTCGGCTGAAGCGTCATCAGGTCCACGATGTTGACCACCCTGATCCTGAGCTCTGGAACATGGTGCCTGAGGATCTGGACAGCCGCCAGTGTTTCGAGCGTCGGAACATCGCCGGCGCATGCCATGACGACGTCCGGCTCGGCACCAGCATCCGTCGAGGCCCAGTCCCAGATGCCGACGCCCGCCCTGCAGTGAACGATCGCCTTGTCCATCGACAGCCACTGCCATGATGGCGGTTTGCCGGCGACGATGACGTTGATGCGGTTCCAGGTCTGCAACACATGGTCGGCCACGCAGAGCAAGGTGTTGGCATCCGGCGGCAGATAGACGCGCACGATGTCGGCCTTCTTGTTGAGGGCGACGTCGATAAAGCCGGGATCCTGATGGCTGAAGCCATTGTGTTCCTGATGCCAAACATGGCTCGACAACAGGTAGTTCAGCGAAGCAATGGGCCGACGCCATGGAATGTCGCGGCAGGCATCCAACCATTTCGCATGCTGGTTGAACATGGAATCGACGATGTGGATGAATGCCTCGTAGCAAGAGAACAGACCGTGCCGTCCCGTCAGCAGGTAGCCTTCGAGCCAGCCCTGGCAGGTATGCTCGGAAAGGATTTCCATGACCCGGCCGTCACGCCCGAGATGAACGTCCTCGGGCAGGATCTTCTCCATCCAGGCACGCTCGGTGACTTCGAACACGTCTTGAAGCCGGTTCGAGGCGGTCTCGTCCGGGCCAACGATGCGGAAATTCTTCGCGGCCCGGTTCAACTCCATTACGTCACGCAGGAAGGTGCCCATTACTCGCGTTGCCTCGGCCTTGACAGCGCCGGGTTGAGGGACGGCCACGGCATGGTCATTCAATCCGGGCATGTTGAGCGATTTGCGCAGCAGCCCGCCATTGGCATGCGGGTTGGCGCCCATGCGCCGCATGGTCTGGGGTGCAGTAGCGCGGATCGAGACCACCGGAGCACCCACGGCGTCGAACAGTTCCTCGGGTCGGTAGCTTTTCAACCACTCCTCGAGCAGCTTGAGATGTTCGGGATTTTCCGCAAGTCCCGACAACGGGACCTGATGAGAGCGCCAGAAGCCCTCGGTCTTCAGCCCGTCGACCTCCTTCGGACCAGTCCAGCCCTTGGGGCTACGCAGCACGATCATCGGCCATTTTGGTCGCGACGTCGTCGGCGCCGAACCAGCGCGCGCGGCGTGCTGGATGTCCCGGATGCGGTCGAGCGCATCGTCCAGAACGGCCGCCATTCGTTGATGCATCAGTGCCGGCTCGTGCCCCTCGACGAACAGCGGTTCATACCCGTAGCCGATAAACAGCGCCCGCAATTCATCTTCGGGAATGCGGCCCAGAATCGTCGGATTGGCGATCTTGTAGCCGTTCAAATGCAGGATCGGTAGAACCGCGCCGTCGCGCGCCGGATTGAGGAATTTGTTGGAGTGCCACGCCGCAGCCAGTGGTCCGGTTTCGGCCTCGCCATCGCCGACAACGCAAGCGACGACAAGGTCTGGGTTGTCGAAGGCCGCGCCGTAGGCATGAGAAAGCGCGTAGCCCAGTTCGCCGCCCTCATTGATCGAACCCGGCACGTCGGGCGCGGCATGGCTCGGGATTCCGCCTGGAAACGAGAACTGCCGGAACAGCTTTCGCATTCCCTGCTCATCCATTGTTATATCCGGATTGATCTCGGTGTAGGTGCCCTCCAGGTAGGTGTTCGCCACCATTGCCGGGCCGCCGTGGCCGGGGCCGCAGACATAGATCACATCGGCATCCCGAAGCCGGATCGCGCGATTGAGATGGGCGTAGATAAAGCTCAGGCCCGGCGAAGTTCCCCAGTGGCCGAGCAAGCGCGGCTTGACGTGCTCCAGCCGCAAGGGCTCGCGCAGCAGCGGATTGTCGAGCAGGTAGATCTGGCCGATCGTCAGATAGTTGGCGGCGCGCCAATAGGCATCAATATCGCGCAACTGGCTTTCGGACAGCCGCCCACCGGGGACTGCTACTCTCGCGTGCTCGGTCATGTCAGCTCCGTTGCGTTGTTTGCAAATGCCGCCGGATGGCGACGCGCCTCTGCTTGTCGAGTCGTAGTGAATGGACACCAACGCATTCGCGCGCCATTCGGTCCGTCATTGTTCGGCTGACTTTCTAGATGCTTGAATGCTCGGGACTGCCCGCGCCCCGAGCTTCTCGAAATAACGGGCTGCGCCTTTCGCCATCTGACCCGTGCACCAACGTGCATAGGCGTTCGCAAAGATCATGCCGAGCAATCGGGCTGGCGCCGTTTCCGGCAGGTCATAGTCGATGAAGACCCGAAGCCGGCAGGCTCCCGCCTCTGGGACGATCTTGAAGCCCATGCGATAACGGCCGATCACCCAGAGATTTGGGACCCCGATGGTTTCCCAGACCTTCAATCTGGGCGCCATCCGGATCGCAACCACTTGTTCCGCCGACAGCGCAACTCCGAGTATTTTTCCACGGAATCCGAACTTGGAGCCGACCGAACGGGCTTCATGTGTATCGAACTCGTAATCCATCTTCGAACCGAGCATCATCCATGATGAGGCGCTCATGTGAACCCCGAGATGTCTGTGGTCGTCGAGATAGGCAAACACGGTCTCGGCTGCGGATTCTATCCTGACGGTGGTCTCGGTGGAACGCGACATTGCCAGCAATGATCTCACCTCAGGGTTTCATCCCCGTGTCTCCAGGGAGAATTGGGTAAACATCCGATCAGTGTCGGATGAGAACCGCTGAACTGAGCGCTCTCTTGGGCGTGCCGGCATTGATTTGCGTCAAAGGGGCGCTATGCAATTGGGCTATACTAAACACATGAAAAGCGCGTTGGCTCAGCTTCGATTACTGCTGTCCGTGATCTTCCTGATCGCGGGCGGTGCCATTGCTGGTCTTGCCGGGCAGGCTTTCGGAGCCGGCGTCTCTGCCGACGTTGCGACAATCGACGAGCACGTCGGACAACGCGATAGGTAATATCGCGTTCACAGACCAAGACGACCATCGCGCGCCATGTGACAACTGCCTGGATTGCGTGCACTCGACCGGCTCCGGCTGTTGTGCTGGAGGCATTTTCGCCGGCGAATGCGACGTTCTTCATGATGCGCCGGTTGCCGCCCGGTTCATGGCGGGCAAGGCATTCCTGCCAACGGGCGTCGACCCCGAGGCACTCCTGCAACCTCCCCAGACCTTGGCCTGATATCGCGCCGTCGCAGCCCAAGGGACTGTTGAATCCAACAGTGCCCGTTAAGGCCCCAAATCGCGCGACCGATTCCCGAAGTCATAACCAGCAGCGGCGATCTGGCCTGGCCTTGGGCACCGTCCAGAGTCGACCGCAATTCACACCAACGACGAGGAACCAATCATGAAAACCCAGCTTCGATTGGCGAGGTTCCACTCATGAAACCTGCAGTCAATCCATGGACGACGTCGTCCGCAACTCTTGCTCTGGCCGGAACCATCATCGCCGGGATCGGACTGTATTTCATCGCACTCAGGCCACCACTGCTGCCCGAGGATGTCCGCTATATGAATCTCTCGGCCGCCGAGCTCGAAGCGATCGGTCCACGTCTCGCGGTGTGGCTGACGCAGGTTTTTAGGGTGCTCGGCGGCTACGCACTCGCCACCGGCGTTCTCCTGATTGCGCTGGCAGTCACCGCGTTTCGCGCGCGCCATGCGGTCGCGGTGGCCGGGGCCCTGGTCGGAGGAGCGTCGTCCATCGGCTTGATGTCGGTGGTCAACTTCACGATTGGCTCCGACTTCAGGTGGCCACTGTTCGCCTGCGCGCTGGTCTGGGCCGTGAGCCTCATCGCGTATGGGCTCGAAAGCTCCGGCAATGACAAACGCTGACAAACAAGGAACCCATCCCATGAATACCAACAACGTGCACCGCATGTCCGCTCCCCCGACCGTGTCCGAACCAGAACCGGAGGCCGAGGCAGGCGGATTTTGGACTTCCAAGACCGGCCTGGTCACGATCGCTTTCCTGCTGATCGCTGCGTTTTTCCTTCTCACTGAGCACCGAGCTCATACCTTCGGTGTCCTTCCCTTTCTGCTGCTGCTCACCTGCCCTCTGCTTCACATGTTTCACCGCAAGCATGGCGGCCACCGCGGGCATGGCGGTCACGGCGGCCATGCCAGCAGGCATAAGGAACCCGTGCCGGGCGCGCGAGATGGCACCACTCACCACAAAGGAGCATGACAATGGTCGAGCAATCTTCCGCCTACGGCCTCTGGGCCTGGAAACCGCCTACCAACTGGCATGGCAGCCTATGACCGAGCGAGTTCGCCGATACTCCGGTAGAGAACGTAGCTCGCGACGACAAAGATGAGTGCGGCGAAGATCCTATTGAGCACGTTCTTGTAGGACGCCAGGCGTGTCGCCGCCAACATGCCGATCAAGCCGCCGCCAAAGCCGCCACCGATAAATTCAGCTGCCAGCTGCCAGTCAACCATTCCCGACAAGGCGTAGTTGAAGGCGGTCGCGAGGCCGAAGGCTGCGACAGCAAGCAAGGATGTACCAATCGCATTGATCGTTGGCATTCCGGTGGCCAGGATCAATCCGGGGACAATGAGGAAGCCGCCGCCAATGCCAAAGAAGCCAGAGGCCGCGCCGGCGGCAACGGCGACTGCCGCTGTCATCGCGCACATTTTGGCATCGACAGGCCGGGCTGCCGTCGAAGTGCTACGGCGTGGTCGAACCATCAGTCCGCCGACCACCAGCATAAGCAGCCCAAAGAAGAAGAGCAGACGCGTCCCGTCGATCGACTTTCCGAGGCTCGAACCCGCCAGGGCACCCACGGAGCCCAGCGCCGCGAAGACAAGCGCACAACGCCACCAGACGTGACCCTTCAAGGCGTGGCCTGCGAAGTTCGCAAATGCGTTGGCGGCCACTGCAAGCGCGCCTGTGCCGATGGCGAGGTGCGGTTGGGCGACGCCGACAACATAGAGCAAGAGCGGCGTGGCAAGGATCGATCCACCGCCGCCGACCAGACCAAGAGTGAAACCGACCAGACCGCCGGAGCCGACGGCGGCAAACAAGGCATTGGTCATGATGTTCTCCCGAAGAAGCGATCATGGGCAATCATCCCCGCCAGCATAAAGGCTACGAAGACCAGCGTCGGCGTTAGCCCAAGCGACAGAGAAGCCATCGCCGGGCCAGGGCAAAACCCGCCCAGACCCCATCCAAGGCCGAAGATCGCCGAGCCGATGACCAGAGGGGCGTCAATCCGCGAGTCCATGGGCCAATGGAAGCTATCCGCCAGCAGCGGTCGCGACATCCGCCGGATAAAGGCCATGCCTCCCATTGCAACTGCAACGGCACCGCCCAGCACGAATGCCAGGCTCGGATCCCATGCGCCAAAAACGTCGAGAAAGCCCTGAACCCGGACAGGGTCGAGCATGCCCGACAACGCCAAACCAAACCCGAAAATGGTGCCCGCGGCCAAAGCGGCCAAAACCTGTAATTGGGTGTGTTTCACGAGAGAGCTCCGTGAAGAAGGGCGACAGCCAGGATGCCGCTCGCAAGGAATGTCAAAACCGCGACGATTGAACGTGGCGATGACCGCGCCAAGCCGATGACGCCATGACCGCTGGTGCAACCCGAGCCCATCCGGGATCCGAAGCCGACCAGCAATCCTGCAAGCATAATCAACGGCAGCGACGCCGTTATCGTCACGGCCGGCCAATGATGAAAAGCTGCGAAGTACACGACCGGGCCAAGCAGCAATCCGACGACGAACGCTGCGTTCGTCCCGGTATTGATGCCTTGGGCCAGCCTGCCAACGACACCGCTTATGCCGGCGATTCTGCCGTTCAGGATCAGGAGCATCGTCGATGAAAGGCCGATCAGAGCCCCGCCCAGAAGGGAAACGAGGTAAGAGGTCATGACCGACCTTCCGAACAGAAGATCGTGTAAAGCGCTGAAACCAATTGAGCAGCCTTCTCGGCGGTCAACCGATAGAAGATCTGTTTCCCGTCACGCCGCGTTTCCACAATCTTGGCATCGCGCAACACTGTCAGTTGCTGGGAAAGGTTCGGTTGGTGGATGTCGAGCACTTCTTCCAGTTGGCTAACCGAAAGCTCCCCTTCCACAAGGGTGCAGACGAGCATGAGCCGCATTGGATGTGCCAGAGTCTTCAATAGAGCCGCAACTTCGCCGGCGCGGGCCTCCATGGCGGCAGGCGACATCCTCATCGTCATTGCATCAAGCTGGATCTCGCTCACCACGCTGCTCCTTCCAGTGCATCCAGGGGGAATTTCAGATAGCGCTTACCGTTTGCTTCCGGCTCTGGAAGACGCCCCGCCTGAATGTTGACCTGCAAGGCATGCAAAATCAGTTTCGGCATCGGCAGCGTACGGTCACGCGCTACACGCAGTTTGGCAAAAGCCTCTTCGGTCATGCCGGCCAGATGCTCATTGGTGCGCTTCTGCTCGCCGACCGTGCTTTCCCACTTCGGTTCGCGTCCGCCCGGCTGGTAGTCGTGGCCAGTAAACAGCCGGGTTTGGTCTGGAAGACCCAGAATGTTCTGGATCGATTTCCACAAGATGCGAGCGTCACCACCAGGAAAATCAGCACGAGCCGTGCCGCTGTCGGGCATGAAGATGGTATCATGAACAAAAGCCGCATCGCCGATCAGGTAGGTAATCGACGCCAGGGTGTGACCAGGCGAAAACATCACGCGGGCTTCGATGGAACCGACCTTGAAAGTGTCGCCATCCGAGAACAGCCTGTCCCACTGCGAACCGTCCACGCGAAGTTCAGGCCAGTTATAGATGCCTTGCCACAAGTGCTGGACATCGACCACCCGCGCTCCAATCGCGGTCGGGGCACCTGTCTTCTCCTTGAGGTACTGCGCGGCCGAAAAGTGGTCGGCATGAGGATGGGTGTCGAGAATCCATTCAACGGTCAGCCCCTTCTCGGCAACATAGGAAAGCAGCGTGTCGGCATTGAGCGTTGCAGTCGCTCCGGACCTCTCATCGAAATCGAGAACTGGATCGATAATCGCGCACTTGCCACTCTGGGGATCCGAAACGACGTACTGCACGCTCCATGTCCGGGGGTCGAAGAAGCCCTTCACTTCCGGTCGGAGTTGCCTGTGCGCTTCGAGCCACCGGGACGCTGCCGACAGGTCGATTCCCAGCTTTTGGCCGAGATCTGCGATTTCCAGTGACGACATACGGCCATCGAGTGCCTCACCCAGCACATACAGGATCAGGGCGCGCGTGCCGGTCTTGCAATGAGCAAAAACCGCGCCGTCGGCATCGGCCATAGCCGCCTGGAAGGCCCGAACGTCCGCCTCGGTGATGGTCGGCATCGTGACGGGTATAAAGCCGTAGGAAATACCCGCACGATCGGCAGCATCTCGCTCCGCTTCGTTTCCAGGCTGGATGGGTTCTTCCCTATCAGGACGTGCGTTGATCAGGACTGCGAACCCCTGGTCGGGCAGCGATAGGATTTCGGATGTCGAGGGCTGAGGCCCCACAGACAGCCTGTCGTTCACACGGATCATTCTCATATCGGTCACCTGCGTTATCAATATACAATTGCATATAATGTATAATGATAGCGACGCAATAGCCCTCGTCGCGAAACTGCGAGCGGGCACTCTATTTGCGCGCCAAGCTCGTCTGGTGGATGCGGCGAGCCAATCAGCGGCCTGTCGAAGCTCAGGACCGAGTTGGAATGCGAGGTGACCGAAGGGTTGGCCGACCTGACGACCGCAGCCACGACCACGGAGGTAACGATAAAGATTACTTGATGGGTGACCGCTGGCGTGGCCTTCTGTGTGCCGGCGTTTTAGTCTGCTTTCATGAGCGCAATTTTTCCCGCGACATCGATGCCGGACCGCGACTGGTGGGCGGCTTTATGGCCCGACCCCGCAAGCCTTTTGCTGTCCTTGGGTGTTAGTCCGGGTATGACGGTGCTCGATCTTTGCTGCGGGGACGGCTATTTCACCGCGCCACTTGCAAAAATCGTCGACGGGCGTGTTTACGCGCTGGATCTCGACCCGGAGATGATTGAACTGGCCCGGTTAGAAGCGTCGCGCCAAGGCGTGTCGGTGCTGAAGTGGATCACCGCAGATGCCCGCGACATTGAGCAGCTGATTCCCGAGCAGGTCGATTTTGTGTTGATTGCCAATACCTTTCATGGAGTGCCTGACCAGGCTGGCCTTGTCCGGGCGGTTGCCAAGACACTCAAGCCGCTCGGGCTGTTTGCTGTCGTCAACTGGCACCAGCTGCCGCGAGAACAGACGACCGTGCTCGGTCGGCCGCGAGGGCCTAAAACAGATATGCGCATGCCACCCGAAGCCGTAGAAGTCGTCGTCGAGCCCGTAGGATTTGGTTTCAGTCGCTTGGTCGACCTTCCGCCTTATCACTACGGCGTTGTGTTCGAGCGCAGCACATGACGGTGCCAATCCCGCTGTCCCCGCTGTTTGAGCTGAAGGACTATTCAGCCGAATCTGTGTTTCAGGTTGAAAACATGCTGCGCGAGGCGCGGCGGCAGAAAGGGCTCTCATTAGAACCGGTGCCATCCGTGTGCGTGCTTGACCCCGACGGCGACATTGTGCGCCGTCTACGGAAAGAAGGCCGCGCGCGCCCATCGAGGGGTTGGGCCTGCTATCACACCGCTCTTGACGAGTTTGAGCTCGACGGCCAGCGGCTCGGCATAGTCGGCTGTGCGGTCGGCTCCTCATTCGCCGTATTGGTCGCCGAACAGCTTTTTGCCTCGGGTTGCCGCTTGCTTATCAGCATTACCTCTGCCGGACAGATTACGTCCCTCGGGCCGCCACCCTACTTTGTGCTGATCGACCGTGCCCTTCGCGATGAAGGAACCAGCCACCACTATATGCCACCCGCTGAATTTGCCGAGGGCAACGCGGACCTGATTGAATTGGTTCGCCCTAATCTGTCGAATCTGCCGGAACCGATTCACGTGGGGGCGACGTGGACAACCGACGCCCCGTTTCGTGAGACGGAACGCGCGATTAAAGCGCGCCGGGCACAAGGAATTGCGGCCGTTGAGATGGAAGCGGCCGCGCTCTACGCCTTTGCGGAGGCGCGTCACAAGCATGTTATCTGCTTCGCCCACGTAACAAACCAGATGGGTCAGACCGAAGGTGATTTTGAGAAGGGCGAAGCGGACGGCACCGCCGACGCTTTGGCTGTGATCGCGGCCGTAGCCCGCAGCGTCCTGACACATGTCAGCGAAACACAGGTGGAAAACGGACTATAGCTACTCCGCATCCGCACCAAGAAGCTTGGCGAGATGTCTATTCCAAAATGCTTCAATTGTTTTCCCTTGATCAAGATCAAAGCAGTCCTAGGTCAGAATAGTAATATCACGATCGAGGTGAAGCGAAGGCCGCCGTTTGCACGCCCGGGCGGAAACCCTGAGCCAGCCATGCAAAATCAAACCTCAAGGGGAAATGCAATGATGGACGGAAGCGGGATGTGGTTTGGCGGCACATGGATGCTGCTGATTGGCTTGTTGGCAGTCCTCGCCGTCGCCGCGCTTGCCAAATATCTTATGAAATAGCGGGATGCCTACTTTAAGCCGGAGTATTTGAGATGAGCTATACGATCGACCGGACATTTACCGACAAGGAATTCAGCAAGGTTGTCGAAAGGACCCGTGCCGCGCTGGCCGCCCAAGGTTTTGGCGTTCTGACGGAGATTGATGTCAAAGCGACACTCAAAAAGAAGATCGACGCGGTGGTCGCGGACTACCTCATCCTTGGCGCTTGCAATCCCAAAATGGCCTACGAAGCCATCAAGATCGAACCGCAAGTAGGCGCCATGCTCCCCTGCAATGTGATTGTTCGATCCACTGGTGCGGGCTTGGTGATGGTCAGTGCCATTAATCCGGTGGCCTCAATGCAGGCGATTCCGAACGACCAACTGAAGGCGTTGGCTGGCCAGGTTCGTGGCATGCTGGAAAAGATGATCGCGGCCATTTGAGCTCGAAAGATAGTGGCCTGATCCATTGTGACGGAAGGAGAGGTCCGCGCGCCTGAAGGCAAAACGGAGGCCACTTCTGCAAATGCTTGATTGCCGGTTCCCACGTCGGAGCATGCGACCTGGAGCAGGCCCGGGCGCTCGGTTTGCGGGCATCCCAGGAGAACTATCCGAGCCAGCCCCCTTCGAACCCTGCCCGTTGTAAGCCACTGCGGATGGGTGGAGATGAGCGCATCAATTGCCACAACAAGCCGCTGCGATGGTTCTCGATCATCAACACGATGGGTCCCTGGTTTAGTCCAAAGTGAAATGGCGACACCCACCAGCCGTAGGGATTGCCAGGCTCGCCCGGATGGGTTGGATTGAAGGCCGCGTTGAAGCCGTATTTGCCGACCTTCAACTTGGCTTGGTGGATGCAGAAGTCGATCGCAGGAAGGACGATTTCGGGAGCGAACGGCAAGGAGGCGACGACTGCCCAAGGCGCGAGGGTGCCGTCATCAGGCCCGTAGGGCACGCCGCGTCCCACATAGTCTTCGAACTCTCGCTGAATGCCGTTGAGCTTGAGAGAAGCGGGGCCAGGCCCCTCACTTGCGGTAATCCCCCAGCAGTGTTCGCCATAGCCGTCGAACCCACGCGGATTTTCAATGGCGTATCGCCGCTGAACATGGGTGGCGCGCCGACTGTTCTCGAAGTAGTCGCTTGCCTTGTTGCGCATGAACTGGTCCTGAAGGCTGCGGAAGTCGATCCAGACATGGGACAGCTGGTGCGTAAACAACGGGCCGGCGTAGAGGAACTCATAGCCGTAACAGCTCTCCCAGCGATAGCTGGACGTCCAGGCGGTGTAGCTACTTTCCGGAAGCGGGTAAGTGGGAGAGCCAAGACCCAGGATATAGAGGAGCAGAGCCTCATCGTAGCCCTCCCACCGGTACTCGAGAAACCCGCTCTCCGGTTTCCAGCCGTGCGTCACCGTCTCTCCCTGGTTCTGCGCCCACTGCCAGTCCGCGCTGCGATAGAGTGCGTCGGCAAGCACGCGGATTTCCCGCTCGTCGGCTACGTCCGCAACGAAATAGGCCGCTGCCGCCAAGGCGCCCGCAAATAGGAAGGCGCTATCAACAGTCGATAGCTCGCAAAGCCAGGCGCGCCGGCCGGTTTGCATATCCAGGAAGTGATAGTAGAAGCCGCGATACCCTGTTGCGTCCGGCTCCGGCCCCTGAGGGCTATTCCAGAAGAAGCGCAGCGTGGCCAAGGTGCGTTCCACAGCCGCGCTCCGGCTCATGAACCCACTCTCGACGCCAACTGGATAGCAGGCCAGCGCAAGGCCGGTGGCGGCAATGCTTGCGGGCCAGTTTTCTTCTGTCTTATCAAGAACGAGGCCGTTGGCGTGGTTCGCTTCATGAACGAAATAATCGAACGTCTCTCGCTGCAACATCGCTAAATCTTCATGACTAGCGAGAGGATTCACGGTGTTGCCTTCGGCTGGCTGCCGGCGGATGACGCGAGAGTTGCGACAGGTACGGGTCGATCAGGTTTGCCGCGTGCAAGCAGGTTCGGCAGGCCGAGGCTCAGGAGAAACCCAAGCGCGATCAATACGGCCGTGAGAATGAACGATGCGTTCGGCAGAAAGGCAACGTCGAACAGGAGCCCACCGGCCGCCGCCCCGACGGCACCGCCGAGGCTTGCCGCCGCCGTCTGCGTGCCGAACGCCGCTCCCTGTGCCGTACCGGCCTTGCTGGAAATCCAGAATGTCAGGATCGGCGAAAGAATGCCGGCGCTGGCCGCAACCGTACCTACGCCCGCCAGCATCAACGGGAAATCATAGGCAAAGGGCATGAGGAACAGCGCGGCCGAAAGAACCGCCAGGGCAGGTGCGATGAGCCAGCGCGTGGTCTCGGGTTTAATCCAGGGCGAGAAAACGATGGCCTGGACGATGATCATGACCAGACTGCATTCCGTAAACATCATGGCAATCTGGGTTCGAGTGAGCCCGAGTTCCTGCTTGCCGCGCAGCGCAAGTCCCACTTCGAACACCCCGACACCAGCAGAAACCACAAACGCCAAAGCAAGCAGCCTCACCACGAGCCACTGGTGTTTGTGTCCAAGGTGATGCTCGTGCTGTTGAATGGCTGCTCCAGCCTTCGGACCCGGAACTATGAGCGCCGCGGCTGCGGCGGCTAGAAGAGCCAGAACCGCTGTCGCCGAGAGCGGAATCGCAAGCGATCCGTCGCTGCTGGAATTTATCGGAGAACTGATCGTTTCCCCGGCCATGAACACCCCAATCATGGGGCCTGAAAGGAAACCGCTGATCCCCGCCAGGCTGACAAAGGTAAGGCGTCGCGCCCGGGCTTCCTTATCCACCGCCAGGTCGGCAATCACCGCAAGAGCAACTGGTGTCACCGCAGCGGCAAACAGACCGCTGAAAAACCGCTCGGCATAGAGACCGAGGAGGTTCTCTATGCCTGAAAACACCAACATGGTGGCGCCGAACCCGACAAGACCCGCCAACATAATGACGCGGCGGCCGAACAGATCGGACATCCGCCCCCAAACGGGCGCAAACAGAAACAGGGCCAACGTGTAAATTGCGGTCAAAAGCCCGGTAGCTCGCGATACCTGCGCCGCGTCGCCCCCTGCCCCGAGCAGGCGTTCGATCAAGAACGGCAAAAGCGGCAGCACGATCCCGAATCCCATGGAGACGGTAAAGACTGCCAACATCAGTACCGCCATCGTGGCGAGCGGAACTCCGGAAGGATTCGCCGCCTTGCTCATACGGCAGGAACCGGAAGGATCGGGAGCGCAGTGGGAACCAGCGCAGCTGTAGCGCTTTGGCGGCGAATGCCGGTCACCTTAGTGCGCTTCAACATGAGCGCGTTGATTGCGACAAGAGCCGAGCTGCCCGACATTGCAATTGCAGCTATGCTGGGGCCGAGCAGGAAAGGAAATAGGACACCGGCGGCCAGCGGGAAGGCAATCACATTATAGCCCACCGCCCACCAAAGGTTTTGGTGCATCTTGCGCAAGGTGGCGCGAGACAGTTCGATCGCACCCACCACATCGAATGGGTCGCTTTTCATGAGGACAATGTCAGCACTTTCCATTGCGACATCGGTACCAGCTCCGATCGCAAAACCGACGTCGGCCTGGACGAGTGCCGGCGCGTCATTCACGCCATCGCCGACCATACCGACCTTTTTGCCCTGAGCCTGAAGCTCCTTGACCTTGCTCGCCTTGTCGCCCGGCAGCACGTCGGCAAGCACAACGCCAATTCCCAACCCCTTGGCGATGCGTTCGGCCGTGCCCTTATTGTCTCCAGTGAGCATGGCCACTTCGACGCCGCGAGCGCGAATTGCCCTTATCGCGTCGATTGCCGTCGGCCGCACCGCATCGGCTATGGCGATCAGACCCGCAAGCTTACCGTCCAAAGCGAGATGAACAACCGTGCGTCCGGCACCCTGAAGTTCTTCGGACTTCGCGGCCAGCACACCAAGATCGATCTTGTTGTCACTCATAAGCAGCTTGTTGCCGAGCAGCGCGAGCTTGCCATCGACCTTCGCCTGCGCGCCTTTGCCCTCGATGCTTTTGAAGTCGGTTGCTTTGGGTGTCGTGATTTTCTCGGCACGGTGCAGGATAGCCTGCGCCAAGGGATGTTCGGATCCTGCCTCCACGGCGGCGGCAGCCGACAGCAATTGTTCCTCCGATGTGCCAGTGGCCATTACCAGATCCACAACCTCCGGCTTGCCCATGGTCAGTGTGCCGGTCTTGTCGAAAATGATGATGTCGAGCTTGGTTGCCTCCTCAAGTGCCGCCGCGTTCTTGAACAGGATGCCGTTCATCGCACCCAGTCCAGTGCCAACCATGATCGCCATTGGCGTAGCAAGGCCGAGTGCGTCCGGGCATGCGATGACAAAAACGGTGATTGTCAGCGTCAGAGCGAACAGCAAGGTTTGTCCGACCACCCAATACCAGACCGCAAATGTCAGCAGGCCGACGAAGACCGCGGCAAAAACCAGCCATTGTGCGGCGCGGTCCGCCAGTAGTTGCGACGGCGCCTTGGAATTCTGGGCTTCCTGAACCAGTTTGACGATCTGGGCCAGTGCCGTGTCCGCGCCAACCTTTGTTGCCGTATATTTGAACGTGCCACTCTTGTTAATCGTCGCGCCGATGACGCCGTCGCCGACTTTCTTGCCAACCGGCATGGATTCACCAGTGAGCATCGATTCGTCGACCTGCGATGAGCCCTCGAGGATACTGCCATCGACCGGAATCTTGTTGCCAGGCCTGATGATGACCGTATCGTTCACTGCAACCTCGGCGGTTGAGACCTCGATTTCCTTTCCGTCACGCAGCACATTGGCCTTTGGCGGCGCCAGATCCATCAGCGCGCGTATGGCTTCAGACGCACCTGCCCTGGCGCGCATTTCGAGCCAATGGCCAAGCAGGATGAAAACGAGGAGGATTGCCGACGCCTCGTAAAATTGTTCCCCGCCATAGAAAAACGTCGATCCAACGCTGAAGAGATATCCCGTGCCGACACTGAGGACGATGAGCACCGCCATATTGGCGACACCGCTCCTGATCGATCGATACGCGGCAACGACGAAGGGCCAGACCGGATAAAGGATCGCCAGGCTGGCGAAGACGAAAAGAACCAGGTCAAGGCGCAGGCCGAAGGGGGGCGGCAACTTGATGTAGTCGAGCCCCATTGGCGAAAACAGAAAGATAGGCAGACTGAAAACCAGGGCGATCCAGAACCGGTTGCGCATGTCGCGGACCATTGCCTGCATGTCCATACCAGAGCCGTGGCCCATTTCGTTTGCCATGACATCGGTCTGAGCGCCGCTATGATCCTTGTGTCCGGATTTTTCGTCCGCTTTGCTAACGGGCGTCGTAATTGGCATGTCCATTCCGGCGTGCGCACCGACGGGCTTTGCCTTGCCCTCGATAGCCTTTTCCGAGGCCGGACGATTCTCGCAAAGGTGATTAGGGACGGCTTGCCCGGCACAATGATAGCCGCAGTCGTTGATCACTGCCTGGATGGCCAGCAAATCAGTTTTCGCCGGATCGAAATCGACCGTCGTCGTCCCCGAAACAGGGTTGACCGACGCACCGTGAACACCTGCGTTGCGCATCAATTGCTTCTCGATCCCTTTAGCGCCAAGGATCGAGAATAGATCGCCGACTTCGAGGTTGCTGGTTGTCATGATGTGGGTCTCCGATCTGTACCCAGCGAGGCCGACGGCTGCGCCTTGGGTTTTAATCTGGCGTCGATGCACACGTGCCCCAATATCTGAACGGAGGCCGATACGATCTGTTCCAGTGGCCTTGAACCTTCTTTCAACAACCAGACCTGTCGCAGTTAACCCCACCTCCTGCATTGATCTAAATCAGACAGCCTGCGTAGAAGCAGGAGCTCTATCTCACAGACGGTAGGCCGCTCGAGCGGCAGGCAAGAATCCATATCAGCGGATGGTGCACCGCCAATTGTACGGAAAACGACCGTTTCCTGGACATACGACCGAGGTGGCATCCAAACAGCAATTCAAAGGCCGATTCTTGTACGGAAACTGTGTGCGGATTTCGGTCGCAGAAAATTGGCGCGAGATAAACAACGTGTACCTTGGACAGACAGGAGCTGTTCAAATGACCCCTCATCCAAGACAACGGAGCAGGAACTGCCGATCTGATGAGTGGGGGGAAAGGCGGTAGCGCTCTCCCGCTACCACTTAAATACAATCAATTGGTTACGTGGACATCCGCTACCGTCAGCCACGCCTAGCACGCCAGCAAACGACGACAACGCAATCTATTAGGTCTTAGCTTACTCCGCTTCGAGCCGCCTAACCTTCCAGCAGCCTCTCGTAGAAGCCGCCAAACGCGCCGTCCGGCGAGCCGCCGCCTTGCTATCTAAGACAGTTGCAGGATCGCCCGTCCCGCCTTGGAAAAGTACCCCGTACGGGACATCGTGATCTGGAAGTACTAGGCCTATGGAGCGAGCGTCTTGAGCCTGCGCACATCATCGGCCGCCTCGGCCAACAGCCAGTCGCGAAACGTCGTGATTTTCGGGAGCATGAATGTAGCCTTCGGGCAGACGATCCAGTAGGTCTTGGACAATCGCAGAGCCGTGGCGAACGGTCTTACGAGGCGCCCGTTGATAAGATCCCAAGCCGCAAGCGTGGTGCGGGCGAGTGCAACGCCCTGGCCGTCGATGGCAGCGTCTATGACCATGCTGGCGCGGTTCAAGACCGGTCCGTGCGAGAGTTCGGCATCGACTACGCCAGCGGCTGCCAGCCATTCCGACCAGTCCTTTCGGTCATCAAGATGCAACAATGGAAATTTCAGCACATCGGACGGCTCGCGCATCCGCTGGTGAAGTTTGGGGCTGCAGACGGCGAACAGTTCCTCGGAGCACAGGCGGACAACATCATGGCCCGCCCAGTTGCCATCGCCATGCCGCACGGCGAGATCGACGTCCTCTCTGGCGAAGTCGACGTGATGCATGGTTGCAGAAATCCTCAGATCAATATCGGGGTGCATCTCGGCAAACCGGCCAAGGCGGTTGACCAACCACTTGGCGGCAAAGTCGGGCGAGGTGCTGACCGTCAGAGCCCCTGCCCGAGATAGATGCTGTAGACGTTCCGTGCCGAGAGCGATCCGGTCGAAGGCATCGCGCACCACCTCCAGATAGGAGAGGCCGGCCCGTGTGATGCTCAGCTTTTGCCATTCGCGATCGAACAGCCTGATGCCCAGTTCGCGTTCAAGAGCCTTCACCTGATGGCTCACCGCACCCTGCGTCACGGACAGCTCTTCCGCCGCCCTGGTGAAGCTCTCATGACGTGCCGCCGCCTCGAAGGCTTTGAGGGCGTTGAGTGATGGCAGTCGGCGGGCCAATCTCGCACCATATCATGAGAAAAATTTGGGCAAGCACGAGAAACCATGCTTTGCACCCGCCAGCAGATTGGAGCATTTCAAGGCCACACGTCAACACGGATGCCGCGAAAGGATGAGAAATGTTGAACTACCCGCTGACTGAAGGGCGGAGGCCTTCGTCGTCACTGCCGACACATGTCCGTCACATCATCAACAATGTGGCAGGACCGATTGTGATGGTATCGCGCTGGATACAACGCCACTGCCAACGCGAACAATTGGCCGAGCTCGAAGACCATCAGCTTGCAGACCTGGGGCTGAGCCGTACCCAGGTTCGGAACGAATGCGAAAAATGGCCTTGGCAGGCCTAATGCTCGACCGCCCCCGCGACGCGGTCGGATCAGCGAAGCAGGATTTCATGGACTGCCAGGGCGACCAGAGCGGCACCAGCCAACCCTTCAATGGTGCGCGTGATCGCATCGAACAGGCGCGGCCGGCTCTCAACGAAATGCATCAGGCTTTCGCGGAGCAGTATGGAGAGGACCGCCACACTGCAAAGAGTGATCGCCACCCCTATCATCATCGTGCCGGCAAACAACAGACCAGCCACCGGTACGCCGCGTACGATCGCGAACGTCATGACGAATAAGGTAAGCGGGCACGGAACCAGTCCCGCCATCACGCCGACCACCTCGCCCTCGTGTTTGTGGTGATGGCGGTGGCGCAGAGCGCGCCAAACCATCCAGGCGCCTATCAAGCCAAGGAGACCGCGGCTGATGTCCTCGAGCAATGGCGCCCGGCCAACGCTACCAAGCGCGATCGAAACCAACGGCAGCGAGAGAACCGCGATCAGCACGGCGATCGTCACATGGGTGAAAGAAAGCGTCAGCGACACCAATAGTCCGCGCGCAACCTTTGCCTCCGATCCAGCGAGATAGGTCGCCAGTACCGCTTTACTGTGACCCTGGCGTAAGGGCATGCGCCGCACCGGAGAGCACGCCCATCGGCAGAAAGGCCATGAAGGCCAGCCAGCCGCCGCCGGCCGAAAGCAGTTTGATCTGCTCGGCCAGCGCCAGGTAGATCGTGCGCTGGAATTCGACGAGGGTCTGGAAAAGGGCCATCGAACCGGCTCACCCGCAGGTCAGTTCGAGGCGTGTCGCGAAAATCTTGCCGAGATCGGTTCCCGTCGGATCACTGAAGAACGCGTCCGTCAGCTTTCCCTGGTTCTGTGCGATTGCGGTATCGGGGTCGGGCCGCACCACCGAGCGCGAACAGTCTTTAGGCAGGCCGGCCACCGCGATCTTGTCGTCGCTCGTGAAATCGATCGCCGTGTAGAAGGTGGGGTCGTAGACGCCGATGCTGACTTTGCCGGAAGGCGGCAACGTTCCCTTGGGCTTCGGGTCGAATTCGATGACGAGTTGGTTGTTCTCATAGCTGGTAACAAGCTTGGCCGGCGGCGACATCGCTACGTCTTTGCCATCCACCGTGACCATTTGAAAATAGTTGTACTCGGCAAGCGAGGCATGGATGGTGAGAGCGGCGGCGGCGAGTTCCTCCGCGTCGAGCACGAGATCGGAATTCTTGTCGAATTTCATCAGCACGGTGCTGGAAAAGAGGTCGTCGAAACGCCAGAGATGCCGAAGCGATTTGACGGTTTGGTCAGGACCGATGGTCAAATCCAGCTTCGCCTCGGCAAACAATTGGGGATGGGCGCCCGCCGACGCAATTGAGGCGAGCAACAATGCCGCGCTGGATACTATGCCTGACAGGCGCATCTTTGGCTCGCTCTTCGCTCGTTTTCGATCACGCAGGACACCTGCCATTGCAAGCAGGCCGAAATGGGAGCGGACATGATCGCAGGATCAAATCACCTTCAGGGTTACAGCCGCAAGAACAAGATAGCGACCGACCTTGGCGATTGTGACGAGCAGCAGGAACATGCGAAATGGTTACCGGCACCGATTCCGTCAGACAACACTTCGTCAAATTTTCAAAGAATATTCGCCGCCGTGCGCAATGTGTAACGGGCGTGTCTCGCGGCGGCGCGCCCGGTCTGGCCGCCGCCGCAGGCCGCGATCAGCCAGGCAGAGCTTCGTCAGTCGTGGCACGAACGTAGTCCAGGTTCATGGTCCCGACGGCGCCAATGTCGTCGATCTTGAAACCTGTCTCGGCCAACAGCGTTGCGACAGCATTCATGTCGATATGCCCATGCCGGTGGAGCCTCGGCATTCTGGATCCGCGTAGCGGCCTGCCGAAGTCGATCAGCAGCAGTCGGCCGCCGGGCTTCAGCACGCGCTTCGCTTCGCGGAAGAAGACCGATCGAACGGGTTGCGACAGATGATGCAGCATGAGCGTGCCGATCACGATGTCGAAGTGTCCGTCCGGGAACGGGATTTCCTGAGCGGTCGCGTTGACGAAGTCCAGGCCGAGGCCGGCGCGGATGGCCTTGTCGCGCGCCCTCTCGATCATCTCGGCTGACGCATCGACGCGGCGACGCTGCCGCTGGAACCGACCAGCCGTCTCGCGGCAATGGCCAGCGTGCCCGTCCCGCACGCGACATCGAGCATCGCCTCGCTTGGCTCGAGCCTAGCAAGGCGCAGCATGAATTCACGGAGCCGGTCCTCGCGGCCCCAAGTCAGGACGCGCGCAAGCAGGTCGTAGCCTGCCGCCCTGTGCAGGACGATGCCGATGCCCTTGTCGCTGGCGCCATGCGCGCCATTCCCTGCAGGCCGCATGTGACGAAAGCCGCCCCAGAGCGCGAAGGCCACAACCGCGGCAAGGATGAGGCCGTGGAGCGCCCCCGTCCATGCGCCGGCACTGAGGTAGCCGGCCCCGAATTTCAGCATGAGCAGGAAACCGGCGACCAGCGACAGTTTGACAAGCACGGCAAGCACAATGACGCCCTTTCGCGAATGCTGTCCGTTGCCGGCCTGATGACCAAATTGGTGCATGTCTTTTTGCCTCCTCGTCGGTTTGCGGTGTGCTCAAAGCATCCTTGAGCTTCTGGACTTGGCGTATCATATTGGACACCGTGTCCGGGACTGCTGTTGCCAGACACCGGACCGCTGAATGTCCGAAACCGCACGCGGCAAGGGGCAGTGACCATGAAAATCGAGCGGACCGACGACAGGGGCACCATCGACAGGCGCGTCGCGCGCACACGTGCCCTGCTGCAGGACGCGCTGATTGCGCTCATCCCCGAGCGCGGCTATGCGTCCATAACCGTGGAAGATATCTGCCAGAAGGCAAATATCGGCAGGTCGACCTTCTACACCCACTACACCGGCAAGGACGAACTGCGCAGCGCGACCCTGGAAGCGCATCTGCACTCGCTGAGCAGGCGCGTGTCGGCAGACGAAAAGACGGGCAACCGCCTGTTCGAATTCAGCCTGCCGATGTTCGAGCACGCGCGGGCGTTCCGGTCGCTTCACCACGCGCTGCTTTCGAGCAGCGGCGATACGATCCACGACCAATTGCGTGAACGGATACGCCGCGCCGTGCGGACGGAACTTACCCCTAAGCGGATCGGCGACACAGGCGTGCCGATCGAATTCGCCGTCCAGTTCATATCAGGAGCATTTCTGGCCGTGCTTGCCTGGTGGATCGCCGAGCAGAGCAGGCTGTCGCCGACGCAGATCGATGACTTCTTTCAGAAGATGGCGGCTCAGGGCGTGGGCCTATTGGGCATCAGTAGCTCGGACATCAAACCTGCCCGGCGATAATGCCGGGTCTCAGTCATATTATCGGTCGCCGCTCGCCGTCGGCCAAGTGGCAGGCCGCGACCCCGCCATGCGGCACAGTCCGCAACATCGGCTCCTTTATCCTGCAGACATCGATCGCCACGGGACAGCGCGTGTTGAATCGGCAGCCAGGCGGCGGCGCGCTGGGGCTCGGCGGGTCGCCGGCGAGAATGATACGGCGGCGGTCGGCCTCGATGCGCGGATCGGGAGAGGGTACCGCCGAAAGCAGCGCCTGGCTGTAGGGATGGGCCGGCTCGCGAAACAGCGGCCGCGTCACGCCGGCTTCAGCGATGCGGCCGAGATACATCACCGTCACGTTGGAGCAGACCTCACGCACGATCGCCAGGTCGTGCGCGACAATTACGAGGGTGAGGCCAAGTTGCTTCTGCAGCGATGTGAATAGATTGACGATCTGCGCCCGGATCGACACGTCGAGCGCGCTGAGCGGTTCATCACAGACCAGGATCGACGGTTTCAGGGCAAGCGCCCGGGCTATCGAAACGCGCTGGCGCTGGCCGCCGGAGAGCGAGCGCGGCAGACGGTCGAGCACGGTCTGCGGCAGCGCCACCAGATCCAGCAGCTCGCCGATACGGCGCCGGCGTTCGGCCGAAGAGCCGAGGCGATGGATTTGCAGCGGCTCCTCCAGCGTCTGGTAGATGGTCTGGCGACGGCTCATTGAGCCAAGCGGATCCTGAAACACGAACTGGACCTCTCGGCTGAATGACTTGCGTTCGGACTTCAGCCATTGGGCGCGATCCCGTCCTGAAATCAGCACCGTGCCCTCTGTCTCCTTCTGCAGGCCGACAATGGTGCGCGCGAGCGTGGTCTTGCCGCAGCCGGACTCCCCGACAATGCCGTGGAAGGCGCCGCGCGGGATGGTGAGATCGACGCCGTCGACGGCGCGCACGGCGCCCGTGCCGGAGCGGTTGGCGAAATGGACTTTCAGTCCCCTTACTTCAATTGCAGCAGCATCAGACATGGACCGCAATCCCTTCCCGCCTTAGCACCACCGGGCATGCCACCTTGTGCGGCGTCCCGGCCGTCGAGATCGTCTGCAACGGCGGCCGATGCACGCGGCATTCGGGCTCAACGAGTTCGCATCGGTCGGCGAAACGGCAGCCCGGCTCCAGCTTGATCTGGTTCGGCGGCAGGCCCGGTATCTCCTTTGTCGCGGCGCGTTCATCGGCGCGGAAATCCGGTACGGAGGCGAGCAGTCCACGCGTATAGGGATGCGTCGGCTGCGTCAGCACGTCCATCGCGGTCCCCTCCTCCGCCACCTGGCCGGCATAGAGCACCATGACCCGGTCCGCCACCGAGGCGACGACGCCAATGTCGTGAGTGATCAGCACGACCGCGATGCCGTCCTCGCGCTGGATCTGGCGGATGAGCTCCAGAATCTGCGCCTGCACCGTGGCGTCCAACGCTGTGGTCGGCTCGTCGGCAATCAGCACGCGCGGCCGGCTCGCCAGGGCCAGCGCGATCATGGCGCGTTGCAGCATGCCGCCCGACATTTCATGCGGATAGCGATCGTAGCGGTCTTCCGGGTCCGGGATGCCGGTGCGTGCGAGCAGTGAGACCGCTTCCTTGCGGGCATCCGCGTGCGAGAGTTTGGCAAAGCGGCGTGCTTGGCGCGCCAGTTGCGGTCCGATCTTCAGCATCGGGTTCAGCGCGCTCATCGGGTCCTGAAAGATGACGCCGAAATAGCGGCCGCGAAGGTCGGACAATCGCCGGGACTCCATTCCGACCAGTTCGCTCGCTTCCGCTCGCGCCGATCCCCTGATGTCGACGGTCACGCCTTCGGGCAGCAGGCCGAGCGGCCCGAGCGTCATGACGGTCTTGCCCGAACCGCTTTCACCGACGACGGCGACCGTCTCGCCGGGACGGACGTTGAACGAGACGCCGTCGACAGCGCGCACGGAAACGGTCGTGGCGTAGAGATCGATGACCATATTTTCGATTGAATAGATCGGCTCGTCGCTCATGACGCGGCTGTTCCCGTTTCAACGGCGTTTCGCTCTGCTTCCTCCACGGCGCGCGCCTTGCGACGCTTGCGCAGCAAGCCGCCGCGCACCGGCCTCGGCACTTTCTGCAACGCGAAGCTCTCGCCCAGCAGATTGAAGCTGACCACCGCCAAAGTGAGCGCCAGGCCGGGAAGGACGACCAGCCTGGGGTATTCCTCGATGTAGCTCATGCCGTCGACCAGCATCTGGCCCCATTCCGGCGCCGGCGGCGCAACGCCGAGGCCGAGAAAGCTCAGCGTCGCAATGGCCAGCACAAGGGCGCCGGCGTCGGCGCTGGCATAGACCACGACAAGGGCAAGAACATGCGGCAGGATATGGCGCACAAAGATCCAAAGATGGCTGGCGCCCATCACCCTTGCCGCCTCGATATAGGGCTGCTGCAATTCGGCGGTGACGACAGCGCGGCTCATGCGGGCATAGTTTGCCCACCACGCGAGCGTCAGCGCCGTGATCATCGACCAGTAGCCGGTGCCGAGAATGCCGATCAGCGCCAGCGCGATCACCAGGCTCGGCAATGCGAGCGCGATGTCGATGATGCTGATCAGCACCAGCTCGACGCGGCCGCCGACATAACCGGCGAACGAACCGATGCTGACGCCGATGGCGAGTGCGGCCACCAGCACGATCGCCATCGCAACCAGCGAGATGCGGGCGCCGCCGATGATGCGGCTCAGAATATCGCGGCCGAGATAGTCCGTGCCCAGCCAGTGAGCCCAGCTCGGCCCCGCAAGCGTGACGTCGTAGTCCTGCGCGCCGGGGTCGTAGGGCATGATTGACGGCCCGAGCACACCGACCGCGACAAAGAAGACGACCGGCAGCAGCACCAGCCAGGGCCAGTCCTTCATGTTCCTGAACAAGGATATGTTCATCGGATCAAGCTCCCCTCGCCCTACGCATGCGCGGGTCGACAACCATGCAGATCATGTCAACCACCAGGTTGACCACGACGAAGAACACTACGAACAGCAACAGCACCGACTGCATGCCGACGAAGTCGCGGAAGCGGATCGCATCGATGAAGAAGGCACCGACGCCGCGCAGCGCAAACACCGTTTCGACCACGATCGAGCCGATGATCATCAGCGTGAATTGGGCGCCGAACGTGGTCAGGAACGGGATGGCGATGTTGGGCAGCGCCTCGCGCAGCAGCACCTGTGTCCTCGTATAGCCCTTCGCGAAGCCGGTCGTGGCGAAGGGCCGCGACATGGCTTCCTGGAGGTTGACGCGGACGACGCGGCTCAGCACCGATGCCGGAAACAGCGCGATCGTCACCCATGGCAAAAACCACGAGGTAAAGCCGCTGACGCCGAAGGTCGGCAGCCAGCCCAGCATCACCGAAAAGACGATGACCAGCAGCGCCGCGACGAAGAAGTTCGGCGTCGAGGCGCCGACCAGCGAGAAGGCGTGAAGGAACCTGTCCATCGCGCCGCCATTGCTGACGGCGCCGGCAACGCCGAGCGCCAGCGACAGGAAAAAAGCGAGAATGCCCCCGCCCGCAAGGAGCGCCGCCGTCATCGGGATGCGGGCGGC
>NZ_JAFKIC010000144.1 GCF_017306585.1 Mesorhizobium sp. | reverse complement strand
CAGTCCCACGGCACCATCCAGACCTTGCCGTCGCCGGCCTGCAGGTCGGGCAGGTTCTTGAACACCGGGAAGATCGAATCCCAGTTCTTGATGCGCTTGGTGTCGATCGGCTGCAGCAGGCCTTCCTTGTTCCAGCGCGCCACCTTGTCGTAGCAGGGATGCGCGATATCGGGGCGGAAGCCGGCCTTGACCTTGGTGAAGGCGTCGTCGTCATCACCGAAGATCGAGGCCTCGACGCCATCGGGGTGAGCTGCGAGGAAACTCTTGTTGAAGTCCGGCAGTTCGTAGCCCGACCAGGTGAAATACTGCAGCTTTTCAGCCGCAAGCGCCACGGTCGACGACAGCGCGAGCGCCAGCGCGGCGAGCCCGGCCCGGGCCCCTTTCCCGGTGAGCGATTTCAGATGCAATGTCATTTCGGTTCTCCTCTTTCTTTGTTGTGGTTCAGGCTGAAACGCGGCGCGCGGCGCCGAGCCCGCGATGACGCAGGATCTCGGCGGAGCCGGCGATGATGAAGGACACGGCCAGGATTACCGTCCCCAGGGCCATGACGGTCGGCAGCGAGCGGGGAAAGCGCAGCTGACTCCAGATGTAGAGCGGCAGCGTCGGCTCGGTGCCGGCGAGGAAGAAGACGACGATGAACTCGTCGAAGGAAATCAGGAAGGCGAGCATGAAGGCCGACAGCACGGCCGGCAGGCTGAGCGGCAGCATGACACGCCGGAACGTCGTCCAGTCGGAGGCGCCGAGATCGAGCGCCGCCTCGCGCACCGTTCTGGGAATGGCGGCGAAGCGGCTTCGCATCACGACCACGGTGGTCGGCAGCGCCACCAGTATATGTCCGAACACGATGGCGACGCGCGACGGACCGAGCCCGACGAGATTGACCAGGATCAAAAGGGATATGCCGACGATGACGCCCGGAATGAGGATCGGCAGCCGCGCGATGGTGCTGATGGCGGTGGCCAGCGGCGAGCGCCCATAGAGGTCCATATAGGAGACGGTGATGCCGCACAGCGTAGCGCCTGACGCCGCGATGATGCCGATGACGAGACTGTTGGCAAGCGCGCCCGACAGCGCCGGATTGCCATAGAGCGTGGCGTACCATTGCAGCGTGAAGCCCTGCAGCGGAAACGCCGCCTGGATGGAATCGTTGAAGGAAAACAGTGGGATCAACAGAACGGGAAGATAAAGGAAGACCAGATAGCCAAGCACGTAGAGGCCGAGCCAGCTTCCATCCCTGTTCATGCCGGCGCGCTCGGCTTTCATGTGCGGCTGCCAAACCGGCGGTCGGCGCCGCGCGCGACCAGCACCACCAGAAGGATGACCAGCATGACGCAGACCGAAAGCGCAGCCCCGAACGGCCAGTCATTGGCCTTGCCGAACTGCGACTGGATCAGCGTGCCGATCATGGTGCTGGCCGGGCCGCCGACCATGGCCGGGGTTACGTAGTCGCCGACGGTCGGCACGAACACGACGAGGGCGGCTGCAAGAACGCCCGGCATCGAATTGGGCAGCACGACACGACGGAACGCGGTGAACGGACGCGCGCCGAGATCGGATGCGGCCTCCAGCAGCGATTTCGGGATCGTGTCCAGCGCCACATAGATCGGCAGGATGGCGAAGGGCGCGTAGGCGTGGGCGAGTGTCACAACCACCGCCGCCGGCGTGTTGAGGAAGGCCAGCGTCGGCTCCGACCAGATGCCGCTTTCGATCAGGGCCGAATTCAGTACGCCATTATAGGCGAGGACGATTTTCCAGGCGAAAACGCGCAGGAGATAGCTGGTCCAGAACGGCAGCGTCACCAGGAACAGCAGCAGCCCGCGCCGCCGCCCGGCGTGGAAGGCCAGGTAGTAGGCGACGGGATAGGCGGTGACGACCGTGGCCAGCGTGACCAGGCCGGCGATGATCAGTGAGCGCAGCGTCACTGTCCAGTAGAGCGGGTCGGACACGACGGTGAGGAAATTCGCCAGGCTGAAACCGGCGCCGAGCAGCGAGCCGTCGTTGGCGCGGAAGGCGAGAAAGAGCACCAGGCCAAGGGCGAACAGGATCAGCAGGAAGGTGACCAGCGCGCCCGGCAACAGCATGACAAACCGGAAGCCCGATGAAGACCGGGCTTCGGGCGCTTGTGCTGCGATCAGGGTCGACATCGACCAGCCTGCCAGAATTTTGAAATTGGCTGAGATTTTTTCATATTCGTGAAACTGTCAAGCGGAATCCCGCTGTTGGGACTGGTTTTGAGCGGCGCCGTGTCCTCAATGGCTGCTGAGACAGCATCCGGCCAAGCCGCATGAAAATCATGTCCGGGATTTCACACCTTTGAAAGCCTTCCCTTGAGGCTTGTTGGTGGGCCACAGACGAGCCGGAAGACAACACTTGGGATCGCGGGATAGACGTTTCATCGGAATCCGGTGAAAGTGCCGCGCCGAACCGGCAACCGCATCTCGCTGACCAGAGGATCTCAGACATGACCAACCCGACGCATCTGCCCGCCGAAGGCCTGTTTGTCGGGCGCGCCAGAAGCGGCGAGGCCTCGCATCCCCTGGTGGTCACGGTCCGCGACGGCACCGTCTTCGACATCACGTCGAGCGCGGCACCGACCGTGCGCGACCTCTGCGAGATGAAGGATCCGGCCGGACATGCGCGCGCGGCCAGGGGCAAGCCGATCGGTTCGCTCGACGACATCGCCGCCAACAGTTTCGAAGCCAAGCGCGATCCGGCGAAGCCTTATCTGCTCTCGCCGGTCGACCTGCAGGCGGTCAAGGCGTCGGGCGTGACCTTTGTCGTCAGCCTGCTCGAGCGGGTGATCGAGGAGCAGGCGCGCGGCTCGGCGGAAAAGGCCGATGCCATCCGCGCCGACATTGCCGGGCTGATCGGCCATGACCTGTCCAAACTCAAGCCAGGTTCGCCGGAAGCCATGGAAATCAAGGCCAAGCTGATTTCACGCGGCGCCTGGTCGCAATATCTGGAAGTGGGCATCGGCCCGGATGCCGAGATCTTCACCAAGTGCCAGCCGATGGCGTCGGTCGGCTTCGGCGCCGATGTCGGCCTGCACCCCGTGTCGACCTGGAACAATCCGGAACCCGAAATCGCCATGATCGCCGCCAGCACCGGCAATATCGTCGGCGCCACCATCGGCAACGACGTCAATCTGCGCGACGTCGAAGGGCGTTCGGCGCTGTTGCTCGGCAAGGCCAAGGACAACAACGCCTCGGCATCGCTCGGGCCTTTCATCCGCCTGTTCGACGACACGTTCTCGATCGACGACGTAAAGCAGGCCGTCGTGCGGCTGAAAGTCGAGGGCGATGACGGGTTCTCGCTCGAGGGCGCAAGCTCGATGGCCGAGATCAGCCGCTCGCCGGAAGAACTGGTCGCCGCCGCCATGGGGCCGCATCATCAGTATCCGGACGGGCTGGCGCTCTATCTCGGCACCATGTTCGTGCCGTCCAAGGATCGCGGCGAAAAGGGCAAGGGTTTTACGCACAAGGTCGGCGACATCGTCATCATCTCGTCGGAAAAGTTCGGCGCGCTGGTCAACAGGGTACGGCTGTCGCCGGATTGCCCGCACTGGACCTACGGCGCCAGCCATCTGATGCGCGACCTCGCCAGGGCTGGCCTGCTCCAGTGATCCCTTGAAGCTGCCTTTGCGCCGAAGGCCGCCATCAACACAATTTTATGTGGAATCCGGGTGACTGCGGACGCAATCCGCTTCAAGATCGCAGCGCGGTCGGGGGGCCGTTGCGATGTCCGATTCGCCGATATTGTTCGTGCGCACGGTCGCCAAGCGCTTTGGCGGCACGGTTGTGCTCGAAGACATGAACCTCATGGTCGAGCGTGGCTCGATCCACGCCTTGGTCGGCGAAAGTGGCGCCGGCAAATCGACGCTGGTCAAGGTGCTGGCGGGAATCGTGCGGCCAGACGGCGCCACCATCGAGTTCGACGGCAAGAAAGCGATCATCGACAGCCCTAGCGCCGCGCGAAAACTGGGCATCAGCGTGGTCCTGCAGCAGCCCGGGCAGTTTCCTGAGCGACCGGTCCTCGCCAATCTGTTCGTCAACCGTGAACCGGTTCATAACGGGCTGATCTCCCGGCGCGAGATGGAGGCGCGCAGCCGTGACCTGCTTCGGCAGCTTGGTCTCGCCGCCAATGTCCATGCTCCTCTCGGCGAGCTCGGGCCGGGCGACCGGCAGCTTGTCGCGATCGCCCGCGCGCTGCTGGAAAGCCCGAGACTACTCATCCTCGACGACCCTAATTCAGGACTCGACCAGCAGCAGAACGAGCGGCTGTCCTTGGCCCTGCGGGGGCTGAGGGCCAGGGGGATGAGCGTGCTCTACGCTTCGAACCGGCTGCAGGATGCGCTCGCCATTGCCGACCAGTTGACAGTGATGCGCAACGGCCGCGACGTGCTGACCAAGGCGCGGCAGGACCTGACGGCCTCCGAGGAAGCGATGATCGGGCAGTTGCGCCAGTCGCTGTTCCCGCTGCCGCTGCGGGCCTTGTCGCAGCATGCAGGCACGTTGCGGCCGCAGATCACCATTGATGGGCTCGGCGGCGGCCAGCTTTCCGGTGCCAGCTTCATCGCCCGTGCGGGCGAAATTCTTGGTATTGCCGGCGCCGGAGCGCAGGATCTGCTTGCCCTGCTGTTCGGGCTGAAAAAACCGCGCCAGGGCAAGGTGCGTTTTCCCGACGGAGACGGCTTGCCGAGGGCGCGGGTGGAAGCGGCCCAGCGCAACATCTGCATGATATCGGGCGATCGCGGCAACGGGCTGATGCCGGAAAAGTCCATCGCCTTCAACATGGCCAACGTCGTCGTCGGCGCGCGCAGCTGGGGCCCGCGCTGGTATTCGCAGAGATCGGCGATCGACCGCGCCGCGCGGCAGATCGAGGCGCTGCGCATCAGGAGCACGCCGGAGATGCCCGCGGGCTCGCTTTCGGCCGGTGGTCAGCAGAAGGTCGCCATCGGCAAATGGCTGGAAATCGGCCCGCAAGTGATGCTGCTCGACGAGCCGGCCCGTGGCGTCGACATCGGCAGCAAGCAGGAGATCTACGCCTTGATCCGCCAGATGGCGGCCAGTGGCTGCATCGTCATCCTGCATTCAAGCGAGCTGTCCGAACTGACAGGACTTTGCGATCGGATTCTTGCTTTCCACCAGGGCAGGCTGGCCGGTGAAATGGCCGGAGAGCACATGGACGCAGGCAAGCTGCAGAAGCTGCTCGCGGCGGGAAAGACCGCCGGCGATGAACGCCAGGCCAGCCGGGAGAGCGCGGCATGACCAAGACCGATGCCGCACCTTCGCTTGCCGGGTCGGCGAGCCATCAAACCGGGCACCGTATCCGGCTGCCGGCGGAGACCGGCGCCGTGATCGCGCTCGCCATACTGGTGGCGATGCTTGGCTGGCTGAGCCCCTCCTTCCTCGAACCAGCCAATCTGCTTTCGATGCTCGGGCAGGCCGCCCTGCCCGGCCTGCTGGCGATCGGCATGGTGTTCGTGCTTGCTGCCCGCCAGATCGACCTTTCGGCAGGTGCGGCCTTCCATCTTTCGGCGACCTTCGCGGCGCTGCTGATGGTCGACGGAATGGACCCATGGCCCGCCGCGCTGGCCGGCGTGGCGGCCGGAGCCTGCCTTGGCCTCATCAATGGCCTGCTGGCGATCACGCTGCGCCTTCCGGCCCTGGTGGTAACACTCGGTACGTGGTGGATGATCCAGGGTCTGTCGCTGGTTGCCGGCAAGGGCCAGGCAGTCGTGCCGCCCAAGGCGGATGGAAACTTCTTTGCGGGTCTGTCGGGCAAAGCATTTGTCATTGTGCCGGTAGTCGCCATCGTCTTCGTCGCGCTGGCGCTGGTCATGCATGTCGTGCTTCACCGCACCCGCTTCGGCTACCGGGTCCAGGCCGTGGGCAGCAACCCACAGGCCGCCGACTATGCCGGCATCCCTACGGGCACGGTAAGGCTGCTGACGTTGATGCTGATGGGCGCGATGGCGGGACTTGCCGGCGTCATCCATGTCGGCGCTCACGGCACGATCGCTCCCGGGGATGGCAGCACGTTCACGCTGCTGGCGATCGCCGCCGCCATCATCGGCGGTACTGCTCTTTCGGGTGGCCGTGGCAGCGTTGTCGGCGCTGCGATCGGAATGCTGATCCTTCAGCTGATCCTGAGCGCCATGGCCCTGTTCGGCGTGGATCCCGTCTGGAACAGCTTCGCGACAGGCGCGCTGCTGGTGCTTGCCCTGGCGGTCGACCGGCTGGGCCGGTGGTGGCGCAACCGGGACGGCGCGCGCACCGGAGACAATCCTGTCGGCTGAGCCTCGAAGCCCATCATCCGGCTGCCCGGAAAATCACCGCAACTGATGCAATCTGATGGACCCACTGATGGCGCTGCATCGGGCGCCAACTACATCTGCATATGGAGGCTTGCCATCCGTCGAAAAAGGGAATGCTCTTGGGCATCCGAGCGGCGCTGGCAAAAGACGCAATCCGGCGGAGGCCGGAACAAGGGACGGATCATCTTTCAACCGGGAGGAAATCAAATGCTGACAAGACTGAGACTTGTACTCTACGGCCTGCTGGTCGCGCTGACCGTCATTCCGGCGGCGGCGCAGGCCAAGACCTTCTACTGGGTTTCGCATGGCGGGCCGGCCGACCCGGTCTGGACCTATTTCCTGGCTGGCGCCAAGCAATGGGCCAAGGACACCGGCAACACCGTCAACACCTCTTTCCACAATGGCGACGTCGCCTCGCAGCAGGAGGCTGTCCGCGCGGCCATCTCGGCCAAGGCCGACGGCATCGTCACCACCAGCCCCGATCCGGGCAGCCTGGTCGAGATCGTCAAGGAAGCCCGCGCGGCCAACATCCCGATCATCAACTTCAACACGCCCGATCCCAAGGCCAATTTCAACGCCTATGTCGGCGGCGACAATGTCACCTTCGGCAAGCACTGGGCGCAGTATCTGGTCGACAAGGGTCTGGTGAAGAAGGGCGACTTCGTCTGGATGCCGGTCGAGATTCCCGGCGCCACCTATGGCGTGCAGGAAGAAGAAGGCATCAAGAGCGTCTTCGGCCCGCTCGGCATCACCTATGAGGTTACCGAAGCGACGCTCGACCAGGCCGAAGTGATCAACCGTATGGTCGACTACCTCACCGCCCATAAGGGCAAGGTCAACGCCATCATCGGGCTCGGCGATCTCGTCACCGGTTCGATCAAGCGCGTGTTCGACCAGGTCGGCGTCAAGCCGGGCGAAATCCCTGTCGTCGGCTGGGGCAACTCGCTCGACACCACGCAGGAAGTGCTGAACGGCTACGTCAATGCCGGCCAGTGGCAGGACCCGCAGGCGACCAGCTATGTGGCGCTGTCGCTCGCCAACATGGCGGCCAGCGGCATCCCTCCGGGCTTCAACGTCATCACCGGCGCGCTCTATGAGAAGGACACCGCCGGCATCTACGACAAGATCCTGTCCGGCAAATAATCCGCGATCCCTGGCGCCGCGCATTGTCGCGCGGCGCCAGACATTTTCTTGCGCCGCGACCAGTCCGCCGATGCGGTGGAGATCGTGGCCTGCTCCAACCATGTCGCGGGTTCAATGGAAAACCGTTCGCTCATCCAACGCCTGATCGGCCGGCCGGAATTCGGTCCGCTGGTGCTGCTCATCATCGAGCTCGCCGTCTTCTGGGGCATCAACCCCGATTTTCTGTCGCCGCAGAACATCTCCAACATCCTCGCCTTCACCGTCGAGCTCGGGCTGATCGCGCTGGCGATGACGCTTTTGATGACATCGGGTGAATTCGACCTCTCGGTCGGTTCGCTGTTCGGCTTCTCGCCGGTGCTGATGTGGACGCTTTTCAACGCCGGCGTCACCTCGCTGGAGGTGGGCCTGCTTGTCGCGCTGGTGGTCGCGGCGATCATCGGACTGGTCAATGGCTGGTTTGTCACCCAGCTCAAGATTCCATCCTTCCTGGTCACACTCGGCATGCTGCTCGTGGTGCGCGGCAGCGCCCTGTTCATCACCGACGGCTTTCCGCAGCGCACATGGAGCGCGGAAGGCAGCTGGCTGGCGAACCTTTTGGTCGGCGATTTCTACATCGGACCGTTCCGCGTCTATGCCTCGCTGTTCTGGTTCATCGGCGCGGCGATCGTGCTCGGCTATGTGCTGACGCAGAGCCGCACCGGCAACTGGATCCAGGCGGCCGGCGGCAATCCGCTCGCCGCGCGCGCCCGCGGCGTCAATGTCAGCCGCGTCAAGATCGGCCTGTTCGTCCTGTCTTCGGTGATGGCTTCGCTTGCCGGCGTCATCTCCTCGCTGCGTACGTCCGCCGCCAACCCCAACAGCGGCACGGGCTACGAGCTCGAGGTCATCGCCATGGTGGTCATCGGCGGCACGGCGCTGACCGGCGGGCGCGGCACCATCATCGGCACCGTGCTCGGCATCCTGATCCTGCGCGTGATGCGCAACGGCATCGTGCTGATCGGCGTGCCGGGACTGGCCTACAACATCTTCATCGGCGCCATCATCCTTGGCATGATGGCCTTGCATTCATGGCTGGAACGCCGGCACCAGGCAGGGACTTGAACCATGGCCGAGCCATTGATCCGCATGCAGAACATCCGCAAGTCCTACGGGCGCGTGCAGGCGCTGGTGGACGCAAATTTCCATGTCAACGAGAAGGAAATCGTCGGCCTGCTCGGCGACAACGGCGCCGGCAAGTCGACGCTGATCAAGGTTCTCTCGGGCGCCGTGCCGCTGACCAACGGCGACATCTTCATCCGCGGCAAGAAGGTGACGCTGCGCTCGACCAGCGACGCCATCGCGCACGGCATCGAGACGATCTATCAGGACTCCGCGCTGGTCACGCAATTGTCGATCGCCCGCAATCTGTTTCTCGGGCGCGAGCCGATCAAGCCGCCGCGCTTCCTCAACCGCATGGATCAGGAAGCGATGAACACGGTTGCCCGTGATCTGCTGAAAGAGGTCGGCATCTCGAAGAACATCCCGCCGACGACGCCGATCGGCTCGCTGTCGGGCGGCGAGCGGCAGGCGGTGGCGATCGCACGCGCCATGCATTTCGACAGCGACCTCATCATCCTCGACGAGCCGACCAACAATCTCGGTGTCGCCGAGACACAAGGGGTGCTGAGTTTCGTGCGCAACGCCCGCGATTCCGGCCATTCCTGCATCTTCATCGCCCACAACATCCATCACGTCTTCCAGGTGGTCGACCGCATCGTCGTCATGCGCCGGGGCAAGGTGGTCGCCGACGACATCGATCCCAAGAAGACCACCGTGTCGGAAGTCGAACGCATCATCACCGGCATGTCGGACAAGGAAATCCGCGACGCGGTCGCCGACGGCAAGCCGGCCCATTGAACACGGACGGAATCCATCTTGTCGACGCAAGCTGATGCCGATTGCGATGACGGGTTTCGATCAGCCGTCACCCGGATCACATCAGTTCCGTGGCGTGGCGTCGCATCGACGGATAGGGTCGCGGCATGAAGGCCACGGTCTCTGATATCGCCAGGAATTGCGGACTGTCGACCGCGACGGTCGACAGGGTGCTCAACAACCGGCCGGGCGCGAGCGCCGCCAACCGGCAGCGGGTGCTGGAAGCCGCCAAGCAGCTCGGCTATCTGCCGGTCGCCGACCAGGTGACGCTTCCCTCCAAGCCGGCAAACCTCGAATTCTTCCTGCCTATCGGTCGCAATGTCTTCATGCACGACCTCGCCAAGCATATCGAGGACTATGCTTCGCGCCTGCCGCTGGTGGCCTCCTGCCGGATTCACAATCTGGCGGGCATCTCGCCGAACGCGCTGCAGATGGCGGTTGAAAAACTGTCGCTGCGGGCCAACGGCGTCGGCGTCATCGCCGTCGATCATCCCAGGACACGCAACATCCTGCGCGACATCGTCGACGCCGGCATCCGCCTGGTGACGCTGGTGTCGGACATTCCGGCCGCGCCGCGCTCGGCCTATGTCGGCATAGACAACCGGGTGGCGGGACGGACGGCGGCGCTGTTGATGGGGCGCTTCCTCGGCGGACGCGAAGGCCGCCTGGCGATGGTCGTCGGCTCCCGCTCCTATCGCGGCCATGAGGAGCGCGAGATGGGCTTTCGCTCCGTGCTCGGCGAGGAGTTTCCCAACCTCACCGTCAGCAGCGCCGTCGAGATCAATGACGAGCCCGATGCCAGCTATGCCGAAACCATGAAGGCTCTGCGCAACGAGCCGGAACTGCTCGGCATCTACTGCGTCGGCGCCGGGCGCTCCGGCGTCGCCAGGGCGATCCGGGAAGCCAGGCCCAACCGCAAGCCGGTCTTCATCTGCCATGACCTGACCAGGGAAACGCGCGGCTATCTCGTCGATGACCTTGCCGATGTCGTCATCGACCAGAACGCCAGGCTGATCGCCGAGCAGTCGGTCATCCAGTTGCTCGGCTCGATCGCCTCATCGGCGCCCTATCTGACGCGCAAGTTCATCGAGCCGCGCCTGATCTTCAGGGAAAACGTGCCGGTCCAGTGAGGCGGTATTTCGCGGGTTTTCACGGCGACACGGCAAATCTGCACAGCTGCCATGCACAATTCATCGTTGCCGAATCATTGGGCAACCCGTAGCTTCTGGGTGTCGGCCATCTACTCCTCCCAGATGCGATGCCGGCCCTGAATGGGGTGCACCTCCTCCCGCGCCACATTCGAAATCGAGCCCGCTGCCACCTCCTCCCGGCAGCGGGCTTTTTTCGTTCAGCCTCGGGAATGGCGATATTCGCGGCACGCCGAAAATGGCGCGCTGGACGTTACCTCAGATGGGCCGCGCAGATAGAAGCGGGCAGATTTAACCAGCCGCGCTGCCGCGGAAGGAGACGATCAAACCCTCGGCCATGCGCACGAACTGCGTGCTGGGGCCTTCGGCGCCCACGGTCTGCACGCTGACGCGCGCGCCCTCGAACAGCAGCGACAGCGTGTCGGCAAGAAGCTCGGCCTGGCCGATGCCGGCATCCCGGCACAAACCCACCAGCCGCTCGCGCTGGGCTTCCTTGAGTTCCTTGATCACGCGCCTTGCCGGATGGTCGGGTTCGGTCAGTTCAGCGGCGGCGTTGGCCATGTCGCAGCCGCGGCCGTCCGTGTTGAGCATGGCGGCCGCCTTGCGAACCCAGGCATGAAGCTGCGCGAGCTTGTCGCCGGGGAATTCAGCTTCGAAGGTGTCCCACATCGCGCCGGCCTTGGCGGCATTGGCGCGCAGGCACTCGACGATGAGATCGTCCTTGGATTCGAAGTGACGATAGAGCGTCATCTTGTTCGTGCCGGCGGCTTCGGTGATGGCATCGACGCCGACACCCTTGATGCCGTGCTTGTGGAACATGTCGCGCGCTGTCTCCAGGATCCGATCCCGGGGACGAGAGCGCTCCACGACGCCGTCTGTCATCATGATCTCCTTTCGTTTCCAAAAAACCCTCGGCCACCTCTTGACTAGGGTGTTACCGGTCTGTAACTTCCAGAATGTTACTTACTGGTAACACCTATATCATCCGTCGTCAATAACAAGGCCGTGAACTGGTCCTGCCAGATCGAGACGGGTGAGAAAACTGCCAATCATGCGGCCTCGGCCGGTGAAGAGATGAAAACGGTTCGCGAGCAAGGGCTGCGAATCGACAGACAAGGAGCCGGCCAATGCCACAGCGCCGCGATCTTACCATAGATGAGGCCGTCCGGGATCCGATGATCCGGCTGGTCATGAAAGCAGATGGGGTCGACCCCCGCGCCTTCGAGAAAATGCTTCGCTCGCTTGCCGAGGAGCGTCGCGAGGTGCCGCTGCTTCGTTCAGGCGAGCAATCGCCTGACGGGCACGGCCAGTTGTCCAAGGTTGCCAGCGCCTTCGGGCGGGCAAGAGCAGCCGGCGAGGCATGCGTGTCGTGGTAAACTTCTTCATCCACCGTCCGATCTTCGCCTCGGCGATCGCCATCATCATGGTGCTCGCCGGGACGATTTGTTATTTCCTGCTGCCGGTCTCGCAATTCCCCGACATCACGCCGCCCCAGGTCGTGGTCAGCGCCCACTATCCAGGCGCCAGCGCGCAAGTGGTGGCGGACACGGTGACGACGCCGCTGGAACAGCAGATCAACGGCGTGCAGGGCATGACCTACATGTCGTCGACGAGCTCCAATGACGGCTCCTCGACCATCACCATCACCTTCGATGTAGGCTATTCCCTGAGTACCGCCGCCGTCGACGTGCAGAACCGCGTCAGCCAGGCGGCATCCTCGCTGCCGGCGATCGTCAACCAGGGCGGGGTGACGATCAAGAAGCAGAATCCGAACTTCGTCCTGATCGTCAACCTCACCTCGCCCGACAATTCCGTCGATCCGGTGGCGCTTTCGAACCTTGCCTATCTGCAGGTCGTTGACCCGCTGAAGCGACTGCAGGGCGTCGGCGACGTGCAGATCTTCGGCGAGCGCCGCTATTCGATGCGCGTCTGGCTCGATCCGGACAAGCTCGCCAATCTCGGCATCACCGCCGTCGATGTCCAGAACGCCATCGCCGAACAGAACGTCCAGGTGGCGGCCGGCAAGATCGGCCAGTCGCCGGCCCCCGCCGGCACCGCCTTCGAAATGCAGGTCAATGCCGTCGGCCGCCTGAGCGACCCGAAGGAATTCGGCGACATCGTCGTACGCGCCAACACGGCGACCGGTTCGCTGGTCAAGTTGCGCGACGTCGCGCGCATCGAGCTCGGCGCACTGCAATATTCCTCCTCCGCCTTCTTCGGCAAGGACCCGACCGTGGTGCTGGCCGTCTACCAGATGCCCGGGTCCAACGCGCTCGACCTCCAGCAGCGCGTCAAGGACAAGATGCAGGAACTGTCGACGCGCTTCCCCAAGGGCGTGTCCTACGCCATGCACTATGACACGACGCGTTTCGTTTCGGCGTCGATGCACGACGTGCTGATCACGCTCGGCGAAGCGCTGGTGCTGGTCGTGGCGGTGGTGTTCATCTTCCTGCAGAGCTGGCGCACGACCATCATCCCGACCATCGCCATTCCGGTGTCGCTGGTGGCGACGCTCGTCGTCATGGAGATGATGGGTTTCTCCCTCAACATGCTGTCCCTGCTCGGCATGGTGCTGGCGATCGGCCTCGTCGTCGACGACGCGATCGTGGTGGTCGAGAATGTCGAGCGACAGCTCGAAGCCGGGCTGAAACCATTGGCTGCTACCAAGGCGGCCATGGCGGAGGTCACCGGCCCGATCATCGCCACGACCGCCGTGCTGATGGCGGTGTTCATACCGGTCGCCTTCATTCCCGGCGTGTCGGGGCGGCTCTACAATCAGTTCGCGCTGACGGTGGCGATCTCGGTCGGCATCTCGGCCTTCAACTCGCTGACGCTGAGCCCGGCGCTGAGCGCCGCCTTCCTGCGCCATCGCCATGGCGAGCAGTTCGTGCTGTTCCGCTGGTTCAACACGGGGTTCGACAAGCTGTCGCATGCCTACGCCCATGGCGTGCGCTTCCTCATCCGCCTGCGGTGGATCATGCTCGGCCTGTTCGCGGCCGGGCTGGTCGCCACCTATTTCGTCTGGCAGAAGCTGCCCTCGACCTTCCTCCCCGTCGAGGACCAGGGTTATTTCTTTGTCGTCATCCAGTTGCCCGACGGCGCCTCGCTGGAGCGCACCGACGCGGTGGCCCAGAAGGCGCGCGACATCCTGCAGGCGACGCCCGGCGTCGACATCGTCGGCTCGATCAGCGGCCTGAACTTCCTGACCAGCGCCGCGCAGTCGAATTCCGCGGTCGAATTCGCCATCCTCAAACCATGGGAAGAGCGCGGGCCCGACCAGAGCGCCTCGAAGCTCGTCGCCGACGTGCGCGGCAAGCTGATGCAGATCCCGGAAGCCTTCGCGCTTTCGTTCGATCCGCCGTCCATCCCGGGCATCGGCACGACGGGCGGCTTCGAATTCGTCGTCGAGGATCTGACCGGCCGCGGCAGCACGGCGCTGAACGACGCCACGCAAGCCGTGATCGCCGAGGCGCGCAAGCAGCCCGAGATCAATCCGCAGCAATTGTTCTCGCCCTTCTCGACCTCGACGCCGCAGTTCAACTACGACCTCGACCGGGCCAAGGCGAAGCTGCTCGGGCTCAACCTGCCCGACGTCTTCAACACGCTGCAGATCTATCTCGGCTCGCTCTACGTCAACGACTTCAACCTGTTCGGCCGCACCTTCCGGGTGACCATCCAGGCCGACAAGGACGCTCGTGCCGGGGCCGCCGACATCTCGCGGCTTTATGTGCGCAATGCTTCCGGCGGCATGGTGCCGCTCTCGACGCTGGGCAAGCTCGTGCCGTTCGTCGGCCCGGAAACCGTGCCGCACTACAACAACAACGCCTCGGCCACCATCAATGGCGGCGCCGCGCCCGGCTTCTCCTCGGGCCAGGCCGTTGCCGCGATGGAGCGGGCCGCGGCGACCGCGCTGCCCAGGGATTTCGGCTTCGAATGGACCGGCATCACCTTCCAGGAACTCAAGGCGGGGTCGATCGCCTCGGTGGTCTTTGCGCTCGCCATCGTCTTCGTCTTCCTGATCCTGGCGGCGCAGTATGAGAGCTGGGCCATGCCGTTCATGGTGCTGCTGGCGGTGCCGCTCGCTCTGTTCGGCGCGTTCGCGGCACTTTGGGCGCGCGGCATGCAGATCGACGTCTACTCGCAGATCGGCTTCGTGATGCTGATCGGCCTGGCGGCCAAGAATGCGATCCTGATCGTCGAGTTCGCACGGCGGCGGCGCGAGGAAGGCCTCAGCATCATCGAGGCGGCGATGGAAGCCGCACGGCTTAGACTGCGGCCGATCCTGATGACAGCTTTCGCCTTCATCCTCGGCGTGCTGCCGCTGATGTTCGCCACCGGCGCCGGCGCCGCCAGCCGCCAGTCGATCGGCACCACCGTGTTTGGCGGCATGGTCGCCGCGACCATCCTGTCGCTGGTGTTCGTGCCGGTCTTCTACGCGGTCATCGAACAGCTGCGGGAGCGCCGCCAAGGCGGCGAACCCGCCTCCCAACATATCGAACCAACAGCCGAACCCGCCCTCCCTCCCCTGGCGCAGGCGGCTGAATAGGATTGGAGACTGATCATGCGTAAATGGAAAATCGCCTTGGGTACGGCTGTCGCGCTGGGCGCGATCTCGGTGGCGAGCGTCCACCTGCTCGACATGGGCAACCTTCGGCTGAGCGGCTCCACGGCTGGGGCGGCGACACCGGCTCCTGCCGCGTTCGTCATGCCGGTGCCGGTGGCGAGCGTCGTCAAGAAGACGATCCCGATCTACCTCGACTACGCCGCACGGACCGAACCGATCCGCAGCATCACGCTGCAGGCGCGCGTGCCCGGCTATCTGCAGGAACAGACGGCGCAGGACGGCGCCGATGTCCGCCAGGGCGACCTTCTCTACAAGATCTCGCCGGACGACTTCCAGGCCGCGCTCGACCAGGCAAAGGCTCAGGTACAGCGCGACACGGCGACGCTCGACTATGCACGTTCCAACCTCGGCCGCGGCACCGAACTCGCCAAGAGCGGCTATCTGGCCAAGGACGGCTTCGACCAGCGCACCAGCACTTTGCGCGAGGCCGAGGCGTCGCTGGCGTTGAACCAGGCGGCGGTGCGCACCGCAGAACTCAATCTGGGCTATTCCCAGATCCATGCCCCGTTCACCGGGCGGCTCGGCCGCAACCAGGCCTCGGTCGGAACGCTGGTCAGTGTCGCCGGCACCGTGCTCAACACGCTGGTGCAGCTCGACCCGATCTATGTCACCTTCAACCCCAGCGAAACGGATCTGGCCGACATAGAGCAGGCCCGCGCCAACGGCCCGATCGAGGTCGAGGTGCTGCTTCCGGGTGAGACCGGGGCCAGCCAGAAGGGCGAGCTCACCTTCATGGACAACACGGTCGACCACTCGACCGGCACGATCACGGCGCGCGCCACAATCGGCAACGGCAAGTTCACGCTGCTGCCTGGCCAGTATGTGCGCGTGCGGCTGCACATCAAGCAGCAGCCGGATGCGCTGATGGTGCCGCAGACGGCGCTGGGATCGAGCCAGCTCGGCAAATATCTCTACGTCGTCGGCAAGGGCAATACGGTCGACCAGCGGCTGGTTTCGCTTGGACCGACCAGCGGCGATCTGGTGGCCATTCTGAGCGGCGTCTCGGAAGGCGACCAGGTGATCACGGGCAATCTGCAGAAGATCGGGCCCGGAATGCCGATTTCCCCATTGCCCCAACAGAAACCGGCTAGCTGATACCCCCCATCGGAACCGGTTTCAGTGCGGCGCCCCGACCCTTCCACGGGTCGCGGGCGCCGTTTTCGTCAAGAGGTCGACAAGGGCGGCCACGTCGGCTCGGTCGGCCTTCGCCGCAGGCATGAAGGCGCAATAGGGGTGCCCGAGCCGCACGGATAAAGAGGAAGGCGCGATCAGCCGGCCTGCGTCAAGATCGGCCTGGGCCATCACTCGCTGGCCAAGCGCGATGCCCAGCCCCAGCCTCGCCGAGGCGATCGCCAGGCTGGACAGGCCGACGCGGCGGCCGTGCGAGGGATCGGGTGCGCGCGAGCCGCCCGAAGCCGCGAACCAGTCCGTCCAGGTCGGGTGCGAGGCATAGTTCGGACCCCAGTTGGTGTGGATGAACTGGCTCTCGTGCAGACCCGCCAGCGCCGGATCGCCGTTTCCGTGCAGGCGCCAGAAGTCGGGCGAGCAGACCGGCAAGACCTCGTCATGGACGAGGCGGACCATCCGCAGGCCCGGATAATGATAGTCGCCATAGCTGATGCGCAGATCGACATTCCAGCGCATCAGATCGATCGGATCATCCTCTGCCCGAACGTCGATCGCCATGTGCGGGAAACTGTCGAGCAGGAGGGCAAGCCTTGGCGCCAGCCAAAGCTCCGCAAGCGAGAACGGCACGCTGACGACAAGTCGGGTCCTCAAGCCGCCTTCGAGCATGCGCTGGCCGATGGCCGCGATGTCGCCGAGCGCACGCGCGGTCTGCGGATAGATCGCATGGCCGGCATCGGTCAGCGTGATCCGGTTGCCCGTGCGTACGAACAACTGCTTGCCGAACCAGCTTTCGAGGTTGCGTATCTGCTGGCTGACCGCCGCCGAGGAGACGCCAAGCTCACTCGCGGCCAGGGTGAAGCTGCCGGTGCGCGCGGCGACCTCGAAGGCCTTGATGGCATTCAGCGGCGGCAGCCGATCCATACGAGCTTCCCCAAGTTTTTCTTGGCCAATCCTAATTATTTTGCCCGTTGAGAGAAAGAATTTTTTGCCGTCTTCTGTGCCCGACCCTGGAGGACACGACATGAAAGACATTCTCGATCTCGACCGCTATCCGATCGACCGCGAAGGCAGCCCCGAATGGCATCGCCTCGTGGACGAATCCAAGGCCGCGCTCGCGGCGAACGGCATGTTCAACCTGGAAGCGTTCCTGCGCCCTGGTGTCGCCGAGCGGGCCGTCACCGAAATCCGGCCGGTCATGGACACGAACTCCCATATCCATAAACGGCTGCACAACATCTACTTCAAGCCGTCGATCCCGGAACTGGCGCCGGATCATCCGGCGCTGCGCAAGGTCGAAACGATAAGCCACACGGTATGCGCGGACCAGATCCCCGACAGCACCGTGCTGTCGATCTATGAATACGAACCGCTGGTGCGCTTCCTCGCGGCGACGATGGACAAGCCCAACCTCTACGTGATGCAGGACCCCCTCGCCCGCGCCAACGTCATGGGCTATCGCGCCGGCGAGGCGCTCAACTGGCATTTCGACCGCTCGGAATTCACCACGACGCTTTTGCTGCAGGCGCCCGAAATCGGCGGCGACTTCGAGTATCGCACCGACCTGCGCTCCGAGAGCGACCCGAACTATGACGGCGTGGCAAAGCTGCTCGAGGGGCGCGATCCCGAAGCGAAGATCCTGCGCATCAAGGCCGGCACGCTGAATGTTTTCCGCGGCAAGAACACGGCCCATCGGGTCACCACGGTCGAGGGCAACCGCGAACGCATGATCGCGGTGTTTTCCTACTACGAACGTCCAGGCGTCATGTTCACCGAGGAGGAGCGCGTCGGCTTCTATGGCCGCGCGGCCTGACGTCGCCGGCATTCACGGGCGCAAGACCGGTCAACCAGCAGAAATCCAAAATAGCGCCTTGTTAGATTGTCGACAATCTGCTTCTCTGTCTTCGGTTCCCTGGAGTGGCCGAATGGCAAAGCTGGATTTCAGCCCGATCGCGGATACGACGCGCCGCGCCGAGATCGTCGCGCTGTTGCGGCGCGCGATCCTGACCGGACAGCTGGAGCCGGGGCAAAAGCTCAACGAGCTTCGCATCTCGGAACAGATGCGCGTCAGCCGCGCGCCCTTGCGCGAGGCGATGCGCGAACTGGTGCAGGAAGGCATCCTGACCAGCATTCCCTATGCCGGCACCTTCGTCATCGATGTCACCGCCAAGGACATCGATGACGCCTATTCGCTGAACAAGGTGCTCGACGAATTCGCCATCGAGCTGATGTGGAAGCTGCGCGACCAGCGCTTCTTCGACGAACTCGACCGCCGCCATGAGGCCGTCAAGCAGGCGACGCGCGACCGCGACACCACGCGCCAGATCGAAACCGCGCTGCAACTGCACGGCCTGATCCATGAATGGGCCGACAATTCGGTGCTTCTGGAAACATGGCAGCGGCTGACCAGCCGGCTGCAGATGTACTTCGCCCTGCACCAGCAGGCGCGCAAGGAAGTCGTGCCGGCCGAAGACGTCCATGAAACCTATGTGGCGCTGCTCAAGGGCAACGACATGCGTGCCGCCCAGCGCCATGCCCGCGAACATATCGACCTCGATTTCGAAGAGCTTCTTGCCTATGCGCGCGGCCTCGAACGGCGGCCGTCGAAAGGCGCCTGACCCCTCTCACCATCGCTGACAACGGATACCAACGTGCAGATCGAAACCATCAAAGCCTATCACGTCGTGCAGCCCTTCGTGGACGGCCCCTACCGCATGTCGAAGGGGCGGGTCGCCGACTGCTTCGACGCCGTCATCGTCTCGATTACCTCCGACAGCGGCGTGACCGGCTGGGGTGAGATGGCGCCGCTCGGCAATTTCTACTCGGCCGCCTTTCCCGCCGGCACCCGCGCCGGCGTGCCCGAGATCGCGCCGCACCTGATCGGCCAGGATCCGCGCGGGCTGGCGAGCATCGGCCGGCTCATGGACACGGTGTTCAAGGGCCATCCCTACATCAAGTCGGCGCTCGACATGGCCTGCTGGGATCTCGCGGCGCGCGACGCCGGTGTGCCGCTGGTGACGATGCTGGGCGGTCGCGAGAGCGATATGGCGGAAACCTACAGGGTCGTCACCCACGGCACGCTCGACCAGATGGCGGCGCTCGCCAAGCGGATCATCGCCGAGGGCTGCCGCCGCCTGCAGGTCAAGGTCGGCGGCAATGTGCACGAGGACATCGAGCGCGTCGGCACGGTCGCGGCGGCTGTGCCGAAAGGCACGGTGATCTTCTGCGACGCCAATGCCGGCTGGACGCCCTATCAGGCGCGTCAGTTCGCCGACGCCACGCGCTCCATCGATTACACATTCGAGCAGCCCTGCACAACGATCGAGGAGAACATGTCGGTGCGCCGCATGCTCGACAAGCCGATGGTGCTGGATGAATCCGTCACCTCGCTGGAACAGATGCTGGAGATTCATCGCCAGGGAGCGGCCGACGGGCTGACGCTGAAGATCTCGCGGCTCGGCGGTGTCAGTAAGACCCGGCTGATCCGCGACGTGGCCGTCGACCTCGGCTTCATGATCACGGTCGAGGACACCGGCGGCGCCGAGATCGACACCGCGGCGATGGCGCATCTGTCGCTGTCGACGCCCGAGGAGCGGCGGTTGCACGCCATCGCCTTCCACGAATGGGTGACGGTGCGTACGGCCACCAACGCGCCACCGGTGACCGGCAGCCATATGGGCGTTCCCGATGGCCCCGGCCTTGGCATCGACGTGGATCCCGGCCTGCTCGGCGCGCCCTTCTTCGAGATCGGCCGTTAAGATGAAGATCCGCAGCATCAAGGCAACGCCGATCAACCTTCGCCTCGAAGCGCCCTACGCCTGGGTGTTCGGCGAACTGGACGGGTTCTCGCCGACCATCGTCGAGGTCGAGACCGAGGATGGACTGATCGGCCTTGGCGAGGCGCCGACCCCGGCGGCGGCGGCGATCATCAACGATGTCCTGGCTCCGCGCCTGATCGGGCGGGATGCGTTCGACATTGCCGGCGCCGAACATGTCTGCCTGCCCTTCTGGACCGGGGTGCAATCGATCAACGACCGCACCCGCATCATGGCCTTCGGCGCCATCGAGGTGGCGCTGTGGGACCTGCGCGGCAAGGCCTGGAACCAGCCGCTCTACCAGTTGCTTGGTGGCGCGGTGCGCAAGGATATCCCCTTCACCGACTATTTCTCGCTGCGCGGTGACGGGCCCAAGGTCAAAGGCGAGACGACGCCGGAAGAAGTCGCGGATTATTGTGTCGAACTGCACCAGATGCACGGCACGACCTTCTTCGAAGGCAAGTTCTCGACCGACGATCCGAAAATCTCGCTCCGGATGGTCGAGCTCATCCGTAAAAAGCTCGGCGATGATGTGATGATCCGCATCGATTCCAACCAGGCTTATTCGCTCGCCACGGCCCGGCGGCTGGCGCGACCGCTGGAGGAACTCGGTGTTCGCAACTGGGAGGATCCGGTGGCGACGATCGAGGAGATGCGCGAGCTGCGCCGCCATTGCTCGATCCCGTTCTCGACCCACAATATCGACATTGCGCGCGCTTTCGACCTCAAGGTGCCCGATGCCTTCGTGGGCAACCCGACGGCGCATGGCGGCATCGGTCGCATGCTGCGCTTCGTCGGCGCCTGCGAGCATGCCGGTATCGACTTCTGGTGCTACAGCGGCGACAGCGGTGTCGGCAGCGCCGCCTATCTGCATCTGTGCGCGGCGCTCGGCTGGATCCGGGAGCCCAACCAGTCGCTGTTTCGAATGCAGCCGATGGACATCACCGAGGAAGGGCCGTTTTCGCCGAAGGGCAATGTCGTGCGCGTTCCGGAGGGCCCCGGTCTCGGCGTCACGTTGTCGCGGGAAAACCTCGCGGCCTGCCATCGCGATTTCGTGCAGAACGGTCCCTGCAACAAATATCACGACCCGGCGAACCCCGGGACATATCGCCGTTTGCCGCTGAATTAGGAGGATGTCGAAAAGCAAGCAGGATTTATCGAGAAAAGGGCGGCCATGGGTCGCCTGGCCGACAGACAAGTCATCGCGAAAATCTGACTTTTCCATTCCAACGAGTGGGTGGACCAGTCGGAACCGCATGCTACAGTCCGTCGACAAATATTGATGAGGGTCGGGAACAGGAGAACTCCCGGGACTCGTCAGTCGGAATGAATTCGCCAACCACAACAACTGGGGAAAGGGTTTAAACCCATGAAAAACTATCGCCTTCTCGATCTTATCCGGCGCGGCCGCTCGCCGCTCGAAAACCATCTCATCGACGGCCTCGTCGACGGGCGCGTCAGCCGCCGCGACTTCGTGCGCCATGGCAGCCTGCTCGGCCTGTCGCTGCCGCTGCTCGGCCGCATCGGCATGGCCGCCGGCTTCGGCGCAGCCCCCTCGCTCGCTCGCGCCGCCGGCGCGCCGGGCGCCACCATCCGCGTCGCCAGCAGCGTGCCGGCGGCGGCTATCGACCCGGTCACCATCGCGGACGCAGGCGGCCTGCTCATCATGCAGCAGGTTGCGGAATTCCTCTGCGTCGACGGTCCGGACCTGGTGCTGAAGCCGGCACTGGCCGAAAGCTGGGCGCCCAACACCGACGGCACGGTGTGGACCTTCAAGCTGCGCAAGGGCGTGAAATTCCACTCGGGCGGCGAGATGAAGGCCGAGGACGTGGTGGCCAGCATCGACCGCCTCGCCGATCCGGCAAACTCCTCCAACGCGCTGTCGGTGTTCACCGGCATTCTGTCGAAGGGCGCCTCGAAGAAGGTCGACGACTACACGGTGGAATTCCACCTCGACGCGCCGAACGGCAACTTCCCCTACATGCTGTCGTCCGACAACTACAACGCCGTCATCATCCCGGCGAGCTACAAGGGCGAATACGAGAAGAGCTTCGACGGCACCGGGCCGTTCAAGGTCGAGAAATACACGCCGAAGGTCGGCGCCTCGTTCGTGCGCAACGACGACTATTGGGGTGAGAAGGCGCTGCCCGACCGCACAGAATTCACCTTCTTCGCCGACATGCAGCCGATGATCCTGGCGCTGCAGGGCGGGCAGGTAGACATCATCAACCAGATGCCGGTTCTGTCCGGCGTGGCGCTGCTCAACGATCCCAATGTCGACATCATCAGCCTGAAGTCGTCCGCCCACCAGCAACTGCACATGCATTGCGACGAAGGCCCGACCAAGGACGCCCGCGTGCGTCGCGCCATCGCGCTCTGCATCGACCGCGAGAAACTCGCCGCCGGCCTGATGAAGGGTCGCTCGGCACTCGGCAATGACAGCCCGTTCGCCGCCGTCTACCCCTCGACCGACACCAGCGTGCCGCAGCGCAAGCAGGATATCGCCCAGGCAAAGCAGTTGATGGAGGCAGCCGGCCTCGCTCAGGGCTTCAAGATGACGCTCACCACCGAGCGCTATCTGGAGATCCCGGAATACGCCCAGCTCATCCAGAACTGGGTCAAAGAAATCGGCATCCAGCTCGATCTCAACATCCTCGACCAGAGCGCCTATTACGGGGACGCCGTATTCGGCAAGTCGAACTGGCTGGACTCGGCGATGGGCATCACCGACTACGGCCACCGCGGCGTGCCCAATGTCTATCTCGCGGCTCCCTTGAAGAGCGACGGCACCTGGAATGCCGCGCACTTCAAGAACAAGGACTACGATACGCTGGCAGCCAGCTATATCGGCGCCCTCGATCTCGAGGCCCAGAAGGCGGATGCGGGCAAGATCCAGAAGCTGCTGCTCGAGGAAACGCCGGTGATCTTCGGCTATTTCTACGACTACCTGACGGCAACGGCCAAGGGCGTGGCAGGCGTCCAGCCGACCGCCATGTCGCAGCTGTTCCTCGAAAAGGCGTCGAAGGCCTAAGCGGAAGCAGATACGCCAAACCGCAACTGCCAGTCCCCTGCAGGGGACTGGCGCTTTCGTCGTCGGTCGAGGCAAGCGTCGCCCGCCTGCCGTAGACCTTCGTGCTGCGGAACGATCCACCATTGGCACGTCCCATGGAGTCCGAAACCCTGCTCACCACCATGCATTGGGGGACCTACGAAGTCAGCGCCAGGAATGGCCGGCTCGTCAGCGTCGAGCCATGGAGCGGCGACCCCGATCCTTCGCCGATCGGCAGGTCCATGCTGGGCACGGTGCAAGGTGACCTGGGCGTTTCCCGTCCGGCCGTCAGGCGCGGTTGGCTGGAGGGGGACAGGTCAGGCGTCAACGGCAGGCGGGGCGGCGAACCCTTCGTCGAAGTCTCCTGGGAAACCGCACTGGATATGGTGGCCGCCGAACTGAACCGCGTCCGCGCCGGACACGGCAACAGCGCGATCTATGCGGGCTCCTACGGATGGGCGAGCGCGGGCCGCTTCCACCATGCGCAAAGCCAGGTTCACCGTTTCCTCAACACCATCGGCGGCTATACGAGCTCTGTTCTGAGCTATTCCTATGGCGCGGCCGAGATCATTCTGCCGCATGTGCTCGGCAGCACCGACGGCCTCACCGGCAATCACTCCACCTGGGACGGCATCGAAGCGCATAGCGAACTGATCGTCGCCTTTGGTGGCCTGCCCTGGCGCAACGCCCAGATACAGGGCGGCGGCGCAGCGCGCCACGAAGCGATGGCCGCGCTGCAGAAAGCCGTGGGCAACGGCGCGCGGCTGATCAACATCTCGCCCGTGCGCGACGACGCGCCGCGCGAGGTCAAGACCGAATGGCTGCCGCTTCGGCCGAACAGCGACACCGCCCTGATGTTGGCCCTGTGCTATGTGCTCATCAGCGAAGGCTTCCACGATGAAGCATTCCTGGCGCGGTACTGCACCGGCTTCGAGGCGGTCAGGGCCTATATCATGGGCGAGACCGACGGCCAGCCGAAAACCCCGGCATGGGCCGCCGGCCTGGCCGGCATAGCCGAGGACGAGATCGTCGCACTGGCCGGGGCAATGGCCACCAAGCGCACCATGCTGATGGTGAGCTGGTCGCTTCAACGCGCCGACCATGGCGAACAGCCCTATTGGGCGGCGATCACGCTGGCCGCCCTGCTCGGCCAGATCGGATTGCCGGGGGGCGGGCTCGGCTTCGGCTATTCCTCGACGAACGGCGCCGGACGGCCGGAAATGGGTTTCCGCTGGTCGTCGCTGCCGCAGGGCAGGAATCCGGTGAAGGACTTCATTCCCGTCGCGCGCATGGCCGACATGCTGCTCAATCCCGGCAGCTCCTTCGACTTCAACGGCGCCGCGATGATTTACCCTGATATCAGGTTGGTCTATTGGGCCGGCGGCAATCCGTTCCACCATCACCAGGATCTGAACCGCCTCGTCGAGGCCTGGCAGCGCCCTGAAACGATCATCGTTCACGAGCCCTTCTGGACCGCGACGGCGCGCCATGCCGACATCGTGCTGCCCATCACCACGCCACTGGAGCGAAACGACCTCGCCTTCTCGAACCGCGAGAACCTCGTGGTCGCCATGAAGCAGGCGATCGATCCCGTCGGAGAGGCTCGCGACGATTTCGGCATTTTCGCCGATCTGTCGGCGCGCCTCGGCACCAGCGGGGCCTTCACCGAAGGGCGCGATGCCGACGAATGGATCCGGCTGCTCTATGAGCAAGCCAGGGACAATGCCGACACGGCAGGGGTCGAGATGCCGTCCTTCGACCGCTTCTGGCAGGACGGTCACGCCGATCTCGTGCGCCAAGTCATGTCGCAGACCCTGCTGGGCGCCTTCCGCGCCGACCCGGAGCACCATCGGCTCGCGACCCCTTCGGGCCGCATAGAGTTGTTCTCCGCCACGATAGAGTCCTTCGGCTATGACGACTGTCCCGGCCATGCGGTATGGCGAGAGCCGAGGGAATGGCTGGGCAGCGATCTTGCCAGCAGGTTCCCGCTGCATCTCCTGTCGCCGCAGCCCGCCGACAAGCTGCACAGCCAGTATGATCACGGCTCGGTCAGTCGCGCCGGCAAGGTGTCGGGCCGCGCGCCATTGTGGATCAATCCACAGGACGCGGCCGCTCGCGGCATTGCCGACGGAACGATTGTGCGCGTGTTCAACGACCGCGGCGCATGCCTGGCGGGCGCGGTTCTGACGGACGGCCTCGTCCCCGGCGTCATCCAGCTGCCCACCGGCGCCTGGTTCGATCCGACCGAGCCTGGATACCCGAACAGCCTGGAAAAACACGGCAATCCGAATGTGCTGACGCCGGACCGAGGTACGTCGCGACTTGCCCAATCGCCGACCTGCAATTCGACACTGGTCGAGGTGTCGCGCTTCGAAGGAGCCATTCCACCGGTGACAGCGTTCGATCCGCCTGCCACACTGTGTTTAGCCGATGTGCCCGGCATGCCCGGTGCACAGCCCCATCACAAGGAGGCATAGCCATTCTCTCCTTCTTCGTCCGGCGTATTTCGCTGTCGCTTGTTACGCTGTTTCTGTTGAGCGTGATGGTGTTTCTGGGTGGTCAGGTTCTGCCCGGCAATGTCGGGCGCGCGATATTGGGACCGTTCGCGGACCAGCGGGCGGTGGACGCGCTCAATCACTCGCTGGGCGTCGATCGTCCGCTGCTGGTGCAGTACTGGAGTTGGATCTCCAACTTCGTCCAGGGTGACATGGGCACCTCCTACATCTTCCGCTCGCCGGTGGCGCCCTTCGTCATCGACGCGCTCGGCAATTCGCTGAAGCTGGCGGCCGTTGCCTTCGTGCTGGTGGTGCCGATCGGCATACTGGGCGGCGTGGTGGCGGCGCTCAACCTCAACCGTCCGCTCGACCGCATCATCAGCCTGGGCGGCCTGTCGGTGACGGTGCTGCCCGAATTCGTCACCGGCATCATCCTGATCCTGATCTTCGGGGTGTGGCTGCGCTGGCTGCCGATCTCGGCGGCATGGCCCAAGGATGCCGGCTTCTTCACCCAGCTCTATTACCTGATCCTGCCGGCCCTGCCGCTGTTCCTGGTGCTGTTCGGCTATATCGCGCGCATGGCTCGCTCCGGCATGATCGAGGCGCTCGATTCCGACTATACGCGAACGGCGGTGCTGAAAGGCCTGCCGTGGCGCACGGTGATCTGGCGCCATGTGCTGCGCAACGCGCTGATGCCGACCATCACCGTCATCGCCACCCAGACCGGCTATCTCATCGGCGGCCTCGTCGTCATCGAGACGCTGTTCCGCTACCAGGGCATCGGCTCGCTGATCTTCACCGCCGCGCGCGGCAAGGACTTCCCGATGCTGGAATCGGGCATCCTGACCATCGGCATCGTCTATGCGGTCGCCACGCTGATCGCCGACTTCCTCTATTCCGTGCTCAATCCGCGCATCCGGCTGGGAGCAGAACAATGAGCGCCGTGCAGACCACCTCCGCGCCGGACGACACACGCAGGCGCGGCCCGCTGGCCGAAGTCGTCTTCTCGCTGCTGCGCTCGCGAACCTTCCTGGTCGGCATCGCCATCGTGCTGTTCTGGGTCGTCTGCGCCTTCTTCGGCGAGCACTTCGCGCCTTACGATCCGCTTGCCGACGACATCATCAATGCGCTCTCGCCGCCGTCCGCCGAACACTGGTTCGGCACCGACCAGATCGGCCGCGACGTCTTCTCGCGTGTCATCGTCGGCTCGCGCGACATTCTCACCGTCGCTCCATTGGCAACATTGCTCGCCACCGTCGCCGGCACCGCGCTCGGGCTGCTCACCGGCTACTTCAGAGGCATCGTCGACGATATCGTCAGCCGCATCCTGGAAGCCTTCATGGCCATCCCCGTCGTCATCGTGGCGTTGCTGGCCATCGTCGCGCTCGGCACCTCCAAGACCACAGTCATCATCGTCATCGGCTTGAGCTTCGCGCCGATCATCGCGCGCACGGTGCGCTCGGCGGTGCTGGCCGAACGCGAACTCGACTATGTCGCCGCTGCCCAGTTGAGGCATGAAAGCGCCTTCCACACCATGTTCGTGGAGATCCTGCCCAATGTCATTCCGCCCATCCTGGTCGAGACCACGGTGCGGCTGGGCTATGCCATCTTCGCCGTCGCCACGCTCTCCTTCATGGGCTTCGGCATCCAGCCGCCATCGCCGGACTGGGGACTGTCGATCTCCTCGAATTACGGCATGATCGGCGGCGGCTTCTGGTGGACGGTGCTGTTCGACGCGCTCGCCATCGCCTCCTTGGTGATCGGCGTCAACCTGGCCGCCGACGGCGTTCATGGAGCCTTCAATGACTGAACCCGCGAAGGCCCAAGGCGCAAAGGCCCAAAACACGAAAGCAGCGAACGCGCTTGAACTCAAGGACCTCTCGGTCGCCTACCGCGTCGCCGGCCGCAACCGGGCGGTGCTGCGCAATCTCAGCCTCACCATCGGCCAGGGCGAAGCCTATGGGCTGGTCGGCGAATCCGGCTGCGGCAAGTCGACGGCGGCACTCGCCGTCGTGCGCTATCTCCCGCGCAACGGTTCGATATCGGGCGGCGCCATCTCGCTGGACGGCCAGGACGTCATGAAGCTCGATGCCGAGGCCTTGCGCCGGGCGCGCGCCGAAAGCGTCTCCATGGTCTACCAGGATCCCGGCAAGGCGCTGAACCCCTCCATCCGCATCGGCCGCCAGCTGACCGAGATCTTCGAGCTTGCCGGCGTTACCGGCAAGGCGGCGGAGGACCGCGCCATCGCCATGCTAAACCGCGTGCGCATCTCCGACCCGCCAAGCGTCATGCAGCGCTATCCCCACCAACTGTCGGGCGGCATGCAGCAGCGTGTGGCGATCGCCATGGCGCTGGCCAACGACCCTTCCATGCTGATCCTCGACGAACCGACCACCGGGCTCGATGCCACGGTGGAGGCCGAGGTGCTCGACCTCATCGCGCAGTTGAGACAGGAACTCTCGGCCTCGATCCTGTTCATCAGCCACAACCTCGCCGTGGTCTCCAACATGTGCGACCGGGTCGGCGTGCTCTATGCCGGCATGCTGGTCGAGGAAGGGCCGACCGAGGTCGTCTTCAACGATCCGCGCCATCCCTACACCGTCGCGCTGCTGCGCTGCCTGCCGCGTGGCGGCCAGCGCAAGGACCAGGGCCGGCTCGACACGATCCCCGGCTTCCTGCCCGGCATCGGCGCCGCCATCAAAGGCTGCGCCTTCGCCGACCGCTGCGCGCTCGCCGACGAGCGTTGCCGCACGGAATTGCCGCCGCTCTACGATCTCGGCGACGAACGTGGAGCAAGGCTGTCGCGCTGCCATCACCATGACAAGGCGCAGGCGCTGCCGCGCGCCACGCCGAGCGAGGTGGCGACGCCACCCAAGCCGGTTGCCCAGCCCGTGCTGCGCGTCGCTGGCCTGAACAAGACCTATGCCAGCCATGGCCATCCCCTGCGCGCGGTCAAGGATGTCTCGCTCGATCTCAAGCCTGGCGAAACGCTTGGCCTTGTCGGCGAATCCGGCTCGGGCAAGACCACCTTCGCCCGGCTGCTGCTCGGCCTTGTGCCGCCCGACGACGGCGGCACCATCGAGCTCGAGGGCAAGGCGCTGGCGCCCAAGCTGGAGAACCGGGGCGACGACCAAGTCAAGGCGATGCAGATCGTCTTCCAGAACCCGGACTCAGCACTCAACCGCTCGCATTCGATCCGCCATCTGCTGAGCCGCGCGCTCAAGCGCCTCGCCGGCCTATCGGGCAAGGCGCTGGAGACACGTCTCGAGGACCTCGTGCGCTCGGTGCGGCTGACCGACCGGCATCTGGCGGTCAAGCCGCGCCAGCTGTCGGGCGGGTTGAAGCAGCGTGTCGCCATCGCGCGCGCCTTCGCCGGCGATCCACGCATCGTGGTCTGCGACGAGCCTACCTCGGCGCTCGACGTCTCGGTGCAGGCCGCCATCCTCAACCTGCTCGCCGACCTGCAGGCCAAGGAGGATGTCAGCTACATCTTCATCTCGCACGATCTCGGCGTGGTGCGTTACCTCTCCGACAAGATCGCCGTGCTCTATCTCGGCCGCATCATGGAACTCGGCCCATCGGAAGCCGTCTTCTCCGGCCCGCATCACCCTTACACCGAGGCCCTGCTGTCGGCCGTGCCGAAACTCGACCAGACCGGGACGGCGCGCATCCGCCTCGACGGCGAGATCCCCAGCGCCGTCAACCCGCCATCGGGCTGCGTCTTCCACACACGCTGCCCGCGCAAGATCGGACCGATCTGCGAACAGCAGGAGCCGCCGCTCGCAGACGCCCAACCCGGTCACGCCATCCGATGCCATATTCCATATGCCGAACTCGCGAGGTTGCAGAAGGCCGGCGTGACTGAACTGGCCTGAGACATCGTTGATCCCTCGGCTTGCCGGTCACGTCAGGCCGGCCATGCCGAGGGATCGGTCCCCTTCCGAAAAGCCCTGATCATCGGTCCAGTCCAAGGCCAGCTTGCGCAATCCGGTCAAGGCGACGTCGAGCACATCGGAAGAGACCGGGTTCGTGGGATAGGCAAGGTAGATGGGCCGCTGGAAAACCGGTGCGTCCGCCACGCGCCTCATCTCGCCGCGCTCGATGTGGCCACTGACGGCGCTGAGCGGCAGATAGGCGGCGGCCTGCTGCGACAGCACATGCTGCAACCCGATGAAAACCAGCCCGGCCGAAAGGGCCGGCTTGAGCATGCCAGCGAAAGCGCGGTCGTGCTCGATGCGGAATTCGAGACCCCAGTCCATCAGTATATAGTTGTCCGTCCAGGACCCGGTCTGGGCGGCGTGCTGGACGAGCACGACCTGATCGACGGCGAACGTCTCATAGACGATGCCGGGATGCGGCCGTGGCAGATAAAGGATGCAGATGTCGAGCAGGCCCTCTGCAAGCTGGTCGATCGCCTGATCGGGGTAACTTCCCTCCAGCCGCAGCGCCACGTTCGGGCGCCTGGCGCGCATCCACCCGACCCATGGCGAGGTGACGCGTTCCCAGAGATAGGCCGGCGCCGTAAAGCGCAGCAGCGTCTCATAGCCATCGGGAACGGCGATATCCTGCCTCGACTGTTCCCAGGTGCGAGTGATCGAGGCGGCATGCGGCAGGAACTGCCGGCCAGCCGGCGTCAGCGTGACGCCGTCGCGGTCCCGCACGAACAGGCGGCGTCCCAACTGCTCCTCGAGACCGCGGATCCGGGCACTGACCGTCGACTGCGCCAGATTGAGCCGGTTGGCGGCGACGGTGAAGGAGCCATGCTCGGCGACCTCAAGGAAGCTGCGCAGGTTTTCGGTATCCATACGTCTCCTCCTGCATCGAAAATTTCGATGGCGGTCAGCAAAAAATATCGCTTTTCGCCGACGGTCAACAGTGGCCTAGTCAGCCAGCCCCGCGACAAGCAAGGAATGCCGCCATGCCAAAGCGTTTCAGCTTCATCGACATCGCCCGCAAGAATCTCGGCCAAATCGAAAATTCCGCTATCGACGAATTGCTGGCCGGCCGCATCGGCCGGCGCGATTTCCTGCGGCATGGCAGCGTGCTCGGCCTGTCGCTGCCTTTGCTTGGCGGCATTGCCGGAGCAGCGGGCCTGGGCATTGAGCCAGCTCGCGCCGAGGGCAAGCCGGGCGGCACGGTGCGCGCCGGCGTCGCCACGCCCGGCGGCGCCATCGATCCCGTCACCTTCTATGACAGCGGCAGCTACCAGTTGGTCTTCCAGACCGCCGAATTCCTGTGCGTGACCCAGCCGGACCTAACGCTCAAGCCGGTGCTGGCGGAAAGCTGGTCGCCGAACGAGGACGGCAGCGTGTGGACCTTCAAGCTGCGCAAGGGCGTGAAGTTCCACAATGGCGAGGACTTCAAGGCCGACGACGTCGTGGCGACCTTCGACCGGCTGGCCGACCCCAAGGGCGCGTCAAACGCGCTTTCCGTTTTCAAGGGCCTGCTGTCGAAGGGCGGCACGCGAAAGGTCGATGAGCACACCGTCGCCTTCCATCTCGATGCGCCGAACGGCAGCTTTCCCTATTCCGTGTCAATCGACAACTACAACGCCGTCATCCTGCCGGCGAGCTACAAGGGCGACTACGAGAAGACCTTCGAGGGCACCGGACCATTCCGGATGGAAAGCTACACGCCGAAGGTCGGCGCGACCTTTGTGCGCAATCCGGATTATTGGGGCGAGAAGGCGCTGCCCGACCGGCTCGAATTCAAGTTCTACGGCGACGTGCAGCCGCGCATCCTGGCGTTGCAGGCCGGCGAGGTCGACATCCTCGACGCGGTGCCGCTCGATGTCAGCCAGGTGGTGCTGAACAGTCCCGACATCACCGTGTTGCGTGTCGCCTCGACCGCGCACCGGCAGCTTCACATGCGCTGCGACATGGCGCCTTTCACCGACAAGCGCGTGCGCCAGGCGCTGGCGCTGTCGATCGACCGCTCCAAGCTGGTCGATGGCCTCTGCCGCGGCATGGCGGCGACCGGCAATGACAGCCCGTTCGCGCCTGCCTTCCCGGCGACCGACAAGTCGGTGCCGCAGCGCGTCCAGGACATCGCCAAGGCGAAGCAATTGATGGAAGCGGCGGGTTTTGCCAGCGGCTTCGATATCACGCTAACGACGCTGCGCTATTCCGACATTCCCGGCTATGCGCAATTGTTCCAGAACTTCGCCAAGGAGATCGGCGCGCGTATCTCGCTCAACATCGAGGACCAGGACAAATATTACGGGAAGGCGGTGTTCGGCCAGTCGGACTGGCTGGACAGCCCGTTGGGGATCACCGACTACGCGCATCGCAGCGTACCCAATGTCTTCCTGAAGAGCCCGCTGATCAGCGATGGCCCCTGGAACGCCGCGCATTTCAGGAACCAGGCCTATGACGGCATGGTCAACAGCTATCTGAAAGCGCTCGATATCGGCGCGCAGCGCACGGCCGCGTCCGACATCCAGAAACTGCTGCTCGACGAGACGCCGGTGATCTTCAGCTATTTCCCGGATCTTCTGGTTCCGGTGCGCAAGAATGTCAGCGGGCTGCCGCCGATCGCCGCCGGGCTGCTGCTCGACCGGGTTTCGATAGGCTGACCATGACCGCGCGCAAGAACCTGGCCGCAAACGACGAGAAGAGGACAACTACCATTCGCAAGCGTCATTTACGCGGTCGCGGACCGCATTTCCCCCTGCTCGACGCCATCGTCCAGTATGAGTCGGAGCCCGGCTATGTCGCCTTCACCATGCCGATGCAAAAGCGGCTGCGGGTCCAGGTGGGATCGATGGTCGTGGCCGACACCACCAAGGCGCTGGTGCTTTATGAATCCGACCATCTGCCGGTCTACTATTTCCCGATGAGCGATGTGCGCGAGGAGTTTCTGCTGCCGAGCACGACGACCACCGAAAGCCCGTTCAAGGGTGTTGCCACGCACTATTCCCTCAACACCGGCATCACGCTGGTCGAGGATGCCGCCTGGCGCTACCTCGATCCGGTCAAGGGGTCGCCAGACCTCTCCGGCTACATGTCCTTCTACTGGCCGAAGATGACGCACTGGTACGAAGAGGACGAAGAAATCTTCGTCCATGCCCGCGACCCGTTCCGCCGCGTCGACTGCCTGCCCTCCTCGCGTCGGGTGCAGGTGATACTCGACGGCGAGCAGGTCGCCGATTCCCGGCGCGGCGTGTTCCTGTTCGAGACCGGCCACCCGGTGCGGCACTACCTGCCGATCTCCGACACCCGGCTCGATATGTTTTCGCCCAGCCGCTACATCTCGCGCTGCCCCTACAAGGGCATCTCCAACTACTATCACGTGACAACGCCCAAGAAGCGGCACGAGAATCTCGTCTGGTATTATCCCGAACCGGTGCACGAAGCGGAACGGATCAAGGGACTGGTCTGCTTCCACCACGAACTGGTCGACAAGATCCTGGTCGACGGCGTCGAAATTCCGAAGGAAGCCACGGCCGCGTCGGATGGCTACTTCTGATTTTTTAGAAGTACTTTGCCTGCAGTCTGAAATTCCGACGACGGCCGGGCGTTAGTCGTTGCGCGGCATGAATGTTGGTATATATAATTTCATCCCATGAAACGGCGCTGGCGAGACGGGGCTTGCCAGGCTTCTAGCCGACAGCATTTCCGCCGGAATGCTCTGGATCATGGGACCTTGATGGCTCGTACCTTGCAGGACGCCGCAGGACTGGCAATTGATCCCGGGGTGATCGCCATCGCGGCGATCCGCTGGCAGCCATGAGACTTGCCGCTCCGGCAGCATCCGTCATCACCACGACCGAGCATCATCGCGCCTGCGCCGGCCCTGGCCGCGCTGGCGGCAACGGCCTTGCGTACCACCAGCCAGACCTTCCGGGACAATCAAGAAAAGACGCAAGAAGGGAACGACCAATAACAGTCACAGCTTGAAGGAGAACCAAGCAATGCCAATTCGCAGTGTGATTTCGAAAGTCTCGATTGCAGCCCTGGCCCTTGCCGCCGCAAGCGCCCTGACACCGTCGGCCCAGGCAGCGGCGCCTGAATCCAACGATCCGATCAAGATCGCGCTGTTCGACTGGACCAGCGTCAACCTCAACGCCAAGATCCTCGGCGGCATCCTGGAAAAGCTGGGCTATACCGTCGAATATCCGACCGCCGACTATCTCTCCAGCCTGACCACCGGCCTGACCAATGGCGATCTCGATGTCGGCCTCGAATTCTGGGACACCACCGCCGGCGAGGCGATGAAGGCGTCCGACGCGACCGGCCAGACCGAGCGGCTGGGCAAGCTCGGACCGAAGGCCAAGGAGGAGTGGTGGTTTCCCGAATACATGAAGGAGAAATGCCCAGGCCTGCCCAATTGGGAAGCCCTTAAGGATCCGAAATGCGCAGAGGCGTTCTCGACCGCAGAGACCGCACCGAAAGGCCGCTACCTCGGCGGACCGGTGACCTGGGAAGGCTTCGACGACGAGCGTGTCGAGGCGCTGAAACTGCCCTTTACCGTCATCCACGCAGGCACCGACGCCGCGATGTTCGCCGAGCTCGATTCCGCCTATCAGCGCAAGGCGCCGATCATGGTGTGGATCTATTCGCCGCACTGGGCGCCGGCCAAGTACAAGGGCGAATGGGTGCAATTCCCCGAATATACGCCCGAATGCTACAACGACCCGAAATGGGGCGTGAACCCGGATGCCAAATATGATTGCGGCAAACCGCATGGCGAGATCTGGAAATATGCCTGGAACGGCATGAAGGACAAATGGCCGGTCGCCTACAAGGTGGCCAAGGCCTACACGATCGACACCGACGAACTCAACAAGATGAGCGGCGAGGTCGACCTCGACGGCAAGACCCCTGAAGACGTCGCCGCCGCCTGGATCGCCGCCCACGAGGCCGACTGGAAAGCCTGGGCGCAGTGATTGTTCCGACTGGAAAATGGGACCCGGCTCTTCAATCGGCCGGGTCCCAAACCACGACATTCCAGAAGGACGCCTGAATGACGGAAGTGACTAATCCGGGGCCGGGCGCATCCGGCGCGCCAGAAAATGCCCGTCCGGTAAAACTGGCCTGCCGCAACGTCTGGAAGCTGTTCGGATCGAACGCGGCCAATTTCATCCGCGAGCGCGATGGCAAGGCAAGCATGGCCGATGTCGCGGCCGCCGGCCTCGTGGGCGCCGTGCGTGCCGTCGACCTTGAAATCCGGCAGGGCGAGATTTTCATCATCATGGGCCTGTCCGGTTCCGGCAAGTCGACCCTGGTTCGCTGCATGTCCAGGCTTGTCGAACCCAGCCACGGCAAGGTCGAGTTCGAAGGCAAGGATCTGCTCAGGATTTCCGACGCCGCGCTCATCGAACTCAGGCGTCACCGCATGGGCATGGTGTTCCAGAACTTCGCGCTGCTGCCGCATCTCAACGTGCTCGACAACATTGCCTTCCCCTTGAGCATCCAGGGGCAGGACCGGGCGACGCGCGAGGCACGGGCTCGGGAAGTCATCGACCTGGTCGGGCTGCGCGGCCGCGAGCATTTCTATCCGCGCGAACTCTCCGGCGGCCAGCAGCAGCGCGTCGGCATCGCCCGCAGCCTGGCGACCAAGCCCGAGATCTGGTTCCTCGACGAGCCGTTTTCCGCACTCGACCCGCTGATCCGCCGCGAGATGCAGGACGAGCTGATGCGGCTTCAGACCATGCTGCACAAGACCATCGTCTTCATCACCCATGATTTCGACGAGGCGATACGGCTCGCCGACCGCATCGCCATCATGAAGGACGGCGAGGTCATCCAGATCGGCTCGCCGGAGGAACTGGTGGTCAATCCGGCGACCGACTATGTCGCCGAATTCACCCGTGATGTCGACCGCGCCAAGGTGATCTCGGCAAGAAGCCTGATGCGCGCCTGCGATGGCGCCGAGCATGGCGGCACGGTGGCGCCGGAAGCCAAGATCGCGAGCTTCTCGGCCGAGATCGTTTCCAGTGGCAGACCGTTCGCGGTGGTGAACGGCACCGGCAAGCCGATCGGCGAGGTGACGCCACAGGCGGTGATCGACCTTCTGGCCGGCATCAAGCGGCCGAGGGCAGGCGCATGACGGTTACGGCCAGCGCCAGCGAGGCAAGACCGCCCGTCCAACGATGGCTTGTGGTCTGGGCGCTCGCACTCGCCGCCGTGCTGGTGACGTTCCTTTTGCAGGACAGCGTCCCATGGGCGGTGAACTATCCGGCCGGCGCCATTATCCCCGTCGCCGACTGGGTCGGCGCGGTGATGGTCTGGATCAAGTCGAACCTGTCCTGGCTGACGCGTTCGATCACCGCCGTGCTCGGCGTGCCGCTCGACTTCGCGCTCAATCTGCTGGCCAAGAATTTCAGGATCGGCCATCGCGCCGAGGCCTTCACCCTGCCACGCCTGTCATGGGTCGGCGTTTGCGCCGTCGCCTTCCTCGCCGGGCACGCCGTCGGCGGCAGGAAACTCAGCCTGCTGGTCGGCGGCTGTTTCCTCTACATCGCGCTGTTCGGGCAATGGACCAGCGCCATGCTGACCCTGGCGCTGATTTCCATCGCGGTGCCGTTCTGCATCGTCACCGGGCTGTTCGCCGGCATCTGGGCGTGGCGCAAGCCGTGGGCCGAGAGGCTGATCGTGTCCCCTGCCCTCGACCTGATGCAGACGATCCCGACCTTCGCCTATCTCATCCCGATGCTGCTCCTGTTCGGCAACAGCCCCGTCTCCGCGATGATCGCCACCGCCATTTTCGCCACGCCGCCTATGGTGCGCGCAACCATGCTGGGGCTGTCGCGCGTGCCGCTGGAGATCGGTGAGTTCAGCGACATGGCCGGCTGCACCGCGCGGCAGAAATTGTGGCGGGTGCTGTTGCCTTCGGCTCGGCCGGCGTTGATGGTCGGCGTCAACCAGGTGATCATGCTGGCGCTCAACATGGTGATCATCGCCTCGATGATCGGCGCCGGCGGCCTCGGCTACGACGTGCTTCTGGCGCTGCGGGCGCTGAAGGTCGGCGAGGCGATGGAAGCGGGCCTCGCCATCGTCGCGCTCGCCATCGCGCTCGACCGGCTGAGCCAGGCGATCGCGCACAAGCAGGCGAAGGGCAATGTCCATCGCGACCGGGAGGCCGGCTTCTGGCGGCGCTACCCCAATGTCACCCTGGCCATCGCCATTCTGGCGGCCACCACGCTGCTCGGCCTGTTCGTGCCGGCCTTCGCAACCGTGCCGAAGGCGATCACCTTCACCACCGCGCCGCTGTGGAAGGTGGCGGTGAACTGGGTGACGGTCAACTTCTTCGACCTCATCGAGGCCTTTCGCGTGGCGCTGATCCTGAATGTGCTCAATCCGCTGCGCGCCTTCTGCGAGGGGTTTCCGTGGCTGGGCGCGGTGTTCCTGCTCGGCCTTGCCGGCTACCAGCTCTCAGGCCTGCGGCTGGCGCTGCTGGTGGCCGTCCTGACTGCCTTCTGCGCCATCACCGGGCTTTGGGAAAAGACCATGGCGACCGTCTATCTCTGCGGCATCTCGGCCTTCATCGCCTGCCTGATCGGCATTCCGATCGGGCTGATGGCCGCGCGCAGTGACCGTTTCGAGAAGATCGTCACGCCCATCATCGACACGCTGCAGGTGCTGCCGTCCTTCTGCTTCATCATTCCGGTGGTGATGCTGTTTCGGGTCGGCGACGTCACCGCGATGATCGCGACGATAGCCTTCGCCGTGGTGCCGGCGATCCGCTACACCAATCACGGCATAAGGCAGGTGCCGCCTGCGCTGATCGAGGCGGCGAAGGTCTCGGGCTGCACGCCGCGCCAGACCTTCTTTCGCGTGCAATTGCCGCTGGCGCTTCCCGAGATCATGCTCGGCGTCAACCAGACGATCCTGATGGCGCTGGCAATGGTCATCATCTGCGCCATGGTCGGCACGCGCGATCTCGGCCAGGAAGTGTTCATCGCGCTGTCCAAGGCCGACCCCGGCCGCGGCATCGTCGCGGGCCTCGCCATCGCCTTCATCGGCATCGTCGCCGACCGGCTGTTCAGCGCCTGGACGGCGAAGGCGCGGGCGAGGCTTGGATAGAGCTCTTGATTTCGACGCAATTTGGGAGGGAAAACCGCCGCGCGCGGTTTCCTGAATTTGCGTTGATGCGGTGACGAATGCCTGATCCAGCCCAGCCGCCTTTTTCCGTTGTCGTCGTCGACATGGCCAAGACCGGCGAGCCAGATGACGAGCGCATCATTTCGGGCTTCGAGACACTGGACGCGGCGACGTCCTACGCCATCGCGCGTGTTCGCGCCTCGGTGGAGGAGTTGCGCAAACCCGGCATGGCGGCAGCGGAATTGCGGCAGCTCTGGCACATCTATGGCGAAGACTGCTCGGTGCTGCACGCAGATGTGCGCGGCAGCGATCTGCTCGACGAGTTCATCGCGACGCCGGCGGGGCCGACCGAATGCAACTGGGCTGTGCTTACGCCTCGGCTGCGCCGCTTCCGCGCCTCGCTGCTGATCTCCAACGAGAGGGACGAGTCCGTTTGGGCCGGCGGCTTTTTCCGCTCGACCTACCGGCTGTCGCGCGACGGCCTGCTCGCCCGCTTTCGCGACGATGCCATCGCGCTTTTCAAAGCCAAAGGCATCGCGCCCGAGAAGCCGGTTAAAATCATGGTGGCCAACTACTTCGAATTGCCCGACCCGCCCTACCCGCCGCCCGGCGCCAAACTGCGGTCCTGGAATGTTGAAGTCGGTTTCGTCTGCCACGACGTGAAGTTCGGCGGTGACGCCAGCGGGGTGTTCGCGTGGCCCGACGAGCCGGCAGACTGGGCGCTGCGCACCATGCAGTTCCTGCTGATGGCCGACATGATGGCCATGCGTGGCGACGGCCCGGACTGGGCCAATGACTGCGAGGTGCTCAGCGCCAGGGTGACGGAGACGGATGCCTACCCCGACTATCCGCTGGATTGAAGAAAGTTCAAACGTCCAACCCTTGAAGGAGACCGTGATGACAGTCCGAAGAGCTCGCTGCACCTGCGGCCAATTGCAGATCCTCTGTCCGCAAGAGCCGGCCAAGGTATCGCTCTGCCATTGTCTGGACTGTCAACGACGAACCGGCAGTCCGTTCGGGATCGCCGCTTTCTTCGACAGCGCCGCGACCGAGATCACGGGCTCATCTCGCATCTATCGACGCGATTCCGACAGCGGCTTTCCCGTCACCTTCCATTTTTGCGGAAGATGTGGTTCGACGGTCTTCTGGTATCCGTCACGCAAGCCTGCGGCAGTGGCTGTTGCCGTCGGCTGTTTCGGAGACCCATCATTCCCGGCACCGACGCAGTCCGTCTACGGCGAGAGTCGTCACGATTGGGTGGCCGTGCCAGCTTGACGGCAGGCGAGTTCGTTACTCGGCCGCGACGCCCTTCACCTCGAGATAGCTTTCCATCGAATCGTCCAGCGCCTGCAGCCAGGGCGTATGGTGCAGCGGCGCCATGGTGCCGGTCATCAGCGAGCGGTAGGCATGGTCGCGGAAGCTCATGATGTCTTCGACCTTGTGGTGTTCCCACTCCATGAAGGTCTGGTTGACCGCCTCGACATCAAAGCCGGGATAGTCGGTCTGGTCCATGAGTTCCTTGGTGTAGTCGCCCTGGAACCAGATCATCTGCTCGGCGTCTTCCAGGGTCTCCTCGCGTGCGCGCCATTTGGCGCTGTGCTCGGCCATCGCCTTTGCGGATGGCAGCTTGATGCGGCCCATGATGACGTCGCGCGCGTACCAGGCCTGCGCGTCGAACATGTTGAAGGTGTAGAACTGGTCCTGCATGCCGATGTAGAACAGCTTCGGGTTCTTCTCCCACACGACGCCCTCATAGAGGTCGAGCGGCCACATCCGGTTCGCGGTCTTGAGCTTGAGATCGTCGGTCAGGAAGGGGAAGGAGTGGAGATAGCCCGTGCACAGGATGATGGCGTCGACATCCTTGGTCGTGCCGTCCTTGAAATGCGCCGTCTTGCCGACGACTTTCTGCAGCAACGGGACTTCCTTCCAATTCTCGGGCCATTTGAAGCCCATCGGCTTGGACCGGTAGCTGGAGGTGATCGATTTGGCGCCGTATTTGTAGCACTGCGAACCGATGTCCTCGGCCGAATAGGAGCGGCCGATGATCAGGATATCCTTGCCCTTGAACTCCATCGCGTCGCGGAAATCATGGCTGTGCAGGATACGGCCGTTGAAGGTGGAAAAGCCTTCGAAATAGGGCACGTTGGGCACCGAGAAATGCCCCGATGCGACGACGACGTTGTCGAACTCTTCCGAATAGGTCACGTCGTTGGTGCGGTCATGCGCGGTGACAGTGAACTTCTTCGTCTCGTCCGAAAACGTCACCATGCGCACCGGGCTGTTGAAGCGCACCCATCTGCGCAGCCCCGATTTTTCGACGCGGCCCTTGATGTAGTCCCACAGGACGGCGCGCGGCGGATAGGAGCCGATCGGCCGGCCGAAATGCTCCTCGAACGTGTAGTCGGCGAATTCCAGGCACTCCTTCGGCCCGTTCGACCAGAGATATCGGTACATCGAGCCGTGGACCGGATCGCCATGTTCGTCGAGGCCGGTGCGCCAGGTGTAGTTCCACAGACCGCCCCAGTCCGACTGTTTCTCGAAGCAGACGATTTCGGGAATTTCGGCCCCCTTGTCGGCGGCCGATTTGAAGGCCCTGAGTTGTGCCAGACCGGACGGTCCGGCTCCGATGACGGCAACGCGAGTGTTCATTTCCGGGCCTCCACTTTTTTTGATTTCCCCAGCGAAACAAATTTCACTGACAGTGACAGTAATTGGACCTTCGGTGCTGTCAACAGACATCTGCGGGAACGGCGTTTGCGCGCAAAGGATTCCTGACGAGAAACCTGCCGAGGCCGCAAAGACCGGCTGGAGACGAGGACACAAGACGGCTTGCCGAGGCCGCCGCGCTCCTGTATCGCCACCTCTAATGTTCACCTTGAGTGAAATAAATCCGTGAAACCTGGGGGCGACATGGCGAAAGACAATTCCAAGGCCGGGCCTGGGGGCGCCAAAGCCAAGCCGCATCCGAAGGTTTCGGCCGACGGCAAGACGATCCGCGCCCCGCTGACGCAGAACCCGCATGCCATTCGCGACACCCGCGAAAAGGTGCTGGAAGTGGCGATCGGACGCGAAGTGCGGGCCTTTCGCAAGAAACTCGGCATCACCGTCGCCGATCTGGCGGTCGCGACCGACATTTCGCTGGGCATGCTGTCCAAGATCGAGAACGGCATCACGTCGCCGTCGCTGACCACGCTGCAGGCGCTGTCCAGGGCACTCGGCGTTCCCGTCACCGCCTTCTTCCGCCGCTTCGAGGAAGAGCGCAGCGCGGTCTTCGTCAAAGCCGGCGAAGGATTAGACGTCGAGCGCCGCGGCACACGCGCCGGCCACCAGTACAACCTGCTCGGCCATATCGGCTCGAACACCAGCGGCGTGGTGGTCGAACCCTATCTGATCACGCTGACCGAGGATTCGGACGTATTCCCGACCTTCCAGCAC
>NZ_JAFKIC010000368.1 GCF_017306585.1 Mesorhizobium sp. | reverse complement strand
TCGGGCTGCGTGGAGGTGCCCGCGAACATAAGGACACCCTTCTGCTGGCCGTTGCGGCCCGCAGCCGTGGAACTGGTGGCGTCGCAGCTCAGGAAGAGCACGTCGACGCCCTGTTCGATCAGCGCGTCGGCGGATTTGATGGACTCGACCGAGCTCGACGCCGTGTCGTTGCCTTCGATCACTTCGATCTTGAATTTGCCCAGAATACCCCCGGCCGCATTCACGTCGTCGAATGCCATCTTCATGCCATGCGCAAACGGCACATCATAGGCGGCAGCCCAGCCGGTATGCGCCAGCGCCAGCCCGACGCGGACCTTCCCATCAGCCGCGAAGACCGGACGCAAGCCACCGACACCCGCTATTGCGACCCCGAGCATGGATTTCATCACACTGCGCCGAGACAGACCGAGTTGCAGCGAGTTCATCATGGTGTCAGACATTTCCCTCTCCTTTGTTGTTTGAGATTTCGGTTTCCTGGCGCACCTTGCGTTTTGCCAGGAGGTCGCGTGTTCCCAGGTAAGCTTCGATGACCTGGGGATCGTTCTGGACCTGGGCTGCAGACCCCGAGGCGATCAATTCACCCTTGTTCAGGACGAAAACCTGGTCACAAAGGCGCATGATCAGGTGCAGGTCGTGCTCCACGATGAGGATGCCGAGTCCATACTTGTTTCGAATGTCGAGGATGGCCGCGATGAGCTGCTCGGACTCTTTCGGGTTCATTCCGGCCGCAGGTTCGTCGAGCAGCAGAAAACTTGGCTCGAGCGCGAGAGCCCGCGCGATCTCAAGGCGCCGCTGGTTGCCATAAGCCAGTGTCGAGGCAACTCGCTCCGCATCATCCAGCAAGTCGAATTGGGCAAGGAGCCCCTTCGCATAGTCTTCGATGCCCGCAGCGCCATGGCCCCGGGCCGCGGCGGCGGCCATCACATTCTCAATAACGGTCATCTCGCCGAAAAGGCGTATGTTCTGAAAAGTTCGTGCAAGGCCGGCGCGCGCAATGCGGCTGGGCCGCCACCCGACAACGTTCCTATCGCCGAGCAGGACAGTTCCATGGTTGGGGTGATGGACTCCCGTCAAACCGTTGATGAGCGTGGTTTTTCCAGCGCCATTGGGTCCAATCAACCCTACAATCTGCCCGGATTGCACCTTGATCGAAACATTGTTGAGCGCCCGCAAACCGCCGAAGTCGACACCAAGCCCTTCGGCGCGGAGCATCTTGGCACCATGCCGGCTGGACATTGGCGTTTCGGGTCCGCCTGCTTGTGGCTGGGCTCCGATCTTCGGCACCCGCCGCCACAGCCGATCGAGCGCCAATTCCTGACTGCCCATGATCCCAGCGGGACGTTTGTACATTACGAGCAGGATCATCAAGCTCAGAAGAATCTGTGTCGCGCCCCAGATTGGTGGAGACCGGAAGGATCCGATCGAGACACCGCTCTCGAAAGGCCTGACGAGCTCGACCAGCGCCGTGACGATGATCGTGCCGATGACCGCGCCTGAGATCGACCGTTTGCCCCCAACCACCAGCATCGCGATCAGCGCGAAGGTCATGTCCAGATAAAAGTCGTGAGGCTGGAAAGCACCTATGATGTGGGCAAACAATGCCCCAGTCACCCCCATGACCATGGCACTGACCGTCCAGCCCTGCAGAAGGCGCTGATTGCTCTCGATACCGGTCGCCGCCGCCGCGACCTCGTTATCCTGAAAGGCCCTAAGTTGCAGCCCCCAATGCGATTCCTTGAAGGCAAACGCAATCGCGAGGGCCAGGAATACGAAGAAATAGACAATCGGCAGACTTACGATCTGCGGAACGCCATAAAAACCCTTGGTGCCATTGGTGAGGTTCGTTGCACCCTTAAGCAGGTAGTCCGTGATCACCAGCAACCCGAAGGTTGCCAGGATTGCCGATGTCTCGCGCAGGCGGGAGAGCGGTAGGCCTGTTACAATCCCCAAGACCAGCGAAATCGCGGCGACCACGATGAGGGAAGCCGGGAGGCTCAGTTCGATCTGGGCCAGGAATCCTGGCAGATGGCGCAACATGTCAGACTTCAAATCGGGCGGCGTCGTCAGCAGCCCGGTAGCGTAGGCGCCGACGGCAAAAAAACCGACATGACCGACCGTCAGGATTCCCGAGTTCCCCGTGAAGATGCAAAGCGCGACGACCGCGCAGAGATCGATCAGAAGAAGCATCACCACTCGCTCGGCGGATGGGCCAGCTAGGGCGAAGGGAACTGTCAGGACGAGCACCAGCGCGAAGAGTAGAACCGTTGACCCCGCTGCCCGACCTATCCGTTTTTCATTCGCAAGCCTTGCGAGTGAGCCATCAGGCGCAGCGGCATCATGCCGTGACTCGATCGACTGTTGGCCAGATGGCATTGTTCACCTCTCCATTTCGAGCCAAATGTCTGGGCCGGGAAGCCCTGAGCCTCACACCGGCGCATCC
>NZ_JAFKIC010000143.1 GCF_017306585.1 Mesorhizobium sp. | reverse complement strand
GGCAAGCTCGGCGAATTCGGACAGGACACGCCGCTCGGTCGTGCAGGCCAGCCTGCGGAACTTGGTCCCATCTATGTCGCGCTTGCGTCCAACGATCTGAGCTTTACCAATGGCAGCGTGTTCGGGGCCAATGGCGGCACCGGCGTGGTCTAGAATTTCTCTTATCAAAGGTTAATGTCGCACGCTGCACAAGTGGGTAGCTTGCCTATGGGGGGACGCTCGGAGAAAAGCGCCCATGGATTTACACACATTCGTCGCCAGCATTGCGGCAGCGTGGCGAGTCCGCCGTAAGCGGGTACTCGCAATCAAACCGCCGCCGCCGATGCGGATCTCTGCTCCCAATGTGGCCTTGGGTCGGATTCAAAAGCCAGTCCGCCGGCGGAGTCTGTATTAGACCCGCCACCAGCATGTGAGAGCAAGGATTGGCTGCGTCGCCACGATGGATCAAGAATTATCAGCGTGCCCATTTTGGGCAGGCTGAACAACTTCGAGGGCGATTCGGATTTAGGTGCAACCTTCATCATGCCAAGCACACATACAGTTTCGCTCAGCCGCAATTACCGTTCCTAATCTGGCATGATAGGCACCTATGAAAAAGACGTACGAAAGCCAAATCTTCAGAAGCGCCAACGGCTTAGCGCATAGCCGATTTCAGGCTCAATCATGAACTGAGTAGATCTGGAATCTGAAGCGGGCTCCGGTCGGGGGATGTGGAACATAATGCGGTCGGCCGAGTTTCCGTCGTGCTCGGTTTCCCCTCAACTGAGCGCTTAAACGACAGCCCGTCTCTGCATCATCAGCGGCGGGCTGTTGTCTCTAACTGCTAGTGACTAGGGGCAGACTACCGCGCGCTTGGTCGCTTCACATCTGGAGTGCGTTAGCTTTATCTTGCTGGTATAAATAAATAGTATTTTGATAAATATTATTTCAATTCAAAAAGCAATTGGGTTCTGCTTTGCAACGTCAATATCGAGTAGACATTATGGCAGGCGCAGTTGTTGTTTCGTCCGCTCTTGTCATGGCTATCTTGCCATTCAAGGCTGCCGAAGTCCAAATCCGGCGGCCAGTGACGTTGCGGCGCGATGAACATCATTGGATCCGCGTAACGGAGGCCACGCGTGGCAAGCGTGAGTTTGGCTATGTGGCCGTCGGTCACGTCGATAACACATACTGAACGTCCTCGCATCAAAAGCTGCCGGCAGCAATACGCTTAAACCGCAGTTCCACTTGTATAGGACAGCATCAATGTAGGTGACCATACGCCCTAGATCTGTCACTAAAAATGCAAGAGTGAAACTCAGCTCGCTGCCGCACCTGGCTTGTCTATCTCTACGCGAATTCGAGTTTCAGACGCCGATAGATCAGAGGCGCATATCGCCGTCGCGGACCTGTCTCGCCGCTGTGGAACCATTGAAAATACCAGCCGTTAGGGTGCTCATCGTCAAAGCGTGAGGGCAAGTTGGAACGAGATGATGCATCGCCGGTACCGACTGGAGTGGACGGGCTGGACTATGTACTGCGCGGAGGCTTCGCGAAGTATCGATCCCATCTGATCGAAGGAAGGCCAGGGTCAGGAAAGACCACGCTCGGGCTCCAGTTCCTAGTAGAGGGCGCTCGACGCCGTGAAAAATGCCTCTACATCACGCTCTCGGAAAGCAAGCGTGAACTCCAGTCGGTGGCACACCGACACGGGCTGGCGCTCGACGGCATCGACATATTGGAGCTCGTTCCTCCCGAACTCAGTCTTGATCCTTCGCAACTGCAGACCCTGGTGCACTCATCGGACCTCGAACTTGGCGAGACGGTGCAATCGGTGTTGGGTGAGATCGCTCGCCTGAAACCTGACCGCGTTGTTTTCGACTCACTGTCTGAGATCCGGTTGTTGTCGCAGGGCTCGCTGCGTTATCGGCGGCAAGTCCTGGCGCTCAAGAGCTTCTTTCTCCTCAACAACGCAACCGTCCTCCTGCTGGATGATCTCACCGCCGAACACGATGATCTGAACCTGCATTCGATCAGCCATGGCGTAATCAGGATGGAGCAACTCGCGCCGGTTTATGGCGGTGAGCGCCGGCGCTTGCGGGTGGTGAAGATGCGGGGCGTGGAGATACGAGGCGGGTTCCACGACTTTGTCATTCGCCCTGGCGGGGTAACGGTGTTCCCCCGTCTGGTGGCCGCCGATCACGAAATGGGCGAGCACGGTGACCCCGCGCTGAGTGGCAGCCCTGTCGACACACTTCTGGGCGGCGGCCTGGCCCGGGGCACCAGTACGCTCCTAATCGGACCCTCCGGCGTGGGCAAGTCAACCATCGCCTCGACATTTTGCCATACGGCATTAAAGAGCGGCGAGGGTGCGCTCGTTCTGCTTTTCGACGAAACCAAACGAATATTCCTGACCCGCGCCAAGGGCCTGGGGATCGATCTCAATCCATTTGTCGATAATGGGCTTCTTTTGCTGGAGAAGGTCGAGCCTGCGGAGCTATCGCCTGGAGAGTTGTCCTCACGCATCCAGAGTGCGGTCGAAGGGGCTGGTGCGAGGATAGTCGTGATCGATAGTCTCACCGGCTACCTCAACGCGATGTCTGAGGAACAACATCTCATTCTTCAGATGCATGAGATCCTCACCTACCTCAATCAGAAAGGCGTCGTGACAATCCTGCTTTTGGCAAATCACGGCCTGTTGGGGCAAATGGCGGCCTCGGTGGACATGACGTATCTGTGCGATTCCGTGATGCTTTTGCGTTTCTTCGAAAACGCCGGACGATTGAGGCGCGCTATATCGGTAACCAAGAAGCGAGTAGGGCCGCACGAAGACACAATTCGCGAGTTTAGGATAACCGGGACTGGGCTCGCGGTGGGTGAACCACTCGAACAGTTCAGGGGCATTCTGACCGGCGTGCCTTCGTTTGAGGGCAAGCGAAATGAGCTTCTTCCAGATGAGTCGTCATGATGCCCCCCGGGTCTCAGGTCCTAGTGTTGGCGCCGGTCGGGCGTGACGCCAGAGTTGCGGCTTCGATCCTAAGTTCCCAGGGGATTGAACCGCAAATCTGCGTCGATCTGGCCGATGCGGTGAAGGCGATGGATGATGCTGAATGCCTCGTCATCGCGGAAGAAGCGTTGTTGAGTTCGGATCGCACGGCGCTTGCCGCATGGCTTCAAAACCAGCCACCTTGGTCTGATTTTCCCATCGTTCTGCTGACCATGCGCGGCACGGAAGTCGACGAAAGACTGAGCTTTCTCGACCACTATCTGATCGTTCTGGAGCGGCCGTTTCTGGCTTCAAGCCTTGCCAAATCCGTGCGATCCGCCTTGCGGGCACGCGCTCGCCAACTCGAGGTCAAATCGTTCATCGAGCAGACCCAGGAGATCGCCGCGCGCCAGAAGCTCTTGATCCGGGAACTTCACCATCGCGTGAAAAACACCTTGGCCAACGTCAGGGCAATGATGGGAGCGACCGCCAGGTCAAGCGGCAACATAGAGGACTTTGTGCGGGAGTTCTCGGCACGGCTGGTCTCGCTGGCCGACACGCATTCCATGCTTACCGACGACTACTGGCAAACGGCGATGCTGCACAAATTGCTTGAGCGTGAACTTCAGCATTATGACACCGTGGCGCCTTCGCGCATTATGGTGGATGGACCAGATGTTTCCCTCGTCGCCGATATAGCAATACCCATCGGCATGGCCTTCCATGAGCTCGCATCGAACTCCTCGAAATATGGAGCGCTGTCGAAGTCCGAAGGCAGGCTTGACGTGCATTGGGCGATCAGCACTTCCCCCGATGGACAAACCGTGCGCCTTGAATGGAGCGAGCGCAATGGCCCAACCGTCAAGCCGCCCAAGCGTCGCGGCTTTGGGACCACTCTGCTTGAAAGGGTTGTCGCCGTGCAATGCAACGCCAAGGTCGAGCTGGATTACCGTCCGGAAGGCTTGCGGTTCTCTATGGAATTGCCGCTTCGCGACACCAGGCTGGTGCCAGCTTACTGACGTGAATCCGGTGGGCGCCTGATGGTCTCCAGTTTCTAAGGGGGGTCGTTGGCAACCTTGCCAGGACTCTAAGCCATCCCTTCAAACCTTGCGAAAGGTCCAGGCGGTCGCCATTAAGTTTCGCGAACTCGCAGGCGATCGGCAGACCGAAGCTGTGTGCTGGCGCCACTTCATCCACTCGCTGTCCGCTGAACCGAGCCTGAACGAACTGGTTCAGGCTCGGTTTCCAGTGCCTGCGATAGAACCGCGGCAGTCCAAACCATCAGAAGGTAACCATCATGACCGACACTCTGACCGCTGCCCCGGAACCGGCCAACCCGCCACCGCAGTCTCATTCCGCACGCCGGCCCTACCTGACAGGGCTGTTCGCGGCCGGACTCATCGCGGTTGGCCTTGTTGCCGGTGCTGGCGCTACCATTCTCTCCGTTCCACGCGAGCGGGTAGTGCTGATGCAGCCCACAGCCATCACCAAGCTCGCGTCCGACAGCGACGTCGCGGTCAAAGGCAAAGTGGTTGAGATCTATGGCAACAAATTTGTTGTCGACGATGGCAGCGGCAGGGCCTTGGTCGAAACCGGCAGGGCTGGTGAAGGGGGCCAACTCGTCGCGGCCGGTGAGACCCTGACGGTTCAAGGGCACTTCGATAACGGGTTCATCCACGGCGAGTTGCTGATGCACGCCGACGGTAAGGCTGAGAGCCTGCGGCCGCCGCGGCCAGGCCCGCGTGGCCTGCTGGATCGCTTGCGCCGGCCCGACGTGGCGCCCGTCCCTCCCGGAGGGGCCGGCTGAGCCAGACCAATATCACGCGGCTCCTGCAGATCGTCGGCGTCACCTCATCTCACCGGCACCAACCATATCCGCAGGAACTCCGATGGTGCGGGCACGTTGTCCGCACCGGCATCCACACTGACCTCTCTTGAAGGAATTCCCAATGCCTCAACACGAAACTGTCACCCTTACAGGGACAATCTGTGACGTCTTCGCCCACCGCTTCGTGGTCGAAACAAGCAAAGGCCGAATCCTGGCGGACGTGACGCCAAGAGGTACCGAAACCATTGCCTTGCGCGTCGGCGCGCGGGTCACTCTGACTGGGCAAATGAAGCCGTCCGAACTCAAGGTCGAACGTTACGCCGAGGACGGTGGTCGGTCGACCACTATCGACCACAAGGGTCCACCAGACCATCATGAGGCCGATGCCGATCCGGCAGCCGCCATCAGGGAAGCCAAAGCCAAAGGCTACACTTTGATAGGCGATCCGCGCCGGAAGCCCAAGCATTTCGAACTGCTCGGCCAAGCGCAGGACGGAACTCTGCACGAACTCCACATGGAGTTCGATGGCCACCTTCGCAAGGCAAAACCGGTCGAGGCGTCGGATCCCAAATGGGCGGACCTCGCGGGCTCTACGGCGCGAGAGTAGCCGAGTTAGACTTCCAGCTTGGCCCGGCGCAACACGCCTGCCTTGCGTGGGCGTGTTGCGCTGAATGAATTGTGAGCGAAAGCGACCATAATGGACAAGAAGTCCGCCAGTCCGGCAAAGGGCATCTGGCCGCTTCAGGCCTTGAATTTTTTCATGGCCGACATGCAGGCTGGCATCGGGCCTTTTCTCGGTGTCTTCCTGCTGGCGCATGGCTGGCAGAGCGGCCCGATCGGAACGGTGATGACCATCGGTGGCGTCGCCGGCATGCTGATGACGGCGCCAGCAGGCGCGATGGTCGACGCCACCTCGCACAAACGGCTTTACGTCGTCATTCCAGGTATCTTCACGGTATTGGCGTCGGCACTGATCTTGCTTTCGCAAGAGTTCTGGCTGGTCGCCGCTTCCCAGGTGGCGACGGCAGTGGCTGGCGCCGCCATTGGCCCGGCCGTTGCTGGCATCACGCTTGGCATGGTGCGCCAGGCAGGGTTCAATCGCCAGAACGGACGCAACCAGGCCTTTAATCATGCCGGAAACCTGGTTGGCGCCGGTCTTTCCGGCATCCTTGGCTGGAAGTTCGGGTTCCCGGCCGTCTTTCTGCTCGCGGCGATATTCGGTGGGCTTTCGATTGCCTCTGTGCTGATGATCCCATCCAAGTCCATCGACGACAGGGCAGCCCGCGGCATGAAAGAGGGCACATCCGAGGGCGAAAAAGCCGGCGGATTAAGGGTTTTGCTGGAATGCAAGCCGTTGCTGATCCTTGCTGCCGCTCTTGCCTTCTTCCATCTCGGAAACGGGGCCATGCTCCCTCTCTATGGTCTGGCGGTGGTGAACAAGACCAACAGTGATCCGGCTGGCTTTGTCGCCATGACCATCGTGGTCGCGCAGGCCGTTATGATCGTTGTCTCCCTGCTCGCCATGCGCTTTGCCGAGAAGGAGGGTTATTGGCTGATCATGCTGATCTCGTTCTTGGCTTTGCCAATCAGGGGCCTGATCGCCGCCATCGTGCTGCAGCACTGGGGTGTCTACCCGGTCCAGATGCTCGACGGGATCGGCGCGGGGCTGCAGAGCGTCGCGGTGCCGGGCCTTGTTGCCCGGATTCTCAATGGGACGGGACGCGTCAATGTCGGGCAAGGGGCGGTCATTACCGTGCAAGGTCTTGGCGCGTCGCTCAGTCCCGCAATCGGTGGCTGGATAGCCCAGGAAATAGGCTACAGCCCCGCGTTCGTGATCCTCGGTGGTTTCGCCTTGGGCTCACTGGCTCTTTGGCTGGCGTTTGCCAAAATTCTTCGGCCAGCCTGCAAGGATTAACAGGACGGATCGAAAACCGCGACACAGCTTGGCAAGGTCAGGAGCCGTTTCGTCGGAACTGCGAGGGGACCCTTATAAGCGATGAGGCAAGCCTTCCGGCAAGGCTGATGAGGAGAGCTACAATCGAAATAATCACAATCCGGTCATTGCGTGCTTCTACCAGATTTTCCTTGTCGCGCAGGATGGTGGTTTCACGAGCCTTCATTTCCCCGATCTCGCCACGCAGTTCGTCCATTTCCGTCTTGCCGACATTGAGAGCAACTTGATTTGCGGCCGCTTGCAGACCCTGTTGCCGCCGAACGTCGATGACGTCCTTCATTTCTGCCAGCTTACGGGCAGAGATTGCGCGCAGCCGTTCCACGCTGTCATGCTGAGCGGTATTTTTCATGATCAAGAGATCCAGGCGCTGCAAGCCAGGTTCGATCCCGTGGAGAGCGGCTCGATAGGGCGCAAGATACGCGTCATCGCCGGTAACGATATAGCCGCGCTGACCTGTTTCCGCATCTTGAAGCAATGACAGCACCTGATCCATCGCCGCAAGCGCGCTCATCGAATGCTCGACCATCGAGTGCGCCTCCCGCGCGGCGGCGTTGAACTCGAACGTGATGAAGCAACTGATGGCAAGCGCCGCCACCATTGGCAACGAACGTAAGAGAAATGCAGGGTGAAGCAGTGCTTTGAGGCGTCCCGCCACCATGCCCAATCTTCCAGATCTCCGCCCGACCTCCCTGATTTCAGAAGCCGGTGGCTATGTAGCGCTGCCTAGTGATAGTCGGGATAAGCGGGATGCGCGATAAAAATCAGCGCCGGCGTGTAACTTGGTCCGAACGCTTGGCGCTGCGATATGTTCGACACGACAAGCTTTGCTCAGCGCGGATGCCCTTGGCAAGCTGCTCCGACGCATTACCCGTCGTGGAATTATCCAGCGTCTTGGCGATGGCGGCCAAGGTTCAGGACTGTTACTGATACTGCGAATGTGGATTACGCGCCCCAAATGACATCCGATCCGGAAAAAGCCGACGCGGTCGACCAATTGCTCGATACGCCGGACCTAGCCACAGCGCTGGAAAGCGAGCAGTTCAAGAAATTTCTCGATCAGGTGCCGATCGCCATAGCTGTGTCGGACCTGAACGCAAAAGAACGGGTCGTATATGCCAATCCGGAATTCGAGAGCCTCTCTGGCCTCAGCGCGGCTACCCTTTCCCAGAAAAATTGGGCCGCACTTTCCGGCACAGGAATTGGTCAGCAACAGGCGCTGTCCGAAGCCGTTCTGACAGAGAATGATTTTGTTGGCACGTTTCGTCTCGATCGCGGCGATGAGCCCGCGCCTGTCGTCGATGCCTATTCGAATGTGATTGTCGACGACAATGGCAAAAGCTGCTTCCGGCTCGTGGCGCTTGTCGACGTATCGTCTCACGGTGGAGCAGAGACGGAGCGGTCCGCCGAGGAGAAGATCCGCGAGAAGGATACCCTTCTGCGTGAACTGCAGCACCGCGTGAAGAACAATCTTCAGATGATCACAGCCCTTATCCGCATGGAAACCCGAAACGCGACCGAGCCGGACCAAAAGCGATTCGAACGATTGGCGGGCCGTGTCGATGCATTGGCAATTCTGTATCAGGCACTGTCGGCCGACGAGCAAAAAGACGAGGTGGACCTCGGCATCTATCTCAGCCAGATCGCGTCGGCCGTCATGGCGTCACATGCGGTCGAAGGCATTCGGCTCGACATGAAAGTGGATACCTACCCAGTGTCGATAAATGTTGCGATGCCGACAGGGCTGGTGGTGAATGAGCTACTCACAAACGCGCTGAAACATGCCTTCAAGGGACGAGATGGCGGTACGATAACGCTGCACAGCGTCGTTGATGGCGATGGCTGCCAAATTACCGTGGCGGACGACGGCGTCGGGCTACCAACGGGCGAGACATGGCCCAAGCCTGGCAAGCTCGGAGCGTTGATCGCGCGCTCGTTGACTGAAAACGCCAAGGCGCAGTTCAAGGTCGATTCGACACTGGGCGAGGGCACCAGGGTCAAAATCGTATTCAGGCGTTCGGTTGCGGTAAACGCTTAGGTCCGGCCATTCATCGATGGGGCCAACCTGGCCCGCTTCATATTTCCGTGCGATGACAGAAGAGAGTGGCGCTTGCTACTTCGGTCTAGCTTCAATGGAAAGCGTGATCCGGTTCGTGTCCGATATGCACAATTTCTGGACCCTGGTGTTGTACGTGGGACGCGCGATGGCGCAAAAGCTTTCAGCAGTTTTCATCGACCCATTAAAACTTGGATCAATCGTCCTATAACGAATGCAAGGCGCCTGGATTTTGGCTGCGGATTGGGTTCGGCCAACGAGCTTGCGCTCGGAGTCCGGCGCGCCGGATCGACGCTGAAGCGGTTCTGGGCAGCGATAATCAGCAGGACTTTTTCGTCGCTAGGTCTGGCGCCCTCCGCGATCAGCTTGAGTTCCGCGTCGTTGAACATGACCATGGTAATGGCGCCCTCGAAATTTTCCGACATACAACGTGAAGGCCTTGAACCCGTTCCAATCGGAACTGGATCATCTGGCGCAGTGAGATTTGACGGGCGGGAACTTTGTCGCAACCAACGCATTTGTCTGCATCGCAACCGGAGACTCGATATGAGCAGCACGACAGACAAGATCAAAGGCACTGCAAACGAGATTGCAGGAAAGGCTCGGCAGGCCGCCGGTCGCGCCATTGGCAACCATGAAGAACAGGCGAAGGGCGCTGTGCAGGAAGCCAAGGGCAATGCGCAAGTTGCCAAGGGCGACGTCAAGGACGCAGTGAAAAAGATCGTCGACAAAACCTGACATCCGGCCTGACTGCTGTAGCTTCAAGTCATGTCCACAAAGACGAGAGCCCGACCAAAACGCGGGCTCTCTTTTTTGAGCCGATCGATCGCAATTTGTAGCAGTGCGGTGATGGCGAAGTGGCTAACTATCGCTTCAACCGTTTTCGGCCACATTATTGGCTCGCGCTCCGGTCAAATCCTTTCGGATACGGATCGTGAGCAGCGCAGCATGCTTGCGCGAAAGCTCAACGAAGTCGGTGTTGGCTGTATTGGACAGCAGAAGCGCCTCCACTTAATACCTTGGCTCGCGAGCCTAATGGAACTCGTGCGGGTCATCCGGCATTGATGATCGAATTCAAATGGAGGGAATTGTTATGTCAATCATCGATAGCATCGCGGGGCTGTTCTCCTCGAAAGATCAGCCGCAGAGGGTTGCGCCCAAAAAGGCACCGGCCAAGAAGGCGCGGCCTGCCAAGGCCGTAGCTAAAACTGCTGCTGCTGGAAAGTCGGCGACCGTGAAGACGACCGGCGCCGCGCCCGCGATGGCGGCACATTCCAAGGACGCCGCATCGAAGAGCAAATCCGGTCAGTCAAAACCTGCCACTAAAAAGAAATCGGCTCGCTGACTTGCCGACAAGGGTTAGCAGGCGTTAGGCACTCGTCGCTTTACCGCAAGGTTTGCGAAGCTCGCGCCCATGGGCAGAAGCAGAATTTGCGACCGCTATTTGTGACAGTGACGCTGCCCGTTTGCCAAGGAAGCTGACTGGATGTCATTCTTCCGTACGGCTGTGCTCTGGTATGCAGATGGGGCAGCGTTGCCGCATTCCTTGGCTCGCAAATCCTCTCCAGCATACCAATGCTCTACTCTTTTATGACAACTCGTCCAGGATCGATCTCACCTTGGCTGCAAGGTCTTCAAGGTTAAATGGTTTGGGCAGCAACTGGGTGCCTGGATCGAGAATGCCGTTGTGAACGATGGCATTACGTGTGTACCCGGTAGTATATAGAACCTTCAGCTTCGGGTTCTTCTTGCGCAGGATATCGACGAGTTGCCGCCCGGACATCTCCGGCATGACCACGTCGGTGAACAGCAAGGACAATGGCTGTCCAGCCTCTATCAGGTGGATCGCCTCACCCGGTCCGCTGGCCTCCACGACGGTGTAGCCAAGTTCGCGCAATGCTTCGGCCGAGACGGCGCGGACACGGTCCTCGTCCTCCACCACCATGATAATTTCAGTCAGGACGCCGCCCTCGATTGACTTCGGCTGCGTCTTGTCCGCAGCTTGCTCGGCGCTGCCATAGTGCCTTGGCAGGTAGATCTTGACGGTCGTGCCGACATTCTGTTCCGAATAGATTTTAACATTTCCGCCTGACTGTCGTACGAATCCATAGACTTGGCTGAGACCGAGCCCGGTCCCTTTGCCGACGCTCTTAGTGGTGTAGAAGGGATCGAATGCTCGGGCGAGAACGTCCGGAGGCATTCCCGTGCCCGTGTCCGTGACCGCGATGAGCACGAACTGCCCCGCAGGGATGGCTGACTCGCGCGCGTATCGATCGTCGACATAGGCGTTCGACGTCTCGATAGTTAGCTTGCCGCCGGCGGGCATGGCGTCGCGCGCGTTGACCGACAGGTTGAGCAGCGCGCTTTCCAACTGGCTGGCATCTGCCTCGACCTGCCAGAGGCCGGCGCCGAAAACCGTCTCGACCTTTATCGTCTCGCCCAGCGTGCGGACTAAGAGATCAGTCATTCCGCCAACCAGGCGGTTGGCGTTGATCGGCTCGGGCTTGAGCGGTTGCTGGCGTGAGAACGCCAGCAACCGCTGTGTCAGGGCCGCGGCGCGATGGGCGCCATCCATCGCGCCTTCGACAAACCGCTCAACGTCGGTCTCGCCCTTAGACAATTTGCGTTTAAGCAGGTTTAGTCCTCCAATGATGACTGCGAGCATATTGTTGAAGTCGTGGGCTATGCCGCCTGTAAGCTGGCCCACAGCCTCCATTTTCTGCGCCTGGCGCAACTGATCCTCTGCCTTCGAACGCTCCGCAACTTCCTCGATCACTCGTTGTTCCAGCGTCGAGTTTAGCGTTTGCAGCGCGGCCTCGGCACGTCGTCTTTCCGCAAGTTCGCGTTCGGCAGCCTGGAACAGTCGAGCATTGTCGATTGCGGTAGCCGCGTGTCCGGCAACCCCCAGGAGAGCGGTTTCGTGTTCTGGCAGAAACTTGCCGGTCTCGGCGTGTCCGAAGAACAGGCCGCCCAGAACCTCGCCGGAATTCGAAACAACCGGCACCGCGAGATACGAGCGCACAGGCAGATGCCCTTCCGGCATGCCGTTGCGCGGTTTGTTGTTGCCGTAGCGCGGGTCCTTCAGGATATCGTCCGATCGCACCACGGAGGTTCCCATGAAGGTCGGTTCGAACACCGCCGTGGCGCGTGGCATGGGGTAATTTTCAAAAGCCGAACGCGAGGCACCGGAGAGGGCATAAAGCATATAGCTGGCGCCCTGGTCATCGAGAACATTGTAAAAGAACGCGCCGAATTGGGCGCCAGACAGCTGCACGCCAGCATCTGTCGTCGTCTGAACGATCTTGTCGAGATCGAACTCGGCTGCGACAGCAGCACCGGTGTCGTTCATGATCTTTAGGTTGCGCTCGGCTTTCTTGCGGCCGGAAATGTCGATCACGGTACCGATGAAACGGACGGCTTGACCGCCGGCGAAAATTGCGTGCCCGCTTGCAGCCACCCATCGCTCGATGCCGTCTTCGAGGCCGACTGTCCGGTACTCGATGTTGAAAGGTTCGGGGCCTTCCGGCGACAGCGCCTTGCGAACGGCCTGATCCGCTCGCTCCCGATCTTCTGGATGAAGGCCCGCGATAAACGATCCTTCGTAGGAGACTTCTGTGTCGGAAAAGATGCCGAACAGCGCCCGACATTGCCTGTCCCACTGCAACCGGCTGGTGGCCGGATCGTAGTCCCAGGTGCCGATTGCCGCTGCCTGGGTGGCGAGGCTCAGTCTTTCCGCTGTCTCCTTCGCGCTTTGATCCGATCTTGCTCTTTCAATATGCGCCCAGGAGCGCTCGGTGACCTCGTTGAGAAGTGCAAGCTCGTTCTGCGTCCATGCACGTGGAGCGCTGTCGTGGACGGCCATCAACGCCGTCAGGCGTCCTTCCTTGACGAGAGGCATGCAGATCGTCGCGGCAACGCCTATAGCCGCAAACGCTGCGGCTTCTCCTGGCGGCAGTTCCGCACCAGTGTCACTTAGGATCAGGGGCAGCCCTTGGCGAAGCCGGAGAACGGCAAGCTTGCCGAAGTCTTGCAGGCTATAATAGCCGACGATGCTGGACGAGCCCTGTCGGTGCCAGTCTCCACGGATGGTAAAGTGGTCCTGATCGGCCTCCATGTCGGCATAGGCACAGATGGCTACGCCAAGATGCTCCCCAAGCATCCTGGTGGTGATTTCAAGGATAGTATCGGCGTTCGTGCTTTTTGCCGTTTCCTTCCCAAGAGCATCGAGGAAGCGCAGGCGGCTTTCATTCTGGAGCAACTCCGCCTGGGCGCGCCTTCGTTCGACTGCCGTGCGGGTGCGCTCGGCCATTTCGCGAACGAACCCGATCTCTTCCTCGGACCAGTGGCGGGGCCTATCATGGTTGAGATAAAGCAGCGCCACGAAGCCGCCCCGCTCTGTGACCGGCATGTTGATGAATGACTGGGCGCTGATTGCCTTCAGCGCTTGCGCGGTGTGGCTTGTGCGCTCATCCTTGTCAGCATCCTCGCAGACGACAGTTATGCCTTGTTTGAGGTCATCGATATAGGAACCATAGTCGCGAAAATGCAGCACGCCGGCGAGGCTCTTGATGCCGGGCGCGTTCCAGTCGCGCTCGATCGATATGGTTTCGCGCGCCAGATCGATGGTTCCGTAGCCGGCGCGGCTGACATCCAGTTCGCGACCAATGATCTCAGCCGCCGCATAGGCGAGGTCGTCGGGATCTTCAATTTCCCGCACGGCCTCACCGAGGTCGGCAAGCGCCGCGCTTCGCTTTCTCGCTCGGTATGTCTCCGTGACGTCGAATCCCTCGCAGAAAATTCCCGTCACAGTGCCGCCGCCATCATAGAGCGGTGCGTAGATGAAGGTTAAAAAGCGGGTCTCTTCGGGACCGCCCGGCAGGCGTCGAAACCGAACAGGAACGCCCTGCGCCTCGAAAGGCTCGCCACTTTTGAAGACCTCGTCCAGCCTTTCGAAAAAACCTTGTCCTTCGAGGCTTGGGAAAGCTTCGCGGATCGTGTTTCCCAGCCAACCGCCGCTGTTGAACACTACCCGATGGGCGTCATTCACGAATTCAACGACGTGGTCTGGCCCGCGCATGATGATGATGAAGCCGGGCGCCTGTTCAAAGAGACCGATCTGACGTTCGGCAGCCAGGCGCTCACGTCTTTCGGCAAGAAACCTGTCTGTCGTTTCAGTGCAAACGCCTAATATGCCGCCGACCGCGTCGGCCTCTGATGTTCGGACCGGGTTATAGGAGAAAGCGAAGTGCGCTTCCTCGGGCTCGCCCCGTTTGTCGATCCGGATCTCGATGTCGTGCATGTGCACGGGCTGGCCTTGGAAGACTTGATCGAACATGGGGCCGATCGTGTTCCAGGCTTCCGCCCAAACCTGGTGGCTTGGCAAGCCGAGAGCTGTCGGGTGCTTGCGGCCGAGGATTGGGATGAAGGCGTCGTTGTAGAGCCAGATGCGTTCCGCTCCCCAGGCAACAAACATGGGCTGAGCAGAATTCAGGATCAGGTCGACAAGTGTTTTCAGTTCAACCGGCCAGGATGCAGCGGATCCAATGGGGGTCTCGCTCCATTGGAGCGACGCGATACGGCCAGCCATTTCGCCGGCACTGCGACACGCAGTCCCCGTTCTGACCTCATTGGATGCTGCCAAGATATCCCCCAAATATCGAACCGGACATAACGAGTGAACTCGATTTTGGTTGCATGGCGAAATGTCAGCGCGGTCGCTTCTGCTGACTGGATCAACCTTGCTGTCCCAACTCGGGGGCGATTTCAAAACCGCCGCGTTGTTGCTCAAGAGTTGGCAGCGCCAATCCGGGACGATCGTGTAGACCGTTCGCTGCCAGGCTGCATAAAGAAGGCGGCGTTCGCCCTGCTGTCCGCATGGGGGCGCAAATGCCATCGGCATTGGCGGCGAGATGATGCTACTGCTCGCTATTCCGGAAACCAGATCCACTTTACAAGATATCCACAAGAGGTCGAAACCTAACGAGGTTCGCTGTAGTGGAATTGCACACGGCCGTTCCAAACCCTGGTTTCATTTCACGAGATCGATGCAATGACGAGAAGCCCATTCCCCTCTAGTTCCGAAGGCACACTTGGGCTGGATCCAGCGGTGGCGATGGGCCTTGCCGTGGCGATTGTGTTCTTCCTGGCCAGCGGCATTCTTGCTTTTTTCAATCTTCAGGCGGTGCGGGACGGAAACCAGAAGATTGTCCAATCCTACGATGTCATCGTCGCTTTGGACGGCTTGCTTTCCAGCACCCAGGACGCGGAGACGGGTCAACGTGGCTTCCTTCTTAGCAACAACGACAGGTATCTAGGGCCCTACAATGCCGCGCTGACGGCGATTCCGGCCAAGCTCGACGAGATCTCCCGGCTGACCCAGGATAATCCCGCCCAGGAACGAGCCGTCGCGGCGCTCAAGGTGCATGTCGCGGCCAAACTGGCCGAACTCGCCCAGACAATCGATATTCGTCGGACGCAAGGTCTGGACGCCGCGCTTGCGGTCGTCAATTCGGATCGTGGCAAGATTGAAATGGACGCGATCCGCGCCCAACTGACGGCGATGGCCCAGGAAGAATCCTCGCTTCGCTCCCGGCGCCTGGTGGACATGAGTGCCGCTCAGCAAACCGCGCTCGTCACTGGCTTGCTTTCCGGTGTGCTTGGCATCTTGCTGACTATAGCGATCGGCTTGCTCATGCGTCGGGCAACAATGGCGGGTCGGCGCGAGGAATGGCTGCAGAAAGGACAGGTCGGCCTAGCGTCCACGATTGTCGGCGATCAATCCGTCGAGCAACTCGGAAACAGCATTCTCGAATTCTTGGCGCGCTATCTTGGCGCTGTCGCAGGCGCGCTTTTTGTGGGCAATGGCAACCTCTACCGTCGCGCAGCTACTTTTGGCGTTCCCGAGAGTGCCCCCATTCCAGAGCAGTTCAAAAACAGGGAAGGTCTTCTTGGGCAGGCCGCTGCAGAAAACCGTCCCATAAAGGTAGGGGACGTACCCGACGGATATCTGACATTTGGTTCGGCGTTAGGCCAGGACAAGCCGAGGCATTTGATCGTCGTGCCCGCAAGTGTCGATGGCCGGGTCAATGCCGTCCTTGAGTTCGGCTTCCTGCAAGCGATTGACGACAAGGCTGCGGATCTCCTGGACGAGGCGTCGGCAGCGATCGCCATCGCGGTGCGGTCAGCCAACTATCGCGGCGAACTCCAGGACCTGCTTGAGGAAACCCAGCGCCAATCGGAGGAGCTACAGACGCAGAGCGAGGAGTTGCGCGTTTCCAACGAGGAACTCGAGGAGCAAGGCCGAGCCCTAAAGGAGTCTCAGGCGCGGCTCGAGCAGCAACAGGTCGAGCTTGAGCAAACGAATTCCCAGCTTGAGGAGCAGGCGCAGCAGCTTGAAGTGCAGCGCGACGATCTTGAACGGGTCAATGCTTCCGTCAATCTCAAGGCGCGAGAACTGGAACAGGCAAGCCGATACAAATCGGATTTCCTCGCCAACATGTCCCACGAATTGCGCACGCCGTTGAATTCCTCGCTGATCCTGGCGAAGCTGCTGGCCGACAATCCGGATGACAATCTGAGCGAGGAGCAGGTCAAATACGCGCAAACCATTCAGTCTTCTGGCAACGACCTGCTCAACCTGATCAACGACATTCTCGATCTTTCCAAGATTGAAGCCGGGCACGTCGAAATCAGGGCTGAGTCGAGCCCGGTGCAGCGCCTGACCAACAATCTGCGCCATCTGTTTGAGCCGGTAGCACAGGAGAAGAAGCTAGGTTTTGCCGTCGATATCGCGCAGGACGTTCCCGAAACGATCGAGACCGATCCGCAACGGCTCGAACAGGTGCTCAAGAACCTCTTGTCCAATGCCTTCAAGTTTACTGAAACTGGCCAGGTCGCCTTTTCGATCCGGAGAACGAGTGACGGACGCATCGCCTTCTCGGTTTCGGACACCGGCATCGGCATTGCGAAAGAGCAGCAGCAAAGCGTCTTCGAAGCGTTCCATCAGGCCGACGGCACGATCAGCCGCAAATATGGTGGCACAGGTCTTGGCCTTTCCATCTCGCGACAGCTCGTACGGTTGCTCGGAGGCTCGATCGATTTGAAGAGCCAGCCGGGCGAAGGCAGCACCTTCACGATTACGCTTCCCGTTTCCTATGATCCCGCAAAGGTCGAGGCGCGCGACATCCAGGCTATGCCGTCCACCCCGCTTCGCGCGGCGGGTACCGATGCACCGCGTCCATCTGCAGTCATGCAACCCCGCAAGGTCGCGGACGACCGAGATGCGGTGCCTGACGCAAAACGCGTTCTGCTGGTCATCGAAGACGATGACACATTCGCCGCAATCCTGCGTGACCTGTCGCGCGAAATGGGCTTCCGGTCCCTGGTCGCCGGGACCGCCGAGGAGGCGTTGACGCTGGCCCGGCAATTCATGCCCAGCGCTATCGTTCTGGATGTCGGGCTGCCGGACCAGTCTGGACTGGCGGTGCTCGATCGGCTCAAGCACGACGTCGCGACGCGTCATATTCCAATCCACATCGTCTCGGCGGATGATCACGCGGAAACGGCGTTGATGCTGGGTGCCGTCGGGTTCGAGCTCAAGCCCGTGAAGCGGGAGCAACTGGTCGAAGTTCTGCAGAAGCTCGAAGCAAGGCTCTCGCAGCGCGTTCATCGAGTACTCATCGTCGAGGACGATCTTGTGCAGCGCCAGGCCGTGGCAAAGCTGCTGACCTCGCACGATGTCGAAACCGTGACCGCCGGCACCGCGGCTGAGTGTCTCAAATTGCTGAAGGAACAGACTTTCGATTGCATGGTGCTCGATCTGTCATTGCCGGACGCCTCGGGCTACTCGCTGCTGGAGACGATGAGCGACGAAACGGCCTATGCCTTTCCGCCCGTCATCGTCTACACCGGCCGGGAACTGTCCGCCGATGACGAACACCGACTGCGCCGCTACTCGAAATCGATCATCATCAAAGGCGCCAAATCGCCGGAGCGGCTGCTGGACGAGGTCAGCCTTTTCCTCCACCAGGTCGTGTCCGAACTGCCGGACGAACAGCAGAAAATGATCCGCAAGGCAAGGAACAGGGACGCCTTGCTCGAGGGCAGGCGCATTCTGGTCGTTGAGGACGATATCCGCAACGTCTATGCGCTCACCAACATCCTCGAGCCGCGCGGGGCCATCATCGAGATTGCTCGCAACGGCCGGGAAGCACTGGACGCGCTGCAGCGCTTCTCCAGCAAGGAAGGCGCGGCCGTCGACCTCGTCCTGATGGATGTGATGATGCCGATCATGGACGGTCTGGAAGCTACACGCGAAATCCGCAGAAACCCCATCTGGAAAAAACTTCCCATCATCACGCTCACGGCCAAGGCGATGCCCGACGATCAGCAAAGATGCATCGATGCCGGCGCCAACGACTATATGGCCAAGCCGCTGGACGTTGAGCGGCTGCTATCCCTCGTGCGTGTCTGGATGCCAAAGTGACGGAGAGCCTCGCTTCGGAAAAAATCGAAGACATCGAGATTCGCCTCCTGCTCGAGGCGCTTTACACGCGTTATCACTATGATTTTCGCAACTACGCGATGGCGTCGATCAAACGGCGCCTTAGACAGGCGCGCGAGCAACTGGGGTTTCCCAATTTCTCCGCCATGCAGGAGAGCCTCCTCCATGAGCCGTCGATGCTGCCGCGGCTTTTGCGGTATCTGACGGTGCAAGTCAGCGAGATGTTTCGGGATCCGCCGTATTTCCAGGCGATCCGGGACAAGGTCGTGCCTCATCTGCGAACTTATCCATCGCTCAAAGTGTGGATTGCTGGCTGCAGCGCCGGCGAGGAACTCTATTCCCTGGTGATCCTGTTTCGTGAGGAAGGGCTTGAGGACCGCACCATCTTCTACGCCACCGACATCAGCCAGGACGCGCTGCATGCCGCGGAGGCAGGCATATTTACGTTGGACCGCATTCCGCTCTTCACCGAGAACCATCGCAAATCTGGCGGCAAGTCCTCTTTGTCCGAATATTATCAGGCTGCCTATGGCAGGGCATCGTTCGACAAAAGCCTGCGTCGCAACGTGGTCTTCTCCGACCACAGCCTGGTCACCGATGCCGTGTTCGGCGAGATGCATCTGATCTCGTGTAGAAACGTCATGATCTATTTCGATCGCCTCTTGCAGGATCGGGCTCTTGGCCTGTTCGAGGAGTCGCTCGCGCGCAAAGGCTTCCTCGGTCTGGGGGCGAAGGAGAGTTTACGCTTCTCGCCTCATGCCGCTGCCTTCGCGGATTTCGTGCGCGAAGAAAAAATCTATCAGAAGCGGGCCGATTGATGGCGGTCCGGGCAGAAGCCATTGTCATGGGCGCCTCCGCCGGAGCGCTGGAGGCGCTGTCGACCATTCTGCCGGCGCTGCCGGAAGGGTTCCGGCTTCCGGTCATGGTGGTCGTGCACGTGCCGCCCGACAAGCGCAGTGTGCTGGCCGAATTGTTTCAGGCGAAATGCCGGATCCCGGTTCGGGAGGTTGAGGACAAGGAGCCGATCGCCGCTGGAACAATCTATTTTGCGCCGCCTGACTATCACCTCCTGGTCGAGACAGACAAAGGACTGTCGCTTTCCAGCGATGAGCCGGTTCTGTTTTCGCGTCCGTCGATCGATGTCCTGTTCGAAAGCGCTGCCGACGCTTATGGCGCTGCCTTGGTTGCTGTCATTCTCACCGGCGCCAACCAGGATGGTGCCAAGGGCATGCTGGCCGTTGTGGACGCCGGCGGCCGAGCAATCGTTCAAGATCCGGACGGTGCCTTCGCACCAGCGATGCCGCAAGCCGCCATTGAAATGTGTCCAGCCGCGAGACGTATGTCGCTCAGCGCAATCGCAGCCTATCTGCAAGAGGTTTGAGACCAACCATGTCCCCCTGCACCTGCCTTCTGGTTGACGACCTCGAGGAAAATCTCCTCTCTCTCGAAGCTTTGCTGCGCCGGGACAACCTCGTGGTGTTGAAAGCACGATCAGGTGATCAGGCGCTTGAGCTTCTGCTTAGGCACGATGTCGCTTTGGCGCTTGTCGATGTGCAAATGCCGGGCCTCAACGGCTTCGAATTGGCTGAACTGATGCGAGGCAACGAACGGACGCGACGCATTCCAATTATTTTCGTGACAGCCGGCAGCGCCGACGGTCAACGACGCTTTCGCGGATATGAGGCCGGGGCCGTCGACTTTATTCAAAAGCCGATCGAGCCCGATATTCTGCGCAGCAAGGCGGATGTGTTCTTCGAGCTTTATCGGCAGCGCCAGCAAATTGCGGCACAGCGCGATGAGTTGGCGGCACAGGCACAGGCCCTGGAAGAGGCTGGGCGTCGCAAGGACGAATTTCTGGTCACGCTGAGGCACGATATCACCCAGCACAAGGATGCGCGGGCACAGCAGGAGGTGCTTCTGCGCGAGATAAATCATCGCATCAAAAACCTGTTCAGCGTGACTTCCGGGATCATCTCGCTCAGTGCGCAAAGTGCCACGAGCGTTCAGCAGTTCTCGGTGGATTTGAAATCCCGCCTCCATGCGCTTGCCCGCGCCCATGACCTGACGCTGCCCGATCTAGGCACTGAGAATGCCATGGGCGCCGCGACGACGGTCGTAGCCTTGATCAAGGCGATCCTGGCTCCGCATGAACACGCGCAGGGTTCGCGGATCATGGTCAGTGGTTTTGATTTGCCACTCGCTGGCAAAGCCCTGACATCGTTGGCTCTTTTGCTTCATGAACTGGCCACCAACGCTGCAAAATACGGGGCGTTGTCGTCGCCCGATGGTCGATTGACGATCGACTTGGCACTTGTGAATGATAGCCTTCATGTCAACTGGGACGAGCGCGTCGCCTCGCCTTTGCCGCAGGCGTCAGGGCGTGAAGGTTTCGGAACCACTCTTGAAAGGGTCGCGCTGCGTGGCCTTGACGGAACCATCGACCGAGAATGGAGAAACGATGGGCTCTCTTTGCGGCTCAAGGTGCCACTGGCAAGTCTGCAGGAGCAAGGCGTCTAACCGTCACCATAGCTGGTTAACCACAAGCTGAAGCCACGGGGTTGGCGCATGACGACCTGACCTCGACCTATGGGATCTCAACGTCGACAAGATTCTACGGATTGCTATCCGGCACGATGGGAGGCTGCTGATTGAGCAGCGTCGCGACAGCGGTGACGATCTGAGCCAGCACGAATGGCTTCTGGATCATGACGCTTCCCGGGACTCCTTCAGAGTGCCAATTGCTAGCGCTATCGCCGCTCATATACACGACCGGCATCGTGGGCACGGTCTGCCGCAGATGGCGAGCCACTTCCCACCCCAGTGCCCCGTCACCGAGGCGAATGTCGGTCACCAAGGCCGAGATCGCTGAGGGGTCTTCATCAAAAAGCGCGATCGCTTCCTTGGCGTTCTTGGCGCACGCAACCTTGAACCCTTGTTCCTCCAGCCCTGCTTGAACGTCGAGCAAGATAAACGCCTCGTCCTCGACCAGCAGCACTGCGTTCTGGTTCATTGAAAATTCTCGCTCGTCGGTTGGCCTCTCACGAGCGCTAAGCCAATGCTCGCCGGACTGCGGGCAGCATGCCGTGAACATCTTTTGTTGCAAGCCCCGATTTCAGTTTCGGGAACAATTTTTGGGGGTGAATTTTGCTGACCCTGATGTGGCATCAGCACCGAGCCACGCTCATGTGCTGTACGGCCAAAGATCGATCCAGGGGAGAGGGCGCCCATCAGGCGCCCTCAGGGTCGACTAGAGATCGCGTCGCGCTCTCAAGCGCTGCTGTTCGTCCGCGGTATAGACGTCGGCATTCGGGTCGAAACCGCTCCATCCGCCGGCCTCGTATTCAGTACGTCTGCCGCCGACATCGACCGAATTGTATTGCTTGAGTATCCTGTCGGCATCCGGAACGAGATCGTCCTCGATCTTTGCGGTGACCATTGTGCCACCACGCCGCACACCCTCCGCATAGACATGGGCATCGTCCTCGGGGACGCCCGCCTTTGTCATGGCGCCAACTATCCCGCCAGCGGCACCGCCTACCACCGCGCCTCCGACTGCGCCGACAGCGGTGGCAGCAAGCCAGCCAGCTGCAACGACCGGACCGACGCCGGGGATCGCCATCAGGCCCAGTCCGGTGAGCAGACCGCCTGCACCCCCGACGACGGCGCCCACGCCAACCCCGGTGGCTGCATCCTCGCCCGCCTCGGTCTCGTCGCCCTTGTGCCAACCGGTCGCGTTGTTGGCGACGATGCTGATATCATTGCGCGGCACCCCGGTGGATACGAGTTCACCTACGGCGTCGTTGGCATCGTCGTAATTATCGAACAATCCAGTTACGGTTTTCATCTGATTTCTCCTCGGTTTCGGATCACTTTGCGCCGGCAACGACGTTGCCCTGATAATCGAGCGCGATCGGCGTGGACTTGCCATCCTTGCTGGCTGTTCCGCGCCAGATGCCCTTGTCGTCCTTGGTGAGGGCAGAGACGTCGGCATACCCTGCCTTTTCGATGGCACTCTTCGCCTGAGCCTCGGTGAAACTGTTGGCGCCGGGGACGGGGGCCGCCGGGTTACTGGTGTCGCTGGAGGTGACGGCGGGCGTGGCGGATCCGGTTGCCGGCGCGGTGGTTGCAACTTTCTGGATCATCTCCTGATGCATCTTGAGTGTCGGCAGCGTCTGGGCTGCGAAGGACTTGAGTGCGGGGTTGTCTCCGTCCTTGGCGTACGCCTCGAACAGGGTCACCGCTTCATCATGGGCTGCCTTCTGCATGTCGGTATAAGGTGCGTCGACCGGGCCTGAAGCCGACTTCAGCTTGTCGAGATCGCTTTTGTGTGGGCCATCAAGATCGGCAGGCACCTGCAGCTTTTGTTCGCCCGCGATGCTTTCAAGCTTTGCATTGGCGGCCCCATGATCCGAGATCATCTTCTGGGCAAAATTCCTGAGATCTGCGGCTTGCAGTTTGTCCTGAGCAGCCTTGCTCGCCTGGACTTCGAACAGTCCGCCGATCGCGGCCTTCGTAACAAAATCCTGCGCGGTCTCCGCGGCCAGAGCCGGCAGGGCAAAGGTCATTGCTGTGGCGAGCGAAAGCGCCGCCAAACGGATGGGTGTTGTCATGTACAGATTTCCTTTTCTGGAGGAGCTATAAAGCCCAACCTCCCGAGGCCAGCTTTGTTCCGCAACCCGATGTCGAACTGATGAGGCAAGAAGCCTGATGTTGCGCCAGCACGTTCCGAGCGACCTTGGCCATGCAAAACCGACCACTTACTGCCGAGGATGGCGACCGCATGCGACACGACAAAGCCCGGCGATCACCGTCAGCACTCTCTCAAATTCTTGATGTTGCTGCGCCGCATCAACCTCGACTGGCGTGGTCTCGGAGGAATCCAGTCACGCCAGTTGGCGGACTGCGTTCTGGACGATGATCACCCAGGTCTCGCGCGCCTTGGAACTCAATCCACTTGCGGAGATTGAGCAACCAGTAATGCCCGCCCACTGACCTCAGGAGTTTTTCATCATGGCCAAAAAGGCGTCGAACCAGGCTGGAGCGGCCGCGACGATCCACGATCAGAAATTGCAGCGCGGCGAAGGCGGCGAACTGCACCAGGCCTCATCCGGTACGAGGCCGGTGCTCACAACCGCGCAGGGCGGTCTTGTGGCGGATGACCAGAATTCGCTCAAGGTCGGTGCGCGTGGACCGACTGTGCTCGAAGATTTCCATTTTCGCGAAAAGATCTTCCATTTCGATCATGAGCGCATTCCCGAACGCGTCGTGCATGCGCGCGGCTATGGCGCCCACGGCTATTTCGAAACCTATGAATCGCTGGCCAAGTACACCCGTGCCGATATCTTCCAGCGCGCCGGCGAAAAGACCCCGGCTTTCGTGCGCTTCTCGACCGTTGCCGGAAACAAGGGCTCGGCCGACCTCGCTCGAGACGTGCGCGGCTTCGCCGTCAAACTTTATACAAAGGAAGGCAACTGGGACATCGTCGGCAACAACATGCCGGTGTTCTTCATTCAGGACGCGATCAAGTTCCCCGATCTGATCCACGCCGCGAAGGCCGAGCCGAATAGCGACTTCCCGCAGGCGCAGACCGCACATGACAATTTCTGGGACTTCATTTCGCTGACGCCTGAAAGCATGCATATGATCATGTGGGCGATGTCCGACAGGGCGATCCCGCGTTCCCTGCGCTTCATGGAAGGGTTCGGCGTCCACACGTTCCGGCTGCTCAACGCCAATGATGAATCGACATTCGTAAAATTCCTCTGGAAGCCGAAGCTCGGCCTCCAGTCTGTAGCCTGGAACGAGGCGGTCAAGATCAACGGCGCGGACCCGGACTTTCACCGTCGCGACCTCTGGGACGCGATTCATGCCGGCAATTTCCCGGAATGGGAACTGCAGTTGCAGCTGTTCGACCAGGACTTCGCAGACAGTTTTGACTTCGACATTCTCGATCCGACAAAGCTCATCCCCGAGGAGGTGTTGCGGCCAATCGCAGTCGGTCGCCTCGTGCTCGATCGCATGCCCGACAATTTCTTCGCCGAGACCGAGCAGGTCGCGTTCATGACGCAGAACGTCCCACCCGGCATCGATTTCTCCAATGACCCGCTGTTGCAAGGGCGCAATTTCTCCTATCTCGACACACAGATCAAAAGGCTGGGCAGCACCAATTTTACCCACATTCCGATCAACGCGCCCAAATGCCCGGTCCACAATTTCCAGCAGGATGGGCACATGGCCATGCGCAACCCGATCGGGCGCGCTAATTACCAGCCCAACTCATGGGATGAAGGCCCGCGTGAATCCCCAGCCAAGGGCTTCCGGTCGTTTGCCGAGGTCGAATCCGGACCAAAGGCCCGGCTACGGGCGGAAACGTTCGCCGACCATTACAGCCAGGCGCGGCAGTTCTATATCAGCCAGGACCCCGTGGAGCAGGGCCATATCGCGGCGGCCCTCACCTTCGAACTGAGCAAGGTGCAGACATCGGTCATCCGCGAGCGCATCGTGTCCCATCTTCTCAACATCGATGACGAGCTGGCCCGCAAGGTGGCCGATGCACTTGGCTTGAAAGCCATGCCGAAGCCGGCCAATGCCGCCGTGCCGACCCGCCGGGATCTCGCGGTGTCGGATGCGCTGAGCATCCTGAAGAACGGCCCGGGCCGTTTCGAAGGCCGTAAGCTGGGTATCCTGGTGACGGACGGAACCGACGCTGAGTTGCTGAATGCCTTGAAGCAAGCGCTGACAAAGGCCGGCGCCAAGTCCGAAATCATCGCGCCCAAGGTCGGCGGCGCCAAGGCCAGCGACGGCAGCTGGATTGAGGCTCAGCAGATGATCGCAGGTGCGCCGTCGGTCCTTTACGACGCGGTCGCGCTGTTGCCGGCAAAGCCTGCCATGGTCGACCTGCTAAAGGAATCCACAGCCCGCGACTTCGTCGCCGACGCGTTCGCGCACTGCAAGTTCATCGGCTTCGTCGAGGCGGCAACCCCGTTGTTGGACAAAGCAGGGATTACAAGGGATGAAGCAGTGCTTGCGCTGGCCTTGCCGAAAGACGCCGCAGGCTTCGTCGCCAGTCTCGGCGATCTGCGCTTCTGGACACGTGAGCCGAGCGTGAAACTGGAGTAGCAGAAGCATGCCTATGTTCTAGAGCTGAACCGGAAGGACATGCTCCTTGCCGTAGGCTTTGGGAACGAGCAGTTTCCATCGTGCTCGTCGGCGCCATAAGTCTGGTGCGGCTCAATTGGCTATGTCGGGACCTTCGATCGAAACGGCCGTTACAGGAGTGCGATCGTACTGGAATTGCTGCGCCCACTGCAAATCCATCAGCCAGGGCTCGCGCCGACAAATCCAGAGCTCATAGGCTGGAATGATGTCGGTTGGGGCGAAATCCAGGGAACCCAACATGATCTCCACCTCATCATCCTGCAAGGAGGCGATGCGTGAGCCGCAGTCGGGGCAAAAGCTTCGACCACGGAACTCCCGAAGATTCCCCGCGGCCTTGAAATCAGCTCGCTCCCAGATACCAAAAAAGTTGAACGCGCTTCCGCTGGCGCGGCGACAATCCTGACAATGGCAGATGCCAGCGCGGAGCGGAACGCCCTTGACCGAGAAGCGAACGGCGCCGCAGAGGCACCCGCCATGGCGGATATTGTCGTCGCTCATGTCAGGGCTCGCTTTGGCGGACTACGGTTTTCGTCGGGATTGGGAACTGGCATTTCGTCCGGCAGTAGGTCGGGATCAGGCTCTCTTACGTCTGGTGTCCAGGTTGGTGCATCTGCTGGCGGTTCTTCGTTTGGCTCAGGTTTGGGCGGCATCGCTATTCTCCGGGCTACGTTTGAAAGGCGCGTTTTCGGCGGCAGGGCGGGTATGTGCCTGTTTGACCGGCACCGACAGGGAACTCCCTCCTGATCTGGTCAAGCCACCATCATATTGCTCGCCAACGAGCGGTCCTGAGGATGGTTCCATGAAACTGAAACTGGCAGCAGCTGGCCTGCCAAGCGTAGGATGCGGGAGCAGCGGCGAGAACCGAGGTGGGTTGTATCTCGTCGGCCGGAGTAGGCCTCCACCCGGCCGAACGGTTGTGACTGTGATACAACCCAACGGGTTTCCGGTGCTTCACATCCCGCTTCTTCTCGAGGCGAAGCTCTGCAAGACCACCGGCGCCTGGAAACACACCCATCGCGTCGCGCGGTTGGGGCGGCAGCCCGACTGCCGCCGCCCTTCGGATCCCGGCACTAACCTAAAGATGCGACGGTCGGCCGGCAATCGTCACCGAAGGCATCATTCCGTCTTCGACCAGAATGTCCTTCCTCTTGGCGAACTGAACGAAAATGCCTCGCGCAGTCTCGGCGTCTATCTCGCCAGCCAATGCAGCTTTACAGGCGCGGATTGCCGCCTTCTGCTCCGGGCTGTTTCCGCACCATTCCGTGACGAACTGGTAGGCATCGACGACCGAGTTCAATTGGCGAGGGAAGCCAAGTCCAACCCACACGCGGATAGGTTTTTCGAAAGGTTGAGAAAGCATCGGGTTCCTCCTCCTTTAGCGGTCAGGCCGCCACTCCACCGGTCTGGTCTGACTTGACGCCGACCATCCAGGGCAGGGTCGTGGAGACTTCCTCGAGGATTTTTGCGGAACGGGCAAACCCGGCGAATGCATCGCGCGCAACCGTCAAGGGAAGCTGGCGGTCAAAAGCCCGCCGGCATGCGCGCTTAGCAGTCTCATAAATCACACCGCGCCTGTGCCGAGGCCATTTGTCGAGAAAGTCGAAGGCGTCCTCAAGACATGCAATTTCTTCAACGAGGCCCTCTTCGGCTCTTACGAATACAGGGTTGTCGAATTTCCGATCGTTCATCTAAACCTCCATTCTTTGAACGATTCCAGGTGGTTGTGAGATGGCCGCTCCAAAGGGAGCGACCTGCGCAAATATATGTGAACACCAATTTTCGGCGTCAAGACTTCCGGAAAGTGGTGCCTATCGCCAATCGCGATGTTTAGAGTCAACCGGCTCTGGAATTTTCGGCTGATGTCGAGACATGCTGCGCGGCGAGGAACATCAACGTCGAGGCGACGGTCCGCCGGTTCCATCCGGCGGCTTCGGCGGCGTCTATTAAGCCTGTCAGCAGCGGTTTCAAAGCGTTGCGACAGTCGGTCTCGTAAGCGAGGAACTCGCTTGCCGTATGCGTCGGTGCCGGAACTGATCCGCTCATCGTGTCCATAGACTTCTGCTACCTTTCGTAGGTCGTAAAGCGCCCGCCCCCCGGGCCGGGGAGCGGGCAGTCCGTCGACGTCCTAGAAGTCCATGCCGGCGCCGGCGGGCATGGCTGGGGCGGCTTCCTTCCTCGGCTTTTCAGCCACCATCGCCTCGGTGGTGACGAGCAGACCGGCGACTGATGCGGCATCCTGCAGTGCTGTGCGCACGACCTTGGCGGGGTCGATCACACCCTGTTTGTAAAGGTCGCCATATTCGCCGGTTTGGGCGTTCCAGCCATAAGCGAAGTCGCTCTTTTCGCGCAGCTTGCCGACGATGATCGAGCCTTCCGATCCGGCGTTTTCGGCGATCTGGCGGACAGGGGCCTCGATCGCGCGCCGGACGATGTCAACGCCGTATCTCTGGTCGGCGTTGTCGCCGGCAACAGCGTCAAGAGCCTTGGCCGCCCTGAGCAGGGCAACGCCGCCGCCGGGTAGAATGCCTTCCTCAACAGCCGCGCGCGTAGCATGCAGCGCGTCGTCGACGCGGTCCTTCTTTTCCTTGACCTCGACCTCGGTCGCTCCACCGACGCGGATCACGGCGACGCCGCCAGCGAGCTTGGCCAGCCGCTCTTGCAGCTTCTCGCGATCGTAGTCGGAGGTCGTTTCCTCGATCTGCGCCTTGATCTGCGCCACGCGGCCCTGGATCTCCTGCTTCTTACCGGCGCCGTCGACGATGGTGGTGTTCTCCTTCTCGATCGCGACCTTCTTGGCACGACCGAGCATCTGCAGGGTGACATTCTCCAGCTTGATGCCGAGATCCTCGCTAATGGCAGTGCCGCCGGTCAGCATGGCGATGTCTTCCAGCATGGCCTTGCGGCGGTCGCCGAAGCCCGGCGCCTTGACAGCGGCGACCTTCAAGCCGCCGCGCAGCTTGTTGACCACCAGCGTGGCCAGAGCCTCGCCTTCGACGTCCTCGGCGATGATCAGCAGCGGCTTGCCGGACTGGACCACGGCCTCGAGCACGGGAAGCAGCGCCTGCAGATTGCCGAGCTTTTTCTCGTGGATGAGCACATAGGGCTCGTCGAGCTCAACGCGCATCTTGTCCTGGTTGGTGATGAAGTAGGGTGAGAGATAGCCGCGATCGAACTGCATGCCTTCGACGACCTCCAGCTCGGTCTCTGCGGTCTTGGCTTCCTCGACGGTGATGACGCCTTCGTTGCCGACCTTTGCCATGGCCTCGGCCAGGAAACGGCCGATCTCGGCATCGCCGTTGGCCGAGATGGTTCCGACCTGCGCGATCTCGTCGTTTCTTGTGATCTTGCGGGCACTCGTCTTGAGTTCCGCGACGATTGCATCCACCGCCTTGTCGATGCCGCGCTTCAAGTCCATAGGGTTCATGCCGGAGGCGACGGCCTTGGCTCCTTCGCGAACGATCGCCTGGGCCAGAACCGTCGCGGTCGTGGTGCCGTCGCCGGCGAGGTCATTGGTCTTCGAAGCAACTTCGCGGACCATCTGGGCGCCCATGTTCTCGAACTTGTCTTCAAGCTCGATTTCCTTGGCGACGGTGACGCCGTCCTTGGTGATGCGCGGCGCGCCGAACGACTTGTCGATGACGACGTTGCGGCCCTTGGGGCCAAGCGTGACCTTCACCGCGTCGGCGAGGATGTTGACACCGCGCAGCATGCGCTCGCGGGCATCGGAATGGAACTTGACTTCTTTTGCAGCCATTGGATCACTCCTTTTAGGCAGTTTTTCGTTGACTGGTTTGCGGTTCTAAGCCCCGGTCAGGCGGCTTTCTTCAGTGCCGCGGCATTCTCGATCACACCCATCACGTCGCTTTCCTTCATGATGAGCAGGTCCTCGCCGTTGAGCTTGATCTCGGTGCCGGACCACTTGCCGAACAGGATGCGGTCGCCGACCTTCACGTCGAGCGGCACGAGCTTGCCGCTCTCATCGCGGGCGCCGGTGCCTATGGCGATGACTTCGCCTTCCTGCGGCTTTTCCTTGGCGGTGTCGGGAATGATGATGCCGCCGGCGGTCTTCTCCTCGGCTTCGATGCGGCGGACCAGGATACGGTCATGCAATGGACGGAACGTCATATCGTTCTCCTTCAGGACAAACAGATTTTTGAGGTTCCTCCGCTCCGGACCGGATGGACCGGGGCGGGGCTCGCGCGACCCTTTCGGCGCCGCGCACATGTCGAGCTAATTTCGCGAATTTCAACTTTCAAGAGATTGCCGAAAAATTTTTAGCACTCGCCCATGGCAACTGCTAGCAACATGAAAACATACGATTAATCGGGGCGGGGAGGCGATTTCGTGACTTGATTTCGAAGCCGATAGGAACAAAATTATGCGCGCCGGCGCGCCGCCGGCGCGGACCAAACCGGATCCCGACAAACGAGCTTATGGGACCGAGGACAACCATGGACAGACAGACAGACGCTCTCGCCGATCATCCCTTTCCTCGCTCCCCATATATCCGACCCGGCACCGGATCGGCTGCTTACGCCAGGCCATTTCTTAAAACGTCCCGAGGACGTGATTGCGGATGACGCGCTCGACCTTCAGGAAAAGTGTTCAATCTTGTCGTCTTGGACTTCTGAGACCCTTACTCTCGAATCCATGCCTCCCTTGAGCCATCCGCCACGCGCTAAGACGGTATGCTTCGACCAGTTCATGGACGCTTTGTGTGAGCTTGATACCGCAGCCACGCCAAGGTCGGCTGACGGCGGCCGGTACCTGATTGACCAGCTGGACACATGATCACGCCAAGAGGAGAAAGGCATATGGTAAGCAGGGAATTTCGCCTGCAGATGGTTGGCTACGGCCTGACGACCGCTGAAATCCACTATCATCTCCCCGACCACCCGAGCCTACTGCAACTCTATGTCTGGCAGGATTACGACCTCGCGCCGGACTTTCCCGAACTGAAGGGGTTCCTGGGCTATTGGCAGCGGGAGTTGGAGGGCGCCTTGCATTCTGTCCGCGTCGCTCACCATCGGCTCATCAGGCCGTCGGAATGGCGGGCCGTCGAGGGCATTATTGCGATTCATTGAAGCTGGTGACGGGCCGGGCCTTGACGTTCTGGTCCCGAATTCCCGGACCGATTTCGCTGTGCCGGGGAGACTGGCAAAGCCAAGGAGCGCCGATGCCTTGGCCCTCTTCGTATCTACGTTGCTCAATGGAGGACGCAAGAATAAGCCGGTGCTAATCGCAGATGCCGGGACGACGTGGCGGTTTCCAAGATGTCTCGGTTTGGCTCAGAAAACAAAGGCTCGTTTGCTCCGCAATTATGCGTTTAGAGAGCAGGAACGCTAGGCGATATAGCTGCTGATTTCGACGCTTGAATGATACACGTCATCTAACGTCATTCGGGAAAGCTCTCTCGAAGTTTGATCAGGCTGCGCCGAAGCCAGGTTCGCATTGTGTTGAGCGGCACGTTGTGACGCTTTGCAAGCTCAGCGTATGACATACCCTGCTGATATGCGCCCCTTATGGCTGCGGCCTTTTCTTCGCTCAGATTGTCGATGCATCGCTCGAGAAGGGCGGTCTGGTCGCGTTCAATCAGCAATTCCTCGGCCCATGGCGTCGTGTCGGCAATATCACCCGCTGCCGAAAGGTCGAAAGCAGCAGGGCGGCGCGCTCTTATAATGTCGATCGAATGATTGCGAGCAACCGCCACAAGCCAGGAGATCGGGCTGAGTCCTGAGACCGCATATCGATCAGCCTTGGTCCATATCTTTGCGTAAACTTCCTGTAAGGCCTCCTCGGCTTCCCCTCTGTCACCTAAGATTCGCAGGCATACACCGAAGAGTTTCGCGCATGTATGCTTGTAGAGAAGGTCGAATGCGGCTCGATCGCGCACGCCTGTTTGCAATATGAGATTTGTTATGTCGTTTCGAGTCAGCATCACGTACCCCTGTTCCAGAGCGGACCCTGTCCTTCAACCAATTGGATCTATGCGCCTTCGGCGGGATGGCATGGGGCATGGCGATCAGCCAAACGCTTCGGTTGAACAATATCTCCCTTGCGCGCCCGGCTGCGCCCCCAGCAACCATCGCTCGGAGCAACCGATGCTGGGAGCTGTTTCACGGAGGAGCGCCAGCGCTGATCAATCTTCTCCAGCGCGCGCTCGTCGAAGTCCGACAGCTGTTCCCAGTACCTGCCATGGTCGACAAAATAGCCGAGCTCATCTTCGAGTGTCGCGGCCTTCTCGATCGAAATCGGATCGATTGCGCATTCAAGCATCGCCCTAAGCGCTTTGATCCGAACCGAAGTAAGACGCTCGATAAACCCCAGGGTGACCCGTGGTATGGCCAGACGACTTTCAGGAAGATTTGAAAGATTGAGGCAGACTGTTCCGCAACGCAACGCTTTGGAGAACAGCCTTCCAGACTTCGCCTCCAAGTCCCTCAATGTCACATCGTCGCGCAGCGGGTCGGCTGTTCCAACGCCATAGAAATGGGTCGGCGCGTTCTTGGGATAGACCATATCGCAACCCAGGAACGCTATCAGATCGGGCTTGAGCGCCTTTAGAGCCCAGTAGGCAGCGGCGAAGGCCATTGTGCCACCCGCATAGACGAACCCACCGAACGCGTTCTGGGCAGGGACGAAGGCATTCGACTTGATGATCGACGCTATTCGCGGACGCTGGTCGCTCGGTAGGCGGTCGTCAGGAAAATCGTCGGGGTGGATCAGATAGTCCCAGTCGGGCCGCACGCGCCAGGCGTTGTTTATGACGACAATCGACGAAAACGCCGTTCGAGACCAATCCCTGCATCTAACCGCGTCCGGGGCGCTGCCGACGATCAACACGATATTTGGCATGTACAGGTCCCTGTCCTGTTTGCGTTCCCGGATCAGCGCGCACCAGCTGGTGTCGAACTACATCTCTTGCGCATCAGATATGCCCGCCTCACGATGAACTATCGTCGGAGCACAGGATTCTGACCATTTCTGTTGCGTTACGGCTGGCGGGTCGAAATGGATCACAGCTCATCGAAAAACGGATACGCTGAATAAAGAGCGATCGGAAAGTCAGAAGCGGATGAGACCAGTGATCCAAAAGACGGCCTGGTGCGTAACGGAATCGACAAACTCAAAACGCTGCCTTTGCCAGCCTGGAGCAGGATAGAGCGTATAGCAGAACGATGGTGGAATTCGATCCAGCCCGGCTAATCAGCCTTGTCGCGGCAAGCCAGGATCGCGAGGCGTTTGCGGAACTGTTTGATCATTATGCGCCACGCATCAAGACGATGATGATGCGGCGTGGTGCAACTCGTGATCGTGCTGAAGATCTGGCGCAGGAAACATTGATCAGACTCTGGCGCAAGGCCGCACAATATGATCCCGAGCGAGCGACTGTTTCGGCTTGGGTTTATGCGATCGCCCGTAACATCAGCGTCGATGAGATTCGCCGCGAAGGTCGCGCCACTGCATGGGCCGAGATAGATGGCATGCTGGACGAGCAAGACGATTGTGAGCCTGAGAGGCAGCTGCTCGTTGCCGAGCGTGAGGCCTATGCCAGATCGTCGATAATAGCGTTGCCGGATGAGCAGTTGCGCGTCATTCGCCTCTCATTCTTCGATGGCCTTGCACACGCCGAAATCGCAAATCTCCTCGGCATCCCGCTGGGCACGGTCAAGTCGCGGATCAGGCTTGCCCTGCAAAGATTGAGAGACAGAGTTGGTGAGCTGAAATGACTGAGGCCATTGTCCATCATCCGACCGACGAGACCCTCGCGGCCTTTGCTTCTGGCACGCTTGACCAAGCGCGCGGACTTGTCGTTTTGATGCATCTGTCTTTGTGCGCTGCCTGCAGTCGGAAGGTCGGTCGGTTCGAGGCGATAGGTGGCGAGCTTCTTGAGCAGGCAGCATCGGTATCAATGGAGCCAGGCGCGCTGCGAAATGTTTTGCGGTTGATTGAAGACAACCCCTCGGCCCCCGAGACGCGACTAAATGAACCGCTCGACCACTATCAGCTCGGGCCATGGCGTTGGGTCGGGCCGGGTGTGCGCCAACGTTCGGTGTCGGTGCCTGAAGTCTCAAACATCAAGGTGTTTATGCTGAAGGCGGCGCCAGGAACCAGGCTGCCGCATCATCGGCATGACGGCTATGAATGGACATGCGTGCTCGAAGGGGCGTTCGAGCACCAGTTCGGCCGCTACGGCCCTGGCGACTTCGACGAGGCCGACGAGACTATGGAACACAAGCCGACCGTATGTGCTGGCGACCCCTGCGTCTGCATTGTGGCTCTTGAGGGCAATATCGTGCTTCAAAGCCGGCTTGGCCGCATCCTACAGCCGCTGTTCAGGCTTTAGGCGGCGCTCTTGGAACGCCGCTCAAACTCGAAATCCCCGCGAAAACGACCTTGAGGGTCGCCGGCATAGTTTAAGAAGCAGTGTCGCTGCAGTGCGTCTTTGCAGTTGCGCGGAAAAGCCTTGGATGCATTTTGTGCGCAACGGCGCCTTTGCGCCTCATATCGACTTGAGCCTGGCTTCAAACCAGTCATGGCTGCTCAAGACATGCTATACAATAAAACGCTGGTCCGACCAGTGGATTGACGCCTGCCCGAAGCTCTGCCATCAAAGTGCAGCTGTCGGCAGAAGGCCCAAGCGAACCGTTTTCGAGGGCCTTGTCTCGACTTACTCCTCTGGCGGAGAGGGTGCGGTTATGATGGTGAGCTTCGGCCGGACATATCAAGGGCTGGCGCATGGTCTGGATTGCCCGTGCCACAGTCCACTTGCACTCAACCTTTTCGATTCCGTCAACAAAGGCTTGTCTCGCCGTTCTGTACTGCGAGGAGTAGCAGCCGCGCTCGCGGCCCCGGCACTGGGGCTGGTGACACCTTCCTTCGCGCAGACGGCATTCAGGCCGATGCTTTTCAAAAATGTCCGTGTCTTCGACGGCAATGCCAGCCAGCTCATAGAAGGGAAGTCGGTGCTCGTTGAGGGCACTTCGATCAAGGCATTGCCCGGCGCCAATGAGACGGTCACCGACGCCGACGTCATCGACTGCGCGGGCCGGACGCTGATGCCTGGGCTGATCGACGCCCACTGGCATATGCTGCTTGCCAGTATTTCGCAGTTGGTAGCGTTCACCGCTGACGTGCCCTACGTGCACCTTCTTGCCGCGCAGGAGGCCGAGCGTACGATCCTGCGCGGCTTCACGACAATCCGCGATGTCGGCGGGCCGGCATTCGCGGTGAAACGGGCCATCGATGAAGGCCGTATACCGGGGCCTCGAATCTACCCCTCAGGCGCGATGATCTCCCAGACGTCCGGCCATGGCGATTTCCGCCAGCGTTCGGATATCCCGCGCACTTCGCAAAACGACCTCGGGGCCGCCGAGGCGGCGGGCATATCGGCGATTGCCGATGGCGAACCCGAAGTGTTGCGGCGCGTTCGAGAGCAACTTCTCCTTGGCGCCAGTCAGATCAAGATAATGGCGGGAGGCGGCCTCTCTTCGGAATTCGATCCGCTCGACAGCGTCCAGTATTCGGAAGGCGAGATCAAGGCAGCGGTGGGAGCGGCAGCGGATTGGGGTACCTATGTGGCCGCCCACGTCTACGTTCCGAAAGGCATTCAGCGCGCGCTTTCCTGCGGCGTACAGTCCATCGAACACGGCCAACTTGCCGACGAGGATACCGTCAAGCAGATGGCCGACCATGACGCATGGTGGAGCATACAGCCGTTCCTGGCCGATGAGGATTCCAACACGCATGGCTCCGCGCAGGTCCAGGCGCAGCGCCAGTTGATTGCCGAGGGCACCATTCGATCGTTCGAACTCGGCCCGAAACACAAGGTCAAGATGGTGTGGGGGACCGATATCTTGTTCTCGCCGAGAGGAACGGCGTCACAGGGGCGGCAACTTGCAAAGATCGTACGGTGGTTCGATGCGGCAGAGGTGTTGCGAATGGCCACCAGCCGCAGCGGCGAACTGATGGCGCTGTCCGGCCCGCGAAATCCCTATCCGGGTAAGCTCGGCGTCATAGAAGCCGGCGCGCTCGCGGACATTCTGGTGGTCGACGGCAATCCCCTGACCAACATCGATCTCCTGGCCGATCCCGACAAGAACATGAAGCTGATCATGAAAGACGGACGCATTTACAAGAACACGGTGGCAAGCTGAGGGAACGATCATGAGGGCAATCCTGGCGGCATGTGTGGCTTCGGCGTGCGTTCTTCTTGCTCCGCAAGCTATGGCAGCCGACGCACTGAACGCACAGGCGGACACGGCCGGGAATGACAAAAACTGGGCGTTCCAGGTCACGCCTTATCTCTGGGCGGCCGGTATTAATGGCGACATATCACCTTTCAGGCGCGGCCCCACCATCGGCATCGACAAGTCGTTCTCGGACGTCATGGATGATCTGAATTTCGGCACTTTCGTCAACGTATGGGGCAGATATGATCGCTTCGTCTTCTCAGGCGATCTGATGTACGTCGATACAACCGACGAAAAGACGTCTGGTCCGCTTCCGCCGTTGCCGCCGCCGCTACCACCAATTGCCAGCGTCAATGCCAGCGTCGACACCAAGGAATTCATGTCGACGCTGCAGGCGGGCTATCGCATCTATGACAGCCCGTCGTTCACGCTGGATGCCTTGGGCGGTGTGCGACTCTGGCATATTTCAAACCGGGTTACGGTTGAGGCCGCGGGTCTGACCGGCAGTTATAAGGAAAGCTTCGGATGGGCTGATCCGGTTATTGGCGCCCGGGCTTTCCTTCGGCTAACCGACGAGTTTTCAGTTCAGGCCCAAGCCGACGTCGGCGGATTCGGTGCAGGCTCAAAAAGCACGTGGCAGGTGCTGGCGACGGTCAACTATATTGTCACCGACAAAATTTCCATTTCAGCCGGCTATAAAGTGCTCAATGTGGACTACGAGTCCGGCGGCCACGTCTTCGATTCTCGTCTGTCCGGGCCGGTGCTCGGCATGACGTGGCGGTTCTGAGCGCGTGCCGAACTACCCCACGAGCCGCGCGATGGTAACCGAACTGCCCCACCAACTCATCGCAGCGGCTGACGAAGACGTCTCCAACATGAGTGTGCATCATGAGTTCACCCACGGGCGAGATTCCTAAATGGTCCCTTGCCGTGCCGATAGGGTCCGCAGTGCTGACGGGACTCATTTTCGCGCATGTCATTCCTGAAACGCCAGCGGTTCTGATCATCGCGGTGCTGGCGCTTGGCGCTTGCGTATTCTCGGCCGTTCATCACGCGGAAATGCTGGCGTTGAAGGTCGGCGAACCTCTTGGCTCGATCATCCTGGCCGCGGCAGTGACTGTCATCGAGGTGGGATTGATTGTTTCGATAATGCTGTCCGGGGCGGCGGGCAGCGAGATGGTCGCGCGTGACACGGTGTTCTCAGCCATTATGATCGTGCTCAACGGGGTGATCGGTCTTTCCCTCGTGCTGGGAGCCCGCAGGCATCGGGAGCAGGCGTTCCAGGTGAATGCGACATCGGCAGCACTTGGCGTGCTCGGCACCTTGGCGACAATCGTCTTTGTCTTGCCGGTGTTCGTCCAGGCAGGCGGCAGCATGCAGTTCTCGACCTTGCAGATCACGGTCGTCGGCATCGTCTGCCTTGTGCTCTATGGATATTTCGTCTTCGTCCAGACGATCAAACATCGCGACTACTTCATGGAGGTAAGTGCCGCCGGATCCGAAGTGGATGAAGCGCCGCACCATATTCCCTCCTCGAAGGAAACGCTGGGGGCGGCAGTGCTGCTGCCGTTTTCGCTGCTGCTGGTGATTTTGCTGTCAAAGGTCCTGTCGCACCCGCTGGATGACGCGATCTCCGCGGCCGGTTTGCCGCAGGCGGTCGTCGGCGTCGTAATCGCGACCATCGTGCTCCTTCCAGAGGGCATCGCCTCTATCCGTGCCGCACGCCTCAACCGCCTGCAGAACAGCGTCAACCTGGTCATCGGGTCGGCGCTGGCGAGCATCGGCATGACGATCCCGGTGGTCGCCGCCTTGGCGGTGGCGACAGCGCGACCCTTGACGTTGGGGCTGCCGGCAACCTCAATGGTCCTCTTGCTACTCACCTTGTTTGTCAGCACGCTTACGCTCGGCACGGGCCGCACGACAAGCCTTCAGGGTGTGGTCCATCTCGGCATCTTCGCTATGTTCCTGCTGATCTCTGCAATTCCCTGAGCCCTTGATCTAACCGCCCCTGCCGGCCTCTTCAGAGACCTTGACAGCGAGATGTGCGTCGAGCGCAGTGAGGCCCGTTGCGACCAGTCCTTCAGGCCCAGCACTGCGCTCCAGGTCTCAACCTAGTCCAGCGGTGGGTAGACATGGCTATGACCGACCGGTGTGGTTGTCGCCGGCCATGTCAAGACCGAACACCAACCCGGTCACGACGGGGCGACTATGGGCTCGAGTAAAGGCAGCAATCCTGTCGACACCGCTCGAAAGCCGCCGGTCCGCTATCGGCCCCAACACTGCCAGTCAGCTCTGCGCCTCGATGCTGACATTCAGGCGCAGATGAACTTTGCCCGACAGCGGACGTTTATTCGGCGCTGTGCTGGTGGGCTCACATCAGCCTTTCGCCATCGGCAAAGATGGAAGCTCAAGCTCCCGCAAGAACGGGTTGTGCTTCGCAGTAGCACTGCGCACCTCTTTCTCGATGTCGACCAAGTCTTGATTTGCAGCCATCAGATCAATCTAGTCGTCACCCGCATCCGAACGGGCGGCTCTGCCGCTAGCTTCGTGAAACGCCGCTCCCGAAAGGTCGAGCGGCGTTTCTGCTTTGCGTCTCGTCTACTTGTGCCTAAAACTGTGGCGGGGGACGAACAATGGCCGATATTCCTTATCGCTTCATACTAGCTGTCGCGGCGATTATCGTTGTCGGAGCGGCAAGGATCGATGGAAGATGGTGGCTTCGCGGCCTGTTCTACCGAATGGTAGATCCCGAAGCCAAGGATATGCGGGCGGCTCCGTTCGGACTGCTGGTGCTCGCCATTCTTCTAACGATTGCGATGTCAGTACTGGCCTTTTCGGCGTGGTTTTTTAACGGCGCCGAGATTCAGGATGTCGGCGCGTTCCTCGACGGCACACTGACACCGATCTTCACCTTCATCACGGTGATCGGCCTGCTCCTGACAATCGTGATCCAGCAGTTTGAGCTGCGCCTTACACGCGACGAATTCGCGAGGTCGGCGAACGCGCTCGAAACGCAAATCCAGTCGACCGATCGACAGAATTTCGAATCGACGTTTTTCCAGATGCTGAATCTCCACAACTCGATCGTGAACGCGATGGATTTGCGGAACAAAGAAGGTGGCCAAACAAGCACTGGGAGAGACTGCTTCAAGACCTTCTTTGTCTATTTCGAACGCATGTATCACAACAACATGGAGCCAAACGACGGCGATAAAATCTCCTCAGCCTACAAGGAGTTCATGGACAGCTACAAGCAGGATATCGGCCACTACTTCCGCTATCTCTACAACGTCGTGCGGTTCGTCGACGAAAGCCCCGTTGTCGACAAGCAGCGGTACATGCGGCTGCTGCGCGCTCAGCTCTCCGACTACGAGCTACTTTTAATGTTCTACAGTTGCCAGACGCCGATAGGAAAAAGGTTCGGCCAGTATGTCGTCCGGTACGCGTTGCTCGACAACGTTCCGCGCGACAAGCTGCTGGTCATCTTCCATGAAAACCTGCTTCCTGCAGCGGCGGCACTCGATAAGGACGACTTCACCTCGGAAGGGACCTAGGAGCTTGAATTCCGTGCCGGATTGTGCTGTAGGTGCCGTGCTTGCGGATAGATTCTGCTGTTGTTGTTTCGGCGATAGTTGATATCAATGCGCGGGGTTCTGCCCGCACATTCCTTACGGACTGTATACCCATGTCCGATGCTCTGGCATACGAGTATCCGCAAGCCATTCCATGTCAGAACTCAGCGAACTAAAGAGCGCCACGACCCTTCCTCAGCTTGCCCGCCTTCTTAAACTCAAGGGCGAAACGGTATCATATGCCCTTTATTGGTACCGGCGTGCCAATCCCTATGATTACTTCGAAATTCCAAAGAAGAATGGTGGTCGCCGTCTCATTGCAGCACCAAACTCGCGGCTGAAGCTCGTCCAAACGAGATTGGCCGGTCTCCTTGGGCGGATTGAAGCGGAGCTCGAAGGCAAGCGCACTACAAAGGCCAGGGTGGTATCCCATGGCTTCAAGACCGGCTTCTCGATCGTGACCAACGCCGCGCACCATCGCAACCGGCGCTGGGTCTTCAACGCCGACCTGCAGGACTTTTTCCCAAGAATCAATTTCGGGCGGGTCTACGGGTTCTTCATCAAGGACCGGAACTTCCAGCTCGATCCGAAGATCGCGACCATCATCGCGCAAATCGCCTGCCACAATAACATGCTGCCGCAGGGCAGCCCGTGCTCGCCGGTCATATCCAATCTGATCACCCACATCCTCGACATTCAGCTGAATAAGATGGCCAGCAAGCATCACTGCACCTACACGCGGTATGCAGATGACCTGACGTTCTCAACCAACGAGAAGGAGTTTCCGGAAGCGGTGGCGCGCCTTGTCAGAGGCAGCCGTGACAAATGGACTGCCGGTGATGGAATCCTGCGGCTCGTCTACCGCGCCGGATTCACGGTCAATCACGAGAAATCCCGCATGCAAAAGCGGGATTCGCGGCAGGACACGACAGGTCTGATCGTCAATCAAAAACTCAACGTCAGGCACGAGTACTACAAGCAGTCGCGCGCTATGTGCAGGCATCTGTTTCAGCATGGCTGGGCACACACCGGCACAAAGAGGGGCGAGCGCCCCATCAGCAACGACAGCCTCGATGGTATGCTGAGCTTCATCTACCAAATACGGCGCATCAAGAACGATGCCTTCTTCACTGATGACCAGCCCGGATTCTCAAAGCTGTTCGGATACTTCCTGGACTACCAATCGTTTTATGGGATCGTCCGGCCGCGCATCATCTGCGAGGGAAAGACCGACAACATTTATCTGCGCGCGGCGATGAAGAGCCTTCATCTGAAGTTCCCGCGGCTTGTGGACGCCACGCCGAAGTTCTCCCTTTTGGTGGACTTCTTCCACTACAACTCTCGCACGGCCCGCTTCCAAGACCTATCGGGCGGCGGCGACGAAATGAACAAGCTGCTCAGTTCCTACCGCCAGCGGATGAAGCCTTTCAAACATGGGGCGTCACAGCCGGTCATTATGGTGGTGGACAACGACAGCGGCTCGACGAAAATCTTCAACCACCTGACTAACATTCTCGGGAAACCAATCGACGGGTCGGACCCATTCTATTACGTCTACGAGAACCTTTACGTAGTGCCCGTTCCCAAGGTGGCGGGTGCCTCAACGGCTATCGAAGACCTGTTTGATAGCTCCGTGCTGGCTGAAAAGATCGGGGTTCGGGAATTTAACCGCAGCAACAAGAAGTTCGACCAGACCAAATTTTACGGGAAAAACGAATTCGCTACGGAAATTATCGCACCTAAGCGCGCTTCAATCGACTTTTCGCGATTTGAGCCACTTCTAAAGGCTTGCTGCGATGTGATCGATCACTATCAAGTGCTGTTAAAGGCGGCGCCTATACCAACGCCTGTGCAGCTAGCGGCATTGCCCTGATCCAACGGCTAGACTGGCTATGACCGATCGCGTCCCAGCGATATTGATTGGCGAGGCACCCTTTATGCTTTAGGGTATAAGGGTGAATAACCCCGTTGAACGCTCTAGACTAGGGCAAAAAGCGGAAAGGCATAGACGTAAGCGCCACGCCGCTCCCCTCGTGCGGCGCATGAGGTTAATGTGGCAAGAGTCC